>NZ_JAWOTT010000007.1:0-34357 GCF_033338995.1 Vibrio sp. Vb0304
CGTTTCAACCACGCAATCAGCAACTTGGACAACATTAACGAGAACGTGAATGCGTCGAAGAGCCGTATCAAAGATACTGACTTCGCGAAAGAAACGACGGCAATGACCAAATCACAAATTCTATCGCAAGCGTCAAGCTCAATCCTTGCGCAAGCGAAACAAGCGCCTAACTCAGCGCTAAGTCTGCTAGGTTAATTTCAAACCTAAGACGAGAACCTCATTGGCTCGTGGTGAGAGATGAGCGAGTAAACCCAGCTTCGGCTGGGTTTTTTTCTGTCTTTTGGGGACTCAGAATTTCTGCGAATCACGACATTAGAGCTTCATCACATTTCAGTAAGCCAAAGAAAATAATCGCAAAAAATTGAAAATTTCTTCTAAAGGATATTCATCGGTCGCCGTTAAAGGGACTGAGAGAAATGAGATGTACCTAAGTGAGGTGAGAGACACGACGGTACATTCACTAAAGCCTTAAGGAGATCAATTATGGCGATTAACGTTAATACTAACGTTTCTGCGATGACTGCACAGCGTTACCTAAACCAGGCAGCTGACGGTCAACAAAAATCAATGGAGCGTTTGTCTTCGGGTTATAAAATCAATAGCGCGAAAGACGATGCTGCAGGTCTACAGATTTCAAACCGTTTGAATGCACAAAGCCGTGGCCTAGACATGGCAGTGAAAAACGCAAACGACGGTATTTCTATTGCACAGGTTGCTGAAGGTGCAATGAATGAATCTACCAACATCCTACAACGTATGCGTGATCTTTCGCTTCAATCGGCGAACGGCTCTAACTCAAAAGCAGAACGTGTAGCGATCCAAGAAGAAGTAACAGCGCTAAACGACGAGCTAAACCGTATTGCTGAAACTACCTCTTTCGGTGGTAACAAGCTTCTAAACGGTACTTACGGTACTCAATCTTTCCAAATCGGTGCGGACTCAGGTGAAGCAGTGATGCTTTCTATGGGTAACCTACGCTCAGACACTTCAGCAATGGGTGGTAAGAGCTACGCAGCAGAAGAGGGTAAAGACGCATCTTGGACTGTTGGTGAGAAAACAGAGTTCAAAATGAGCTACACCAACAAGCAGGGTGAAGAGAAAGAGCTATCAATCAGCGCTAAGCAAGGCGATGATATTGAGCAGCTAGCGACATACATCAACGGTCAAAACGATGATGTAAAAGCCTCTGTTGGCGAAGATGGCAAACTACAAGTATTTGCTTCTTCTCAAAAAGTTGAAGGTGATGTTGAGTTTTCTGGCAACCTAGCAGACGAGATCGGCTTTGGTGGTCCGAAAGACGTAACAGTGAAAGACATCGACGTAACCACAGTAGCTGGCTCTCAAGAAGCAGTAGCGGTTATCGACGGCGCTCTTAAGTCCGTAGACAGCCAACGAGCTTCACTCGGTGCTTTCCAAAACCGCTTCAACCACGCAATCAGCAACCTAGACAACATTAACGAGAACGTTAACGCGTCTAAAAGCCGTATTAAAGATACTGATTACGCGAAGGAAACCACTGCGATGACTAAGTCGCAAATTCTTCAGCAAGCAAGTACTTCAATCCTGGCTCAAGCGAAGCAGTCTCCATCTGCAGCGCTAAGCTTGTTGGGCTAAGTGGTAAACCCAGCCTGAGGTCAACACCTTAGTGCTGGGGCACCAAAGCGATAGATTCTATCGTTAGCCCATAAGGTGGAAGGGAGATTGTAATGGATATATCCTCCTACGCATCGAACATCCAGCCTTACGGCACGCCAAATGGCACAAAGTTTGCAAATAAAAATGGCAATGATATAGGCACGTCTAGCCCAGCAAATTCAAATGGTGAGATTTCGCCGCAAAAAGCGAAAAACACCGAATACGACTTCTCTGTTCAAGCTGCGATCGAGATGGCTGAAAGCCGTCAAGAACTGAACAAAGAAGAACGTGAAAAATTGGTCGCACAAATGAATGAATTTGTCACGTCCATAAACAAAGGAGTCGCATTTCGAGTGGATGAAGAATCCGGACGAGATGTGGTGACGATTTATGAAGCCAATACCGGTGACGTGATTCGTCAAATTCCTGATGAAGAAATGCTAGTGGTATTGCGTCGCCTAGCTGAGCACACAGCCAACAGCGGGTTGTTGACTGAAAAAGTGTAAGTCGTTTTTAGAGGTGATTTGATGAGTTTAGGCCCTTTGGGGATGTCTGGCGGCATGGATATTAATTCCATGGTCAGCAAAATTGTGGATGCCGAACGCGTACCAAAGCAGCAACGCATCGACAACGAACGCACGACAATTGATGCCAGTATCAGTGCTTACGGACGACTCAGAGAATCATTGGATACGATGAAAAATCTCATGGCGAACTTTCGTCAGGAGAAAGCATTTGCCGTTCGCACCGTCGAAACGACCAATGACAATATTGTATCTGCCACGGCAACCACAGATGCTATCGCTGGCAAATATGCTATCGATGTGTTGCAGCTTGCTCAGAGCCATAAAGTCGCTTCTGACGTATTGCCAGAAGACGCAAAATTTGGCCCTGGTAAGCTGCAGATTTCGCTTGGTGATGAGCGTTTTAATATCGATGTTCGTTCCCGATCTAAGCTCATCAATGTCGTACGTGGCATCAATGGCGCTAAAGATAACCCTGGCGTTCGTGCATCTCTTATTAACGACGTCGAAGGTCCACGCCTTATCCTTGCTTCTAACCTCTCTGGTAAGGATCATCAAATCAGAGTCAGTGTGGAGGCAGAAAAAGGCAACCCTCTTAAATATTTCGAATACCAAACACTTGAAGACCGCGTCAACGCGCTTGAAGAAGCTCGTTCAGCGGCGGAAGATGTCTTAGGTCCTCTTAAATTTCCGGAACAACCAGCAGAAGAGCTGGATGCAAACGGCAATCCTCTACCTCCAGAAGAGCAAAAAGCGGCAGACGATGTACAAGATGATGCATCGCAAGCGCCAATCTCTGCGGCGGGTGCAGAAGCAGCCAAAGCTGGTCAAGAAGCCATTGATGAAGCCAACCGACGCGCGAGTTTACGCCCTGAAGACAGAATTCCAGGGTGGACAGAAACTGCGTCAGGTACTTTGTTGGACTCTTATGAAGAACCAGAGCTCGAACTCGACGAAAAGGCAATAGAGAAGGCACCAGATGTTCCAGGCTGGAATAATGCCGCATCGGGCACCCTAACCGATTCTTACGTTACGACGAAAGAGGCTAAGCAGCTTCTTGAGCAAGAAAAAGCGGAAATCGAGCAAAAAATTGCGAGTGAAAAGCAAGCGTTAGACGAAAAAGTGGCACGTGGTGAACTTTCCGAAGCGCAAGCTAAGCAAATTCATCGCGCTAAACTTGATCCTCAAGAACGTGAGCGTCTGGAAAAAATTGATGAAGCAGAAGCGAAAATCGCAAAGGCACAATCTGCTTTTGAAGAATACCTTGGGATGACAGAAGTACAAGCAGGGCAAGATTCAGAAGTTCTGCTTGATGGAGTGGCAAAGCTATCTAGCCACAACAATGTGATTGAAGATGCGATCGAAGGTGTTGATTTAACGCTAAAAGGCAAATCAGAACCGAATAAACCGCCTGCTGAAATTGGTGTCGAGTACGACCGTCAAAGTGTACGCAACGATATCGAAAACTTTGTGGCAGCGTATAACTCGTTTTATCAAACCTCCCAAGCGTTGGCGAGTGTGGATCCGGTAACTGGTCAAAAAGGGCCGTTGTCAGGTGACAGCACCGTACGCAGTGCAGATTCACGATTAAAATCGGTCTTTTCTACTCGAATCGATAAGGCGCCTGAAAACCTAAAGTCCTTAACAGAATTTGGCATTACGACCACACGTCAAGGCACCCTAGAAATCAACTATGACATGCTAGATCGCCAGTTGAACAATAACTTCAACGAGTTAGAAAAGTTCTTCGGTGGCAACACAGGTTTTGCTAAACGAGTAGAAGATGCGATTCACGGTATCACAGGTATTACAGGCAGTATTCGTACTCGAGAAAAAAGTCTCACAGAACAAAACTACCGTTTGAGTGACGATCAAGCGGCATTAGATCGCCGCATGGAAAGCCTAGAGAAGCGTACTCATGCGAAGTTTACCGCGATGCAAGATGCAACCGGTAAAATGCAAGGCCAGTTAGGCGCTTTGATGAGTGCGTTGGGTTAATAAATGCAAAAAGAACTCATGGAAATTAGTGATATAGATCAACTAATTACGCAAGAATTAGAAAAAATTGATTTTAATGCTGAAGAAATTCTTCGCTTGGTCGATATCAGGGAACGGTTATTGCAAAACCTGTTACCAATTATTCATCAAAATCCTTTGGTTAAGCAGGATGCAGAGTGGCAAGCGTTGCTAACTCGTACCAAAAGAATTGTCGAGCTGATGCAATCGGAAACGTCAAAGGTCGGAAAAGAGCTCCATAAGTTTCGTTATGGCCAGCGTTCACTTCAGCAGTACAAAAAATTTATTTAAAAGAGGATTACTATGCGCGGTTCTTTGCAAGCATACAAAAAGGTATCAGTCGACAGCCAGCTTAGCGCGGCTTCTCCGCACAAAGTCATTCAAATGCTTATGGCTGGTGCGATTGAGCGCCTTATTCAAGGTAAAGCAGCCATGCAAGCAGGCAATATTCCAGCAAAAGGTGAGCGCTTGGGTAAAGCGTTAGACATCATTATCGCGCTACGCAGCTGTCTATCTATGGATGACGGTGGTGATATTGCTTCAAACTTAGATTCACTGTATGAGTTTATGATCACGCAAATTTCTGCTGCTAACCATCAAAATGAGCCTCAGCTGATCGACGACGTTATCGACATTATCCGTGAGATCAAGTCCGCTTGGGACCAAATCCCAACAGAGTTTCATAATCTTACCGCTGCTGAAGTTGGTATTTAATAGTCAAAACAATGCGTTAAGATACTAGACGAATATATTTGTCAATTGCGCAACGAGTTGTGTAGCAAAGTTTCTATCAAGCTCACACCTCTCCATTGCTTGGTTGCCTTATTTTTATATTCAAATAAAATAGAAGCCATTAGTAGCCCTAATGGCTTTTTTGTTGCTGATTTTCCTATTTTGTCTATCGTAAATTGAGTGTGGTGGTTCTGCCTTCTTTAGCACCCAATTGCGCAAATCAAGGTTTGGCCGCAACGCACCTAAAATAAAGGCAATCATTCTTACTTATGCATGGTTTGGCAAAGCTGCTTGTAATTGATGATGACGCATCAAGTCGTTTAAATTTAAGCAATATATTGGAATTTGTTGGAGAAAATTGCGAAGCGGTCAGTTCTGATCAGCTCAGCGATGTTGATTGGTCTAGCGTATGGTCGTGCTGTATTGTTGGTAATATTCCAGCAGGTCAAGCGGCGAGTACGGTTATCTCTCATTTAAACAGCGCTTACCACATCCCTCTTCTAGTCATGGGCCGTTTTCCTTTGCCTGTTGATGATCTTCCAAATTTTGTTGGTGAACTAGAGCTGCCGCTTAATTACCCACAGCTTAGTGAAGCGTTACGCCACTGCAAAGATTTTCTGGGGCGAAAAGGAGTGAATGTTGTTGCTAGTGCACGCAAAAACACGCTTTTTCGCAGCTTAGTTGGTCAAAGTAGAGGTATTCAAGAAGTTCGACACCTGATCGAGCAAGTATCAAACACGGAAGCAAACGTGTTGATCTTAGGTGAGTCCGGTACAGGTAAAGAAGTTGTTGCGCGTAACATCCACTATCACTCTTCATACCGCGATGGCGCATTTGTACCTATTAACTGCGGTGCAATACCGCCTGAGCTCCTAGAAAGCGAATTATTTGGTCACGAAAAAGGCGCGTTTACTGGTGCGTTAACTGCCCGTAAAGGTCGATTTGAGCTCGCAGACGGTGGCACGATCTTTCTTGATGAGATTGGCGATATGCCAATGTCGATGCAAGTAAAGTTGCTTCGTGTATTGCAAGAACGCTGCTTTGAACGTGTAGGTGGCAATAGTACCATCAAGGTAAATGTTCGAGTTGTGGCGGCGACACACCGTAATCTAGAAAATATGATTGAAGAAGGCACGTTCCGAGAAGACTTGTTCTATCGTCTGAACGTGTTTCCGATTGAGATGCCAGCGCTGAAAGAGCGCAAACAAGATATACCATTGCTGCTGCAAGAACTGATGACACGTTTAGAGGCGGAGGGCGGACAACCTATCTGTTTTACACCTCGTGCAATCAACTCACTGATGGAGCATAACTGGCCGGGCAACGTACGCGAGTTGGCTAATCTTGTTGAGCGAATGATTATTCTGTATCCAAATAGCTTAGTGGATGTAAACCATCTACCAACCAAATATCGCTACAGTGACATCCCAGAGTTCCAACCAGAGAGCAATCCATTTGTTTCGGTGGAAGAGCAAGAGCGTGATGTATTCCAAGATATCTTCTCTGAAGATTTTAGCTTTGAAGATCAAGACGACCTTGATCACAGCATGAACGCCCCGCAAGCGCTGCCACCGGAAGGGGTTAATTTGAAAGAGCTGCTGGCTGATTTAGAAGTTAATATGATCAGCCAAGCATTAGAAGCGCAGGGTGGCGTTGTAGCAAGAGCGGCCGACATGCTGGGTATGCGACGTACTACGCTGGTGGAAAAAATGCGTAAGTACAACTTACAGCGCTAGGTAAAGTGAAGTTTTAAGACGATATCTGAATTATCACTTGTGCTAGTTAACATCGTTTTTCTGGCATCCAAAACCGTTATCTCTGAGTGTCAACTTATTGTCGATAGCTTAACGTCCTGATAAATATAAAAAATAGCTTGGTACGCTAATTGCTTACCAAGCTATTTTAGTTTTAGCGGCGATATTTCGACAGGCAGTAATGGATAACAACACCAATCAATCCCATTTAGATTCCGTAGAGAATCAGGTTGAGCGCTACAAACAGGTGCTCGATGTGATGCCTGCTGGAGTGATTTTGCTCGATACGTACGGAGTAGTGCGTGAAGCAAATCCAGAAGCGCACCGAATTCTTAAGATTCCACTGGTTAACGAAAAATGGTTCAACGTTATCCAGGCGGTGTTTGACCCACGTGAAGATGATGGCCACGAAGTTTCATTACGTAATGGCCGTAAAGTTCGACTCGCCATCTCGGCGTCCACAACAGGTCAATTGATCCTGATTACCGATTTAACCGAAACCCGTTTACTTCAAGCTCGTGTCAGTGATTTACAGCGCTTATCGTCGTTAGGACGTATGGTTGCGTCGCTTGCTCACCAAGTAAGAACGCCGCTGTCGAGCGCTATGTTATATGCATCCAATTTGGGAGCGCCAAATCTTCCTCCAGCGACAAAAGATCGCTTCCAAACCAAATTAATGGATCGACTGCACGATTTGGAAAAGCAGGTTAATGATATGCTGCTTTTTGCTAAAGGTGGTGATAATAAGGTCATTAAGCCATTTACGATTGCCCAGTTGGTAGCGGAATATCAGCCGATGGTCGAAACCGCGCTAAAAAACAACAGTATTGATTACTGCCTAGAAGTGGAAGAAGAACAAACTGAGCTACTAGGCAATGCGAACGCCATTGCATCCGCATTAAGTAATCTGGTCATGAATGCGATTCAAATGTCTGGTAAAGAATCGCAAGTCGATATTTTTTTCCGCCCGGTAAATGGTGAGTTACGCATTTCTGTGCAAGACAGCGGACCGGGAGTGCCCGAAGAACTGCAAGCCAAAATTATGGAGCCATTTTTTACCACACGTTCTCAAGGAACTGGATTAGGGTTGGCAGTTGTTCAAATGGTTTGCCGTGCCCATGACGGTCGATTGGAACTTATTTCAGAGCAGGGTGATGGAGCCTGCTTCACCATGTGCATTCCGCTAGAGCGAGTGCAAACAGAAGCGCAATAAGCGGCTTTTGGTAATAACAATTTCTGGAGAATCATAATGGCGCAAAGCAAAGTGCTGATCGTAGAAGACGATGAAGGTCTTCGTGAAGCCCTAGTCGATACTCTGGCTCTGGCAGGGTATGAGTGGTTGGAAGCGGACTGTGCTGAAGATGCACTGTTAAAGCTGAAATCGAATACGGTTGATATCGTCGTTTCTGATGTGCAAATGGCGGGTATGGGTGGCTTAGCTCTGCTCAAAAGCATCAAGCAGAATTGGCCTAACTTACCAGTATTGCTAATGACGGCGTACGCCAACATTGAAGATGCCGTGTCTGCAATGAAAGATGGCGCGATTGACTACATGGCGAAACCATTTGCACCAGAAGTATTGCTGAACATGGTCAGTCGATATGCACCGATCAAAAGCGATGACAATGGTGACGCGGTCGTGGCAGATGAAAAAAGTCTGCGTCTACTTGCGTTGGCCGATAAAGTGGCACGTACAGATGCGAATGTTATGGTGCTAGGTCCTAGTGGCTCAGGTAAAGAAGTGATGTCGCGCTATATTCACAACGCGTCAAATCGTAAAAATGGTCCTTTTGTCGCAATTAACTGTGCCGCGATTCCTGACAATATGCTCGAAGCAACACTGTTTGGCTATGAAAAGGGCGCATTTACTGGTGCTGTTCAGGCATGCCCAGGAAAGTTCGAACAAGCGCAAGGTGGCACAATCTTGCTTGATGAAATCAGCGAAATGGACTTGAACCTGCAAGCGAAGTTATTGCGTGTTCTACAAGAGCGCGAAGTAGAGCGCCTAGGCAGTCGCAAAAGCATCAAGTTAGATGTTCGTGTGTTAGCGACGAGTAACCGTGATCTTAAGCAATACGTGTCAGAAGGAAACTTCAGAGAGGACTTATATTACCGCCTGAATGTATTCCCAATTGCGTGGCCTGCACTTAAAGAACGTAAAGGCGATATTGCACCGCTTGCCAAGCATCTTGCTGAGCGTCATTGCAGCAAAATGGGCATGCCAGTGCCTCAATTCTCGACCGTTGCGTTAGAAAAACTATTGCAATACCCTTGGCCGGGTAATGTTCGTGAATTGGATAACGTGGTTCAACGAGCGCTGATATTAAGTGAAAATGGCGACATCGATGCAGAGCACATTTTGCTCGAGGGCGTAGATTGGCAAGATGCCAATAGCTTGCAACACGTGGTGCAAAATGCAGATATGGTCGTGCCCAATGTTAAGCCAGTTGCTCAAGCTGAGAGTGTCAGCCGCCCAGTAACTGGTGGAGAAGGCTTAGGCAGCGAGCTGCGCGATCAAGAATACGCCATTATTTTGGAGACTTTGGTTGAGTGTAATGGTCGCCGCAAAGAAATGGCGGAGAAACTGGGTATAAGCCCTCGAACCTTGCGCTATAAGCTTGCCAAAATGCGTGATGCTGGTATAGATATCCCGAATTAACACAGACAACGGCCATAAGACAAAAAGTGTAAGTAAATTGATTGCTAATGTCTTATGGCACGTTAATTGCTGTGTCAATAATCAGTTTTGTTAATAGTCAATCTTTTGGCTTAGAGGTGCTAATGAAAATTGATGGTATTCAGGCAGAAATGCGCGCCATGATGGTAGAAGCAACCAATACGGCTCCTACTGCAAGTGGGGCGAAAGTTGGAGCAGATTTTAACGATCTCCTAACTAAAGCCATCAATAACGTAAACACACTTCAAAAAGCATCTGGTGATTTACAAACCCGTTTTGATCGTGGTGATGCCGATGTATCCCTTTCTGACGTTATGATCGCTCGTAACAAGTCTAGTGTCGCTTTTGATGCGACGGTTCAAATTCGCAATAAACTCGTTGAGGCATATAAAGATCTCATGAACATGCCAGTGTAATTTAGGTAATAAGTGTGGCAGACAAGTCTACAGATTTAACCGTCACTGAAGGCGGCTCAGATGGTGCACTGGTAGCAAGTTCCGATGTGGATGTGGAGAGTCAAAATCCAGATCTAGAGGAGCGTAGTGCGTCAAAATTCGATATGGCAGTGGGCGACCTCGATTTACTTCGTCAGGTTGTGCTTGTGCTGTCGATATCCATCTGTGTTGCATTGATCGTGATGCTGTTCTTTTGGGTCAAAGAACCGGAAATGCGCCCACTTGGTGCGTATGAGACCGAAGAATTGATCCCCGTTCTGGATTATCTGGACCAGCAGAAAATCAATTATAAGCTTGATGGCAATACTGTTTCTGTTGAATCGAGTGAGTACAACTCGATCAAACTTGGCATGGTTCGTTCCGGCGTTAACCAAGCTACAGAAGCGGGCGATGATATTTTGCTGCAAGACATGGGTTTTGGTGTTTCACAACGTCTCGAGCAAGAGCGTCTCAAACTCAGTCGAGAGCGCCAATTGGCTCAAGCAATTGAAGAAATGAAGCAAGTTCGCAAAGCACGAGTGTTATTGGCACTGCCAAAGCACAGCGTGTTTGTGCGTCATAACCAAGAAGCGTCTGCGTCGGTATTTTTGACATTGTCGACAGGCACGAACCTTAAGCAACAAGAAGTGGATTCTATTGTCGACATGGTGGCTAGTGCTGTGCCGGGAATGAAAACTTCTCGAATTACCGTCACAGATCAGCATGGCCGCTTACTCAGCTCAGGCTCCCAAGATCCCGCTTCTGCGGCGCGACGCAAAGAACAAGAATTAGAACGCAGCCAAGAGCAAGCGCTGCGCGAAAAAATTGATTCCGTACTATTACCCATTTTAGGTTATGGCAACTATACGGCGCAGGTTGATATCCAAATGGACTTCAGTGCGGTTGAACAAACCCGCAAACGCTTTGATCCAAACACCCCTGCGACCCGCAGTGAGTACGCACTCGAAGATTACAATAACGGTAACATGGTAGCGGGTATTCCGGGTGCGTTGAGTAATCAGCCTCCAGCGGATGCCTCAATTCCGCAAGATGTGGCTCAAATGAAAGATGGTTCTGTCATGGGGCAGGGTTCAGTTCGTAAAGAATCCACGCGTAACTTTGAACTTGATACGACCATCAGCCACGAGCGAAAGCAGACCGGGACAGTGGCTCGTCAGACCGTTTCTGTTGCGATTAAAGACCGTCGTCAAGTTAACCCTGATACGGGTGAAGTGACTTATACCCCAATGTCCGAATCTGAAATCAATGCCATTCGCCAAGTATTAATTGGTACCGTTGGCTTTGATCAAGGCCGTGGCGATTTGCTGAATGTATTGAGTGTAAAGTTTGCTGAGCCAGAGGCTGAGCAGCTAGAAGAACCACCAATTTGGGAGCACCCTAACTTCAGTGATTGGGTTCGTTGGTTCGCAAGTGCATTAGTGATTATTGTGGTTGTGTTGGTTCTGGTTCGCCCAGCAATGAAGAAATTGCTTAACCCTACCAGCGATGATGAAGACGAAATGTACGGACCAGACGGCTTGCCGATTGGTGCGGATGGTGAAACTAGCTTGATTGGCAGTGACATCGAAAGCAGCGAACTGTTCGAGTTTGGCTCAAGTATTGATTTGCCAAACCTTCATAAAGATGAAGATGTATTGAAAGCGGTTCGCGCTCTGGTTGCGAATGAACCTGAACTGGCTGCTCAAGTAGTGAAAAACTGGATGAATGACAATGGCTAACGATATCGTACCTCAAGATGACAACGCCGCGGGAATGCCAGTAGAGCTGGATGTTTCAACCATTACTGGCGAAGAAAAAGCGGCAATTTTGCTACTGAGCCTTAATGAACAAGATGCAGCTGGCATTATCCGTCACCTAGAACCAAAACAGGTTCAGCGTGTTGGTAGTGCGATGGCTCGCGCGAAGGATCTCAGCCAAGACAAGGTATCTGCTGTTCATCGTGCGTTTTTGGAGGATATCCAGAAATACACCAACATTGGTATGGGCAGCGAAGACTTTATGCGTAATGCATTGGTTGCCGCTCTTGGTGAAGACAAAGCCAACAACTTAGTTGACCAGATCCTACTTGGTACGGGCTCAAAGGGTTTGGATTCTTTGAAATGGATGGACCCACGCCAAGTGGCGAGCATTATTGTCAATGAACACCCACAGATTCAAACTATCGTACTGTCTTATTTAGAAGCAGACCAATCTGCAGAGATTTTGTCTCAGTTCCCTGAGCGCGTGCGTTTGGATCTGATGATGCGTATTGCCAACCTTGAAGAAGTTCAGCCATCAGCATTGGCAGAGCTGAACGAAATCATGGAGAAACAGTTCGCGGGTCAAGCGGGTGCACAAGCAGCCAAAATTGGCGGCCTGAAAGCAGCAGCGGAGATCATGAACTACCTAGACAACAACGTCGAAGGTTTGTTGATGGAACAAATTCGCGATCAGGACGAAGACATGGCGACGCAAATCCAAGACCTAATGTTTGTCTTCGAAAACTTAGTCGAGGTGGACGACCAAGGTATTCAGAAGTTGCTGCGTGACGTACCACAAGACGTGTTGCAAAAAGCACTCAAAGGTGCAGATGACTCGTTACGTGAGAAAGTCTTCAAGAATATGTCTAAACGTGCTGCTGATATGATGCGTGATGACATAGAAGCGATGCCGCCAGTACGAGTGGCAGATGTAGAAGCCGCTCAGAAAGAAATCTTAGCAATTGCCCGTCGAATGGCGGATGCTGGTGAGCTCATGCTATCTGGCGGTGCTGACGAATTCTTATAATTTCTATTGCTTCGCAATTATCCTATTGCGGAGCACCCTCACTTCTTAATCGAACACACAATAGGTAACCCATGGCTGGCGATAGAAAACGTGGATTTATCCGTCCTGATGAAGATGATTCGATGATCGAACCTCAACGTTGGGGGCTGCCTGATTATGGCGAGCCTAAAGCCAAACAAGCAAAACAAACCGCGTTCAACTATGACCCGGGATGGGTGCCGAATTTTGATGAGCCTGAAGAAGAGCAGCCACTTGCGCTAACCGAAGAGCAAATTGAACTGATTAAGCAAGGTGCTTATCAAGAAGGCTTACATCAAGGTCAGGAAGCTGGCTTTAAGCAAGGTTACGACAAAGGTAAAGAAGAAGGGTTGCAAGCCGGCCATGCTGAAGGTCTCGAGCTCGGAAAAGCTGAAGGGGTAACTGCAGGGCAAGAATACATTCAGCAGCAAGTTGAAACCTTCATGAACTTGGCCAATCAGTTTGCTCAACCTTTGGAGTTGATGAATGCTCAGGTTGAAAAGCAGCTAGTGGATATGGTGCTCTGTTTAGTCAAAGAAGTGGTGCACGTTGAAGTACAAACCAACCCTCAAATTATTTTAGATACAGTGAAGCAGTCGGTCGAAGCACTACCAATATCAGGCCACCCTATTACCTTGCACCTGAATCCAGAAGATGTCGCGATTATTCGTTCAGCTTATGGTGAAGAAGACCTTGATTGTCGCAACTGGACGTTAGTTGTTGAGCCATCGCTCAATCGAGGTGACGTCCAGATTGAAGCCGGTGAATCAAGCATTATTTATCGCATGGAAGAACGCGTCAAAAGCGTATTGCACAGCTTTTGTGGCGCAAACCGTCATCAAGAGGGTGAGTAATCCATGCAAGCACTCGCTGACCGCTTAAAAAGCTATAAAGTTGAAGGTCTTACGACACGCCCTGTCGCCTCTGGCAAACTGGTGCGTGTGGTTGGATTAACGTTGGAAGCGACCGGCTGTCGCGCACCGATTGGCAGTTTATGCTTAGTGGAAACCATGTCAGGTCAGATGGAAGCCGAGGTTGTCGGCTTTTCAGGTGGCAACCTATTTTTAATGCCAAGCGAACAAATTACGGGCATTTTACCTGGCGCGAGAGTCACCCCTTTAACCAGTGACGCTGGTTTGCCTGTCGGCATGGAGTTACTTGGGCGCGTGATAGACGGGGTTGGGAATCCACTTGATGGACTTGGCCCTTTGTATACCGATCACCGTGCCTCTTTTAATGCTGAGCCGATCAACCCGTTGGCTCGAAAACCAATTTCTGAACCGCTCGATGTTGGCCTAAAAGCCATCAATGGTTTGTTGACGGTTGGTAAAGGTCAGCGTATCGGTCTGTTTGCAGGTTCTGGTGTGGGTAAATCGGTCACGCTTGGCATGATGACGCGAGGCACCACCGCACAGGTTGTGGTCGTCGGCCTGATAGGTGAGCGTGGACGTGAAGTTAAAGAGTTCATCGAAGAGATCTTGGGTGAGGACGGTCGTCGCCGCTCAGTGGTGGTCGCGGCGCCTGCCGATGCTTCACCTCTAATGCGCTTAAAGGGGTGCCAAACGGCATTAACGATTGCTGAATACTTCAGGGACCAAGGGTTAGATGTTCTGCTATTGATGGACTCGTTGACTCGTTTTGCACAAGCACAGCGTGAAATCGCACTTTCTGTTGGTGAGCCGCCAGCGACGAAAGGTTACCCGCCTTCTGTATTTGCCAAGCTGCCAGCGCTGGTCGAGCGAGCGGGTAATGGAAGTGCCGAACAAGGCTCGATTACGGCGTTCTTTACCGTGTTGACCGAAGGGGATGATTTGCAAGATCCGATAGCGGATGCATCGCGAGCCATTCTTGATGGCCATATTGTACTTTCTCGTGAAATGGCGGATGCAGGCCATTATCCGGCGATTGATGTCGAGAAGTCGGTGAGCCGTGTTATGCCGCAAATCACGACCGAAGAGCACGTTCTGATGTCAAAAGCGGTGCGACAGGTCTTGTCTATTTGTCGCAAGAATCAAGATTTGGTCTCGATTGGAGCGTACAAACCGGGTACCGATCCTGCTATTGATGGCGCATTTACTTTGAAACCGAAGTTAGACGAATACTTGCAGCAGAGCATGAAAGAATCGGTGCCATACGATATGTGCATCAATATGCTTAGAAACATTTTGGGTGGGTGATAGCGCGTGAATAATGCGATGGAGTTTCTACTTGAGCAAACTAAGGATCGTGAAGACCAAGCTGTGCTTGCACTGAACAAAGCGCGTTCTGAACTCGAAGATTATTACCGTCAGGTTGAACAAATTGAAAAGTATCGGCTTGATTATTGCCAGCAACTCGTCGACCGTGGTCAGGCGGGCCTAACGGCAAGTCAATATGGACACTTAAATCGATTCCTTACCCAGCTAGATGAGACTTTATCTAAGCAAAAGCAAGCAGAAAGTCATTTCAAAGAGCAGGTTGAAAACTGTAAAGAATATTGGTTAACCGTGCGTAAAGAACGCAAATCCTATGAGTGGATGATAGACAAACGCGAAAAAGAGAAACAACTTGCTGAAGCTAAGCGCGAACAAAAGCAAATGGACGAGTTTTCCACCTTACTTTACAGTCGAAAACCACATCGTTTCTAAAGGTTATCGGTTCGATATTGCATTACGGTGTTGCAGTTGACTACATCTCTACCGATTCAAGTAAGGTAACTTTGATTGAGTCTTGTTCAATTAGCTCAAATACCTTCGGTCGAATCTCGCGAACCCACCACTCGTTGTATGTTTTTTCGTAGAGAGTCTGGCGTGCTTGTTCATTGTCGAACTCTCTAAGCCAAACAAAATAGTCATGTCCATCATCACCAGTGTGGACGTAAGTATTCAGTACACGCATGCCTTGTGAACGTTGATAGGGCAACAGTTCTTCCTTCATCCAACTTAGCCACTGTTCTGTTTTGCCTGCTTTGATTCTATATTGGCGTAATTCTGTGATCTTCAAAGTGATTCCTTAATTGTTAAGTCAAATGTCTGTTTACGCTTATCGTTTTTCAAAGTCAATCAAGTAGCTGTACATCATGTTAGGAACCAGGTTCTCGGATAGTACTGTTGATGTTTGTTCCATAAACATGCCATCTATTAGCTTGCCGAGAATTGGCTCAATATTGTGGTGTGATTTTTGCATTTTAGCTGTCAGTATCGGGTCTTTTTGACCTTTGTTTGCCGCCAGTATTGCTGCCTGTCAGCGATACGCTCAGAGCCACGAGAACGAGAGTTTCTAAATGAGTGTGAATTTGTCCCATGTATCTGCGACTACCAAGACGCCAGTTTCTGATGTGTCCGCTAAAGCGTCTGCAGAGAGCACTGAAAGCAAGGGATTTTTAGAAACGTTAACCGATGCGTTTGCTGGTAAACAAAAGCCCGAAAAAGTAGCAACAGAATCGACAGTGGTTGAAGAAAAAGAAAGAGCGGATGTAGGCAGTACTTCTTCTGCTAACGTCTCGGACGAATTGTTGGCGCAAGAAAGCCAAGAATCCGTCAGTGACGGGCCCCATGATTTTGATGAAACATCAGCAAACAAACCGAATGCAACCCTAAGTGACAAGGCAAGTTTACAAAAGGCGAGTAACAGCACACCTTTGAAGCCTGATGTTGAAGCTATCGAAAAAGTGAAATCAACATCAATTGATACGAGTAACCCATCAAATACAATGGACGTAAAAAGCACGATGGGCGAAGGACAACAGCTTCTTGGTCGAATTGAACAAGCGAATCAAACCCTGAATGCGAGTAATGCATCCATCGATAGTGGCAAAGTTTTGCCTCAGAGAGCAAATTTAGTGCATTCGTTCCACGAGCAAGCAACCGTTTCGACAAACCTTGATGAGCTGGCTTTGAATGAAACGCCATTAGTTCATTCGCTTGAACAAGCACAGATGATCCCAGGACAAGACTTAGAGCCAATTTTAGATAAGAATGGTCAACCTATCGATGTCGACAAACTCTCGTCTGAGTTTGCTGCTTGGCAAGAGCTAGCGAAACAAGCCAGCCATCCGACGACTAAGAGCGCAGTCAGTGGTGAAGTAGCTAATGAGCTGTCGCCGTTGTTAACAGACGTTGATGGTTCCAACATCGACGCGCTTCCACGAGTCTCCTTGGATGAACTTGAAGTTATAGATACCAAGTTGGCGCAAGGAAAACCACTGACTCAGCAAGAAGCTCAGATCATTGAAGGGTTGAAACAAGGAACGATCACGGCGGATATTCCTGAGCAAGACCTTGCCCAATTTGTTGCGCTCCCTAATGACATTAAACAGATTCTCGCAGAGCAACAAGTACAACATAATTTAACTCGCCAGGCTGGAGCTATGGCAGTGTCTCAGCAAATCCAGCATGCAGCGGCTCAAGCCCTCCAGCCACAAGCTACTCATAGTGGAGATAAAGTAGCATTATCTTCAACGCCCGATACGTTGATAGCCGCGCAAGTGCCGACGTCGCTTCAAGGTGTGAAAGACGGAGAGATTAGCCAGAAAGTGATGAACGCAGCATTGGCGACTGGTGCGCTAAAGGCGCCTGCGGATAGACAAGATAAGCCGGATCTCCAACACGGTTTCGCTGGACAGCTTCAGGCTATGGCAGGTCAGCAAGGAATTAATGTACAGCAACAAGCGCGTATTGATGCTGCACAACAAGCTCAGCTTCCGTTGCAACTAACTAAAGAGCTAGCCAACGAGCAAGTTGCGGAAAAAGTGCAAATGATGATGTCGAAGAATCTGAAAAATCTCGATATTCGTCTTGATCCACCAGAGTTAGGTCGTATGCAAATTCGTATGACCATGAATAATGACGTTGCCAATGTACATTTTACAGTGAACAACCCGCAAGCTCGTGACATTATTGAACAGACGCTCCCTCGTTTGAGAGAAATGCTAGCGCAACAAGGTATGCAGCTGGCTGATTCTTCCGTCCAGCAACAAAACAGCGGGCAACAGCAAGGTAGGTATACTGCTGAACAACATGGTCAAAGCGCGCAAAGTGGCGGTTTTTCTGGACAGTCCGAAGAGGGTTTTGAATCTGATGTCAATCTGGATTTGAATGTCGCTTCAAAGCGTGATGGAATTAGTTTTTACGCATAAAAGGCCGTTTAACGGCAATGGCATACGGTTACCAAGCAACTCACTAAAACGTCTTGGTAACTCAAAAGAACAATAAGAGACAAGAATGGCAGAAGAACAGTTACAAGGGGCCGATGCGCCGAAAGGAAAAAGCAAGTTACTTATCATCATCATCGCTGTTGTAGTATTACTACTTGGTGGCGGGGCAGCGGCATTTTTTCTAATGGGCTCTGATGAACCTGCTCAGGCTGAATCGTCTCAACAGGCTCAAGTGAAGGCATCGGATGCTGCGCCCATCGCGTATGTGAATCTTCCTCAGGCATTTGTATTTAACGTTACTGGGGATAGCCGCGATAGGTTGGTTCAAATTAAAGCGCAGTTAATGGTTCGCGGTGCAGAAAATGAAGAGTTGGCGCGGTATCATTCGCCACTGATTGAAAGCTCTATGCTATCAACGTTTGCTTCCGCGACGGTTGATCAATTGCGCTCTCCTACAGGACGAGTGGAATTGCGCGATCGTGCTTCCGAAGATATCAAAGCAGCGCTGAATGCTGCGGTCGGTAAGCCAGTGATTGAAAAAGTACTGTTTACAGATTTTGTTATTCAATAGGTAAAACGTGACCGATCTATTAAGCCAAGACGAAATTGATGCGCTATTGCATGGGGTTGACGATGTTGATGACGTCGATGAACCGATAGAAAACGACACTGAGGGTGCCGTCAATTTTGATTTCTCGTCGCAAGACAGGATCGTACGTGGTCGAATGCCGACGCTCGAACTTATCAACGAGCGCTTTGCACGGCACATGCGTATTAGTCTGTTTAATATGCTGCGTAAAACGGCAGAGGTGTCGATCAATGGCGTGCAGATGATGAAGTTTGGTGAATACCAGAACACATTGTACGTGCCAACCAGTTTGAACATGGTGCGTTTTCGTCCGTTAAAAGGCACTGCGTTGATCACCATGGAGGCTCGTTTAGTCTTTATTCTGGTAGAAAACTTCTTTGGCGGTGATGGTCGATTCCACGCCAAAATCGAAGGCCGTGAATTTACCCCAACGGAACGCCGCATCATTCAGTTGTTACTGAAAATTGTATTTGAAGATTATAAAGAAGCGTGGTCGCCAGTGATGGGGGTAGAGTTCGAATATCTCGACTCTGAAGTAAACCCAAGTATGGCAAACATTGTCAGCCCGACAGAAGTGATTGTCGTGAGTTCCTTCCATATAGAAGTTGACGGCGGTGGCGGCGATTTTCATGTCGTTATGCCTTACTCCATGGTTGAGCCTATCCGTGAACTATTGGATGCAGGTGTTCAGTCCGACAAGATGGAAACGGACGTTCGCTGGAGCTCAGCACTACGTGAAGAGATCATGGATTGTCCGGTTAACTTCCGCGTGAACTTGCTCGAAAAAGACATTTCTTTGCGTGATCTCATGGAGCTGCAACCGGGCGACATCATCCCGATTGAAATGCCAGAACATGCGACGATGTTTGTAGAAGACCTACCGACCTATCGCGTAAAAATGGGTCGTTCGGAAGACAAATTAGCGGTGCAAATTTCTGAGGAAATTGAGCGCCCACATGTCGTCAAAACAGATTTAGCTTTCTTAGGTAAAGACATCATGTCCGAGCTTGAGAGTGAAGACGATATAGACCATTAAGATACCTTATTAAATAGACATGCTATGGCATGAGTAAGGCGTAACACAGGATAGAAAAATGGAACCAAGTGACGATCAAAAGCTAGCAGACGAATGGGCAGCCGCTCTTGGCGAAGACCCGTCTGCCCCTTCTGTAGACGTAGATGAAGTATTGGCTGCGCCACTGGAAGAGCTAAAAGACACTTCAAGCCCAATTAGCGAAGATGAGCGTCGTAAACTCGACACTATTATGGATATCCCGGTGACGATTTCGATGGAAGTCGGTCGTTCTCAAATTAGCATTCGGAACCTGTTGCAGCTTAACCAAGGTTCGGTTGTTGAGTTGGATCGTCTAGCCGGTGAGTCGCTCGACGTATTGGTTAACGGTACTTTGATTGCTCACGGCGAAGTCGTGGTCGTCAACGATAAGTTTGGTATCCGTTTGACGGATGTGATCAGCCAAACTGAACGAATTAAGAAGCTGCGTTAAGATGAGTCGTTCAATCAAAATGCGATTGAAGCAAATCACTGGAGCACTGAGCTTAATGCTAAGTGCTCCTTATGCATTTGCTGCCGCACCAAATAATCTGGATCTTGCGACGACACTTGGCTCGCTTGTGCTTGTAATCGGCGTGATTCTTTTGCTGGCTTGGTTGCTGAAACGTATGCAAGTGCCAGCGATGGGACAACAAAAGGGCTTGCGTATAGTGAGTCAGTTGCCAGTGGGTACAAAAGAAAGAATCGCAGTAGTTCAAGTGGGTGAAGAACAGTTTTTGGTTGGGATTACTAGCCAATCGATCCAAACTTTAGCCAAGTTAGATAAGCCACTGAAAGAGGAAGAGTTGGCGACCAATGCTTTTGCGACTCAATTTAGCCAGCTGATCAAAAAACATGACAAAGGGTAATCCAATTCGTTTGCTCCTGAGTACGTTGTTACTTTTTGTCGGCGTGCTGTTTTCTTCATTTACCTTTGCTGAAGCAGAGGAGTCAGCGCTGCCAGATAACTTAGCCGATGGAAGTGGTGTTACAGTTCAGGCTATGCAAAGTGATACTGGTGCTAGCCGTGCTATGTCCGTTTCTAGTGGCGGTGGTATTCCAGCATTCACCATGACCACGAACCCTGATGGCAGTGAAGACTACTCGGTTACACTACAAATTTTAGCGTTAATGACCATGCTTGGCTTCTTGCCTGCCATGGTGATTCTGATGACCTCGTTCACTCGAATTGTGGTGGTGATGTCGATATTGCGTCAGGCAATGGGTTTGCAACAAACGCCTTCTAATCAGGTTATTATTGGTATTGCGCTGTTTTTGACCTTTTTTGTTATGTCTCCTGTCCTGAACGAAATCAACGACAAAGCTGTTCAGCCTTATTTGAACGAGCAAGTTACGGCGCGAGAAGCGTTTGATGCTGCACAAGCGCCAATGAAAGCATTTATGCTTAAGCAGACCCGAATCAAAGATTTGGAGACGTTCGTAACCATGTCAGGAGAGCAAGTCGAGAATCCAGAAGATGTGTCGATGGCGGTGTTGATTCCGGCTTTTATCACCTCAGAGCTAAAAACTGCATTCCAAATTGGCTTTATGCTCTTCTTGCCGTTTTTGATTATTGACCTTGTAGTCGCTTCGGTACTGATGGCAATGGGTATGATGATGTTGTCACCAATGATTGTTTCGTTGCCGTTCAAGTTGATGTTGTTCGTATTGGTCGATGGTTGGAACTTGATACTCTCGACACTCGCGGGCAGCTTTGCCCTTTAGATAAGCGCAGATAGAGGATAAGACATGACACCAGAAATGTTTGTCGAGCTTTTCCGTGAAGCACTTTGGATGGTGCTTATCATGGTCTGCGCTATTATCATCCCAAGCTTGCTTATCGGCCTTGTAGTCGCGATTTTTCAAGCTGCGACTTCCATCAACGAACAAACATTGAGCTTCTTACCGCGTTTGATTGTCACGCTTTTGGCCCTGATGCTGTTTGGGCATTGGATGACGCAAATGTTGATGGAATATTTCTATGGCTTGATTGAACGCTTACCTCAGGTGCTTTATTAGAGGCGCCTATGGAGTACCCCACTAGCGTTGTCTTAGATTGGATCGCAAACTACTTCTGGCCCTATGTTCGTATCTCATCCATGTTGATGGTGATGACAGTAACCGGGGCCCGATTTGTTTCGCCAAGAATCCGCCTTTACCTCGGTTTAGCCATCACTTTCGCTGTCATGCCAGCTATCCCCGCCGTACCTCAAGACATTGAGCTACTCTCGTTTCGTGGCTTCATGACCATTGCCGAGCAAATGATCATCGGCATAGCGATGGGTATGGTTACTCAATTTATGATTCAAACCTTTGTCCTACTTGGTCAAATATTGGGTATGCAATCAAGTTTGGGCTTTGCTTCTATGGTTGATCCCGCAAATGGTCAGAACACGCCATTGCTTGGCCAGTTATTCATGTTCTTAACGACAATGTTTTTCCTTGCCACCGATGGACACTTAAAAATGCTGCAATTGGTGGTGTTCAGTTTTAAAACTTTGCCGATTGGCTCCGGCTCGCTCAACGCGGTTGATTTCCGTGAAATGGCAGGCTGGCTTGGTATTATGTTCCAAACGGCATTGAGTATGTCTCTATCCGGCATTATTGCACTACTGACCATTAACTTGTCGTTTGGTGTAATGACCCGTGCCGCACCACAGCTGAATATCTTCTCGCTTGGTTTTGCTTTTGCTTTGATGGTGGGTCTATTACTTTGTTGGTACATACTGGCTGGTCTATACAGTCATTATGAAATGTTCTGGACAGTGGGTGAGGCGCAGATTTGTCGGCTTATTCGCTTGGAGTGCTAAGATTTGGCAGAATCAGACGGTCAGGAACGCACCGAAGAAGCCACGCCCCGACGGTTACAACAAGCCAGAGAAAAGGGGCAGGTCGCTCGATCTAAAGAGCTCGCATCAGCATCTGTGCTGATCGTTGGCGCCATTTCATTGATGTGGTTTGGAGAGGCGTTAGCACGTTCATTGTTTTCCATCATGAGCCGTTTATTTGATCTTCAACGAGAAGAGATTTTCGATACTGCAAAACTGTTTGATATCGCTTTGGGCGCGATGAGTGATTTGTTGTTCCCACTATTTTTGGTGTTAGCGACATTGTTTACCGCCGCCATGATTGGAGCAGCAGGTGTGGGAGGAATCAGTTTTTCTGCCCAAGCGGCCATGCCCAAGCTGTCGAAAATGAATCCGCTTAGCGGCTTAAAGCGAATGGTTGGCATGCAAAGCTGGGTAGAGTTGATCAAATCAATCCTTAAAGTGGTTCTGGTCACTGGTGTCGCCATCTATTTGATCCAAGCATCGCAGGCCGATCTGATTCAATTGAGCATGGATGTGTATCCGCAAAACATCTTCCATGCTTTAGATATTTTGCTGAGCTTTATTTTGCTGATCAGTTGCTCGCTATTGATTGTGGTTGCCATCGATATTCCATTTCAAATCTGGCAGCACGCTGATCAGTTAAAAATGACGAAGCAAGAAGTCAAAGACGAATACAAAGAGACTGAAGGTAAGCCGGAAGTGAAAGGCCGTATTCGTATGTTGCAAAGGGAAGCGGCTCAACGTCGAATGATGGCGGATGTTCCTCAAGCTGATGTTATTGTTACTAACCCAGAGCACTTCTCGGTAGCGCTTCGTTATAAACAGAAGACAGACCGTGCGCCAGTCGTGATCGCTAAAGGTACTGACCACATGGCGATGAAGATTCGAGAAGTCGCCCGCGAACATGACATTACGATTGTGCCCGCACCACCTTTGGCTCGTGCGTTGTACCACACGACAGAGCTCGAGCAAGAGATCCCCGATGGGTTATTTACTGCCGTCGCTCAGGTTTTGGCATTTGTATTCCAATTGAAGCAATACCGAAAACGAGGTGGACAGCGCCCGAAAATTCAAGATTATGATTTGCCAATCCCGCCCGAGCACCGTCATTGATACGAAAAGCGGTAAAGCCTTAAAAAAGCTCGTTTGATCAAAAGCTAAGCTCTATTTGAGTGTTTAGTCATTATTTTGGCGCTAATTATGGTACATAGATTGCTTAAAACGCTTTAATTATCAACCCTACCTAAACTTTTAGGCTAAAGCGGTCGCGTATTAATAGTAAGAGCTTACGTGACGCTTCAATCGATTGAGATCTCTCGCAGTATGAAGTTAAGCCTGCCGTTTGCAGATAAATTGCCACGAATCCCTCAACGTGAAATGCCAGCTATTGGTGCTCCGGTGATGGTTTTGGCCACCCTAGCGATGGTGGTACTGCCGATTCCAGCATTTTTGCTGGATATGTTCTTCACCTTTAACATCGCGCTGTCGATGGTGGTGTTGTTAGTGACCGTTTACACACGTCGCCCTTTGGACTTCGCTGCTTTTCCAACGGTATTGCTGATCGCCACGTTGCTCCGCTTGGCTTTGAACGTTGCCTCGACTCGTGTCGTCTTACTGCATGGTCATGAAGGCGGTAATGCGGCAGGTAACGTAATTGAGGCGTTCGGTAACGTCGTTATTGGTGGTAACTACGCGGTCGGCCTAGTGGTTTTCCTCATCTTAATGATCATCAACTTTATGGTGGTGACCAAAGGTGCGGGTCGTATCTCTGAGGTAAGTGCTCGCTTTACGCTTGATGCGTTGCCGGGTAAGCAAATGGCGATTGATGCCGACTTGAATGCCGGATTGATAGACCAAGAGCAGGCAAGAGTTCGTCGTTTTGAAGTGACCAAAGAAGCGGATTTCTATGGCTCGATGGATGGTGCCTCGAAGTTCGTAAAAGGTGACGCGATTGCCGGTATTTTGATTCTGTTTATCAACATCGTCGGCGGTCTGTCGATCGGTATGGCGCAGTATGGATTGGGTTTCGGTGAAGCGATTGAAATCTATACCTTACTGACAATCGGTGATGGTTTGGTCGCACAAATCCCATCGCTATTGCTGTCGATTGCAGCGGCAATGATGGTGACGCGCCAAAACACCGATGAAGACATGGGGGAACAACTGGTCTTCCAGATGTTCGACAACCCAAAAGCGCTGATGATTACTGCGGCTATTCTTGGTGTGATGGGCATCGTACCGGGCATGCCACACTTTGCGTTTTTGAGCCTGGCAGTCGCGGCCGGTGCAGCGGCATATTTCATCGACAAACGGCAGAAGCAGAAAGCGAAAGAGCCCGCTTTACCAGCAACAGCAGACGAAGGTACAGAACCTTCCTCACAGCGCGAACTGTCTTGGGATGACGTCCAGCCAGTCGATATTATTGGCTTGGAAGTCGGTTATCGCTTAATCCCTTTGGTGGACAGAGACCAAGGTGGGGAACTGCTAGAGCGCGTAAAAGGCGTGCGTAAAAAGTTATCGCAAGATTTTGGGTTCCTAATTCCAGCGGTTCATATTCGTGACAATCTTGAGCTGACCCCAAACAGTTACCGAATTACATTGATGGGGGTTGCGGTGGGCGAAGCAGAGATTCGTCCGGATCAAGAGCTAGCGATTAACCCAGGTCAGGTGTATGGCATGATTGATGGTGAGCCAACCATTGACCCTGCTTTTGGACTGGAAGCCGTATGGATCCGAGAAGATCAGCGTGAGCACGCGCAGGCTCTGGGTTATACGGTTGTTGATTCATCAACGGTATTAGCGACGCACCTAAGCCAGCTATTGACCAACAACGCATCACAGCTAATTGGTCATGAAGAAGTAGAGAATTTATTAGAAATGTTGGGACGCAGCGCGCCTAAGTTAGTCGAGAACTTTGTTCCTGACCAATTACCATTAGGTGTGGTGGTGAAAGTCCTACAAAACTTGTTAAACGAGGCCATTCCAATCCGCGATATTCGCACGATTGTTCAAACTTTGGCTGAGTACTCAAGTAAGAGTCAAGAAGCTGACATATTGACGGCAGCAGTTCGAATTAGTCTTAAACGTCTAATTGTTCAAGAAATCAATGGTATAGAGCCTGAGTTACCAGTGATTACTTTGATACCTGAACTGGAACAAATATTGCATCAAACTATGCAAGCATCAGGAGGCGAATCCGCGGGGATTGAACCGGGACTCGCTGAGCGATTGCAATCTTCACTAAGCCAAGCGACACAGGAACAAGAACTGAAAGGCGAACCTGCCGTTCTGCTTACTTCTGGTGTATTACGCTCGACGTTGGCGAAATTTGTGAAGAACACAATACCTAATCTCCGGGTACTGTCTTACCAAGAAATCCCGGATGAAAAACAGATCAGAATTGTGCAAGCCGTGGGTAACTGATCTCACGCATCATTAATGGATTCATAGTTTGAAAATAAAGCGATTTTTTGCCAAAGACATGAGAACGGCGCTGCTCCAAGTGAAAGAGGAGTTAGGCGCGGAAGCGGTGATCATGTCAAACAAGAAAGTGGCTGGTGGAGTAGCGATTGTTGCGGCGATAGATAGTGAATCTAATCCGTCTCAAGCAAGCGCAGCGTCACAGCAAAATCGCGGTGCTTCTCAATCGAATCGCTATAACGAACATCGTCAAATGTCATCGTCTTCTGCTGATCGTTACCAAGATCGTCATTTAGATGAAGATAAAATTAGCCTGAACAGTAATAACAGTAACAATGAAAAAACAGGCTCAATGACGCAGCGATTCGCTAATATGCTTAAGCAATATAGCGGTGGTGCAGCAGATGCTGACGACCACGTAGCGGAAAATGAAGATTCGCTCTCTGCTTTGCTGCAACGCCAAAATAAGCATCGCGACGGCTACAACCAAGAAAAGCCAGCGCCATATCAACCAGATTCACCTTTGGCGAAGCTAATCGCACAGGACAATCGATTTGAACGTCCGACGCCCAAGCTGGACCCGACGCGCTATGACCGACGTCGCCCAAGTGATGAGCGTGACGAATCGGCCGATGAGCTAGAAAGCATGCGCGAAGAGATGACGTCAATTCGTCGTCTGTTGGAGCACCAAGTTTCTGGTCTGATGTGGCAAGAAGTAGAACGCCGTGAGCCACTAAGAGCAATGCTGATTAAGCGCTTAGAGCGAATGGGCGTTTCTCCGGAGTTAGCAGACCAGATGGCCTGTTATATCCCGGAAGATACAAAGCCAGCGCGAGCGTGGAAAGCGTTATTGTCGCTGGTGGCGGATCAAATCAATATTCCTAAACAGGACATTTTAAAACGTGGTGGCGTAGTCGCATTGTTGGGTCCGACGGGGGTTGGGAAAACAACAACCGTAGCGAAACTCGCAGCACGCGCAGCCATGGAATACGGTGCCGACAATGTGGCCCTTGTGACAACAGATACATATCGCATAGGTGCACATGAGCAACTCTCAATTTACGGAAGAATTATGGGTTGTCCCGTAAGAGTTGCTAAAGATTCTAACGAGTTAGCCGATGTTATATATCAGCTAAGAAACAGAAGACTGATTTTGGTCGATACGGCAGGGATGGGGCAACGAGATGTGAGGCTTTCCGAGCAGCTCGACACTCTAATGCAAGAGAGCGGGGAAGTGATTCACAGCTACCTTGTTTTGCCGGCTACCGCACAACGTCGTGTTCTACAAGAAACGCTGGATCACTTCCGACGTATACCACTTTCGGGTTGTATTATGACGAAGCTTGATGAGTCATTAAGCCTAGGCGAATTCATCAGTGTAGTGATTCAAAACGCAATGCCAGTAGCTTACATCGCTAATGGTCAGCGCGTACCAGAAGACATTGTGATAGCGCAACCAAAATATATGCTTGCGAAAGCAAATGAACTGTTAGAGAAGTCGACAGAGAACGAACCTCACTTTTGGAACAGTGACAGTGAAGGACTCTAAGGCGGCGGACTACTATGACTGAGAATATGATACACGATCAAGCAAGCGGCCTCCGTCGCTTAACACAACCATCGTTGACCAAAGTGATTGCTGTTACTGGCGGCAAAGGTGGTGTGGGGAAATCAAACGTAACACTGGGTCTGGCGATTTGTATGGCTCGCCAAGGCAAGAAGGTGATGGTTCTCGACGCTGATTTAGGTCTGGCCAATGTGGACGTGATGCTCGGAATTCGTGCAAAACGTAATCTAGGACATGTCTTAGCGGGTGAATGTGAGCTAAAAGATGCGATTGTCGAAGGGCCTTATGGTATAAAGATAATTCCTGCAACTTCTGGCACACAGAGCATGACAGAGCTTTCTCACGCTCAGCATGCCGGACTCATCCGAGCATTTGGTAGTCTTGAAGACGAAATGGATGTCCTGCTGATTGATACCGCTGCTGGTATCTCTGACATGGTAATCAGTTTTTCGCGAGCAGCTCAAGATGTGGTTGTAGTTGTGTGTGATGAACCGACGTCAATCACAGATGCCTATGCATTAATCAAGCTGTTGAGTAAAGAACACCAAGTTCAACGCTTTAAAGTTGTAGCAAATATGGTCAGAAGCTACCGTGAAGGGCGAGAATTGTTTGCAAAGTTGACACTAGTCACAGAGCGATTCTTGAATGTTAGCCTTGAACTCGTAGCATGTATTCCATTAGATGATAAAGTACGACAGGCTGTAAAAAGACAAAAAATTGTCGTTGATGCGTTCCCACGCTCGCCTGCTGCTTTAGCTATCAGCTCACTAGCAAACAAAGCGTTGACGTGGCCACTACCGAAAACACCAAGTGGACACTTGGAATTTTTTGTGGAAAGGTTGCTAAATCGTACCGAATTCGCAGAGGACCCTTTTGGTGAATAAAGCGATAACCTATGACCAACATGGCAAATTTAATAGCCAGCAGGCGTTCATTGAACGTTATTCAGTGTTGGTTAAGCGCATTGCTCACCACCTACTAGGCCGTTTACCGCCGAGTGTTCAGGTAGAGGATTTAATTCAGGCCGGCATGATCGGTCTTATCGAAGCTCAGCAGAATTATGATGGTTCTAAAGGTGCGAGCTTTGAAACTTATGCAGGTATCCGTATTCGTGGCGCAATGTTAGATGACATGCGTAAAGGCGATTGGGTACCGCGTTCTGTTCATAAAAATAATCGAGAGATTAACCAAGCGATTGCGGAGCTGGAAGGCGAATTAAATCGAGATCCTACTGATTCTGAAGTAGCCACGCATCTCGGTATGACACTGGATCAATATCATAGTGCTCTTACCGATATCAACTGCTCAAAATTAGTCGGTATTGAAGATTTAGGCGTTTCTGATGATGTGATTTCACCAGCGGATGAAACCGATGACAGCAACCCATTCAAAGGGGTAGTTGATGAATCATTTCGAAAAGCACTGGTTGAATCAATAAAACAGCTTCCAGAGCGTGAAGCTTTGGTTCTTTCGCTTTATTATGATGAAGAACTCAATTTGAAAGAAATTGGCGATGTGTTAGGCGTAAGCGAATCTCGCGTAAGTCAAATACTGAGTCAAGCGATGCAACGTTTACGTACCAAGCTCAGTGCGTGGACACAAAATGACTAAAAACACTGATTTTACGATTCAGTGGAGGCAATTTTGAATAAAAACATGAAGATCCTTATTGTTGATGATTTCTCAACAATGCGCCGTATTGTTAAAAACCTGCTTCGTGACTTGGGTTTCAATAACACTCAAGAAGCGGACGATGGTTTAACCGCATTACCAATGCTGAAAAAAGGTGACTTCGATTTTGTTGTAACTGACTGGAACATGCCAGGTATGCAAGGCATCGATTTGCTTAAACACATCCGCGCGGATGCAGAACTTAAGCATCTGCCAGTTCTAATGATCACGGCTGAAGCGAAGCGTGAGCAGATCATTGAAGCTGCTCAAGCAGGTGTAAACGGCTACATTGTTAAGCCATTTACTGCTGCAACATTAAAAGAAAAATTAGATAAAATTTTCGAGCGTTTATAACTCTCTCTTTCTCTTTGTTATTCGAGTCATTCATACCAATTATTAAATACCTATTAAATGACTCGTTTAGCGTTTTCAAAGTGATAAGAAGAACTAAACGTAAAAGGGTCTATTCAGAATGATCTCACTAGAGCAGGCGAAGTCACTCGTTCAAATGCTAGAAAACGGGGAACAAGACCAAGCCAATATGCTTGTTGCCTCGATCTACGAAGGTGCCGATAACCCAATGCTGCAAGAAATTGGAGCGTTAACTCGAGACCTTCACGAATCACTCAAGCAGTTCAGTCTCGATCAGCGCATGACCGAAATTGCGAAAGACGAAATCCCTAACGCTAGGGATCGTCTCAATTATGTGATCGAGAAGACAGAGCTTGCAGCCAACAAAACAATGGATGCGGTCGACTGCTGCCTTCCTATCGCTGACAACCTGCATGATTGCCTTCTAAAAGTTCGTCCTCAATGGAATGAACTCATGCACGGGCGCATAGAATTAAGCGAATTTAAAGCACTGTGCCACCGAATCGACGGGCTATTAGTGCAAGTCGAAGGTGACAGCACTGAATTGCGCGGCCAGTTGACCGAAATTCTCATGGCGCAAGACTTCCAAGACCTAACTGGCCAAATCATTCGCCGCGTAATTACGTTGGTTAATGAAGTAGAAGGCCGCTTAGTGGAAATCCTAACCGTATTCTCTGGAAATAAACTTGAAGAACATATTCAAGTTTTGTCAGAACCGGCAGATAAAAAGAATACACAAACAAGCGAAGCCGAAGGCCCGATTCTTCATCCAGAACTGAGAGAAGATGCGGTTTCATCGCAGGACGAAGTTGATGACTTGTTGTCCAGTCTTGGATTTTAAAGGTAACGTATGAGCTACGATTTAGACGAAGATATTCTTCAGGACTTTCTCATTGAGGCTGGGGAAATTCTCGAGCTGCTTTCTGAGCAGTTGGTTGAATTGGAAAATAACCCAGAAGACAAAGACTTACTTAATGCTATTTTCCGCGGGTTTCATACCGTAAAAGGCGGTGCCGGCTTCCTTTCATTGGCAGAGCTAGTCGATACTTGTCATGGTGCGGAGAACGTGTTCGACGTTTTACGAAACGGTCAACGCACGGTAACGCAAAACTTAATGGATACGATGCTAAAAGCCTTGGATACGGTTAATACCCAGTTCCAGGCTGTTCAAGATCGTGAGCCGTTAGAAGCTGCGGACCCTGAGCTTCTTGAAGAACTTCATCGTCTATGCAAACCTGAGTCAGAAGATGAAGTAGCGGCAACCGTAGTTGAAGAACCAGTGGCTACTCCAGAGCCTATTATTCCCGAGCCTATCATCGAAGAACCTGCTGCGCCGTCAGCACCATCAAGTGTCGGCTCTGTTGATGAAATTACCCAAGACGAATTCGAAAAGCTACTTGATGAGCTTCATGGTAAAGGTTCAGCGCCAGGCGCTTCAATGTCTGCGACATCTACAACGCCATCTGAACCGCCTCAATCGAGTGCGCCATCAGTTGAAAGTGGTGATATCACTGATGATGAGTTTGAACGTTTACTCGATGAACTGCACGGTGTAGGAAAAAGCCCTTCTACGGCAGAGGCTGCTGCATCTGCATCCGTACCAGTAGAGCCACCTAAAGCGGCAGAGCCTTCCGTTCCAGTGTCATCTTCATCAAATCAAGACAGTGACTTAATGACGGACGAAGAGTTCGAAAAGTTACTCGATGAGCTACATGGTTCAGGTAAAGGTCCAACGCTAGAAGAATTGGATATGGCAACGAAGCCTGCTTCAGCAAACGTAGAGCAAAGCCCTGCGAAACCTGAGCCTGTTGCTAAGCCAGCACCCGTTCAAACAGCGCCAGCACCAAAGCCAGAATCTAAACCAGTCGCCGTAAAAGAAGAAGCTAAAGCACCAGCGGTTAAAAAACCTCAGGCTGAAGCAACCGTTCGTGTTGATACCTCGACGCTTGATACCATCATGAACATGGTGGGTGAGCTCGTATTGGTTCGAAACCGCCTATTAAGCCTTGGTTTGAATAGCGACAACGAAGAGATGTCCAAAGCGGTCGCTAACCTTGATGTGGTAACTGCGGATCTACAAGGCGCGGTAATGAAAACGCGTATGCAGCCAATTAAGAAAGTGTTTGGCCGTTTCCCGCGCGTTGTCCGTGACTTGGCTCGTAACCTAAATAAAGACATCGTGCTAGAAATGCGCGGTGAAGAAACCGATCTCGATAAGAACCTTGTAGAAGCATTGGCCGATCCGTTGATTCACTTGGTACGTAACTCGGTTGATCACGGTATTGAAATGCCAGACGCACGCGCGAAGGCCGGCAAATCACGCACAGGTAAAGTGATTTTGTCAGCATCGCAAGAAGGGGACCATATTGAACTATCCATCGTAGATGATGGTGGCGGTATGGACCCGAACAAACTGCGTGGCATCGCGGTGAAGCGTGGCATGATGGATGAAGATGCGGCGGCACGTTTAACAGATAAAGAGTGCTTCAACCTTATCTTCGCACCTGGTTTCTCAAGTAAAGATAAAATTTCTGACATCTCTGGTCGTGGTGTGGGTATGGACGTGGTTAAGACGGCGATCAATACCTTAAACGGTTCAATCGATATCGATTCTGAGCTAGGCAAGGGCACTAAGATTACGATCAAAGTACCACTAACGTTAGCGATTTTACCGACTCTGATGGTTGGTGTTGGCGGTCATCCGTTTGCTCTACCACTGGCTTCGGTGAGTGAAATTTTCCACTTAGATCTTAGCCGTACAAACGTGGTAGATGGTCAGCTGACGATCATTGTACGTGAGAAATCTATCCCACTATTTTACTTACAAAACTGGTTAGCATCCAAATCGCAAAACGTCCAAGAGCGTACTGGTCACGGTCACGTGGTGATTGTACAGATTGGTAACCAACGCGTTGGTTTTGTTGTGGATACGCTTATTGGTCAAGAAGAAGTGGTTATTAAGCCACTCGATAATCTATTACAGGGCACTCCAGGTATGGCTGGTGCGACAATTACTAGCGATGGCCACATTGCATTAATTCTAGATGTGCCTGATTTACTTAAGCGATACGCTGCGGCTTCACGCCTTTAAGCAAAGCTGACGTTATTAAAAGGAATAAGATGGCGATTAAAGTACTAGTCGTTGATGATTCGAGTTTTTTCCGACGTCGCGTGAGCGAAATCATCAACTCAGAATCGCGCCTAGAAGTGATTGACGTTGCGGTAAATGGTAGAGAGGCGGTTGAGAAAGCCAAATCTCTCAAACCTGACGTCATCACGATGGATATTGAAATGCCAGTGATGGATGGCATTACAGCTGTACGTGAAATAATGGCCGCTGCTCCAACGCCAATTCTAATGTTTTCGTCCCTGACCCACGACGGGGCGAAAGCTACGCTTGATGCGCTAGATGCGGGCGCATTGGACTTCTTACCGAAAAAGTTTGAGGACATTGCGCGTAACCGTGAAGAAGCGGTGTCATTACTTCAACAGCGTGTGATTCAGATTGCCTCGAAGCGCGCTTTCATGCGTCGACCTATCGCTCGCCCAACAGCGAGTACCAGCACGACTACTCGATCATTAGGTTCAAGAACGGCTTCACCTGTGACTCCAACACCAACTCGACCTGCTGCGACAAAGTACCGTGCTTCTGGTAAGAAGTATCAACTGACGGCAATTGGCACATCAACAGGTGGCCCCGTTGCTCTACAAAAAATTCTGACGCGTTTGCCGATGAACTATCCGCATCCGATTGTATTGATTCAACACATGCCAGCAACGTTTACTGCTGCGTTTGCTAGTCGTTTGAACACCTTGTGTAAGATTCAAGTGAAAGAAGCACAAGATGGCGATGTGTTACAGCCCGGTGTGGCATACCTTGCACCAGGTGGGAAACAAATGATGGTGGATGGACGAGCGGGCGCTGCTCGTCTTCGCATTATTGATGGCGGCGACCGCATGAACTACAAACCATGTGTGGATGTGACTTTTGGTTCTGCCGCAAAAGTATATGGCGACAAAGTGCTCTCTTTAGTGTTGACAGGCATGGGTGCAGACGGTCGTGAGGGCGCTCGCATGTTGAAGTCTGCAGGCTCAACAATTTGGGCACAAGATGAAGAAAGTTGTGTTGTTTATGGCATGCCCCAAGCGGTTGCTAAAGCAGGCATTTCTTCAGAAGATTTACCGCTTGACCGCATTGCTGAACGCATGTTGGTGGAAGTTGGCCTAGCTTAGGATTCATCATGATTGTTTGGAGTGTAGCTAACCAGAAAGGAGGTGTGGGTAAAACCACCTCAACAGTGACATTGGCGGGCTTATTGAGCCAGAAAGGCCATCGAGTATTGATGGTTGATACTGATCCTCACGCCTCACTGACTACTTATCTCGGTTATGATCCTGATGCAGTAACTTCGAGCCTATTTGATTTATTCCAGTTGAAGACGTTTTCTCGTGAGACGGTTAAACCGTTGATTTTAGAAACAGAGCTGGAAGGAATGGATATCATTCCCGCGCATATGTCCCTTGCCACGCTTGATCGCGTAATGGGTAATCGCAGTGGTATGGGATTAATCTTAAAACGGGCGCTGCAAACTGTCTCACAAGACTATGACTATGTGTTGATTGACTGTCCGCCAATCCTTGGCGTGATGATGGTGAACGCGCTGGCAGCCAGTGACCGAATTTTGATTCCTGTTCAAACAGAGTTTTTGGCAATGAAAGGTCTAGAGCGCATGATGCGTACGCTAACCATTATGCAAAAATCTCGCCCGGGCGGTTTCAAAGTGACTATCGTCCCAACCATGTACGATAAGCGCACGAAAGCGTCATTGCAGACATTGATGCAACTGAAAAAAGATTATCCAAATCAAGTGTGGACCTCAGCGGTGCCTATTGATACCAAGTTCCGCGATGCCAGTTTAAAGCACTTGCCAGCGTCGCATTTTGCTTCTGGTAGTCGTGGTGTGTTTGCCTATAAACAGCTACTGATTTACCTGGAGAGGTTGGCGTTCGATGAGCAGTAATGATGTGCTGTCCAGTGAACAAGCACTTGATGACTACTTTAATGCATTACTGGATGATGAAACTGAAATAACGACTCTTGAGGAAGACCTTGACCTGTTGGCTCAAGAGGTATCATCTGCAGAG
>NZ_JAWOTT010000007.1:34457-180516 GCF_033338995.1 Vibrio sp. Vb0304
CCAGAGCCAGAGCCAGAGCCAGAGCCAGAGCCAGAGCCAGAGCCAGAGCCAGAGCCAGAGCCAGAGCCAGAGCCAGAGCCAGAATTACAGCTACAATACTCGGAGCCAGAAACGTACCAGTTTCAAGAAACATATCCGCCAGAGTTGGAAGCTCCAAACCTGGAAGATGTTCAAAGGCTATTAAGTCAGCTTGAAGCAAGCAACCCAGTGGCTGAGTTGGATATTGATAGTATTCTTGAACAAAATACGATTGATATTGCAGCAGAGATAAAAGCGGCTGAGCCTGAGGTACAAACCTTTAGTGAGGTGCCTGAGCTTCAGGGTGTTGAGGAAATACAAGACTGGGTGATTGATGAGCCAGTTTTTGAGGAAGCGCAACCAGAGGTGGATGAACCTCACGCAGTGATCGAACAAAGTATCAATATAGAATCGAACGTCGATACTGAACTCGAAACACAAGCAGATTCCGATATACCAACGGTCTGGGAAAGCACGAAGCGAAGTGAGGACTTCCAAGTTCTTTACTTTGATGTGAATGGTGTCACGTTTGCTGTACCTCTTGATGAGTTAGGTGGTATTCATCGCATTAGCGAGCTTAACCATTTGATAGGAAAACCCGCCTGGTATTTGGGGCTACAAACAAATCGCGAGCAACAGTTTGATGTCGTCGATACCGCGAAATGGGTGATGGCAGATAAGCTTCGTGATGATAGCTATAAAGATAACTACCAATATGTCGTCATGCTTGGTGAGAGCATGTGGGGGTTGGCCAGTAACCAATTAATGGGGACGGAAACGCTTAATATCGACAAGGTTCGCTGGCGTGAGCAGGCGGGTAAACGCCCTTGGCTAGCGGGCATGGTAAAAGAAAAAATGTGTGCCTTAATTCATGTCCAGGCGCTCATTGACATGCTAAACGCCGGTTTAGATGTCAAATCACTGAATTAGATTTAAGTCGGGAACGACATTAACGAGGATTAACTATGTCTCAAGCTTTTGAAGTAGAAGTGAAGAAAGATGCATCGAATGACGAAGTTCTTCAGTGGGTGACGTTCCAGCTAGAAGAAGAAACGTACGGCATCAACGTAATGCAAGTTCGTGAAGTACTTCGTTATACTGAAATTGCCCCTGTTCCAGGTGCACCAGATTATGTACTTGGTATCATCAACCTACGCGGTAATGTAGTTACTGTTATCGATACACGTTCACGTTTTGGCCTGATGGAAGGCGAAGTCACCGACAACACTCGTATTATTGTGATCGAGTCTGAGCGTCAAGTGATTGGTATCTTAGTAGATAGCGTGGCAGAAGTCGTTTATCTGCGTTCTTCTGAAATTGATACGACGCCTTCAGTTGGTACCGACGAGAGTGCGAAGTTCATCCAGGGTGTGAGCAACCGTGACGGCAAGCTTCTTATCCTTGTGGATTTGAACAAGCTGCTAACAGATGACGAGTGGGACGAGATGGCTCACCTTTAATGGCTGAATGATGATGGCTGAAGAGACTCTTTTATCTGCCCCATTCCTTGCGGGTGGCGTTGCTTTTATCGTGTTGGTATTGGTTGTTTTGCAACTGCGGATTCGCTCGGGGTTACAAAAGCAGTTAGATCAACAACGAGCTCAATCTCGACACGCAGATAAAGAAGTGCAAAAGTTGAGTAAGCAGTTACTCGAAGTGCGCTCGGTTGTTGTTGGTCTTGGACAAAAAGTGACCGAGCAACAAGACATTATTCAGCACTTAAACGAGAGAATTCGCGAACTCGAACACGCTGATACTGATGGTCGCTTGTACAGTCGCGCTTCTAAAATGGTACAGCTTGGCGCTGATATCAACGAGCTGATTGAAGAGTGCGAACTACCAAAAGCCGAAGCTGAGTTGATGCTTTCACTGCAGAAGAAACTGGCGGGGAAAGAGAAGATTCCACCATTAAGTGGTCAGCCATCAGATGACTCAGAATATCCAACGCGTGGACGTCGTCGACGCTAAAGGTTATCAAGCGAAAAAAAGAGGCGTTATTACGCCTCTTTTTTTGTTTTTAGCCTCTAATGCTCTTCTTAAATACAACCCTAGACAACCTTCAGTCGATCTTGCTCTTAGTTCTGGCCTCTCAAATTCAAAATGAGCGCTTATAACTACTTATAGTTAATTTTATTAAAGTGTGATGATTAATTAACAAAAATACATGAACTTACATGTAACCTAGCCCTCTTATCCTGTTTTGTCATAACTAAGCTGTGCTAATATAGCGGCTCGTTCATTTTTTAGTTGAAGCTCTATGTTAGAAGTGTCTAACCTGACAGCAATCCGTGATGAAAGGGTTCTGTTTGAAAACCTGCAGTTTGAAATTAAGCCTGGTGAATTGGTCCAGATCGAAGGGCGTAATGGTACTGGTAAAACTACATTGCTACGGATTGTGACAGGGTTAGGTGATAGAGAAGAAGGTGTCATTAAATGGAAAGGCGAAGAGGTTGAAAAATCTCGTGATGTTTTCCATCAAGATCTGCTTTTCTTAGGACATCAAACAGGAGTGAAACGAGAGCTTACCGCATTAGAAAACTTACGTTTTTATCAATCTATTCAAAATAATCGCTCTTCAGACGAAGAAATCTTCATCGCTTTGACTCAAGTAGGATTAGCTGGTCGAGAAGATGTGCCTGTAGCACAACTTTCCGCAGGTCAGCAACGACGAGTCGCATTGGCAAGGTTATGGCTCAGTAAGCAAATTTTATGGATCTTAGATGAGCCGTTGACTGCCATTGATAAGCAAGGTGTCAAGGTGCTTGAATCTTTGTTCGCAAGTCATGCTGATAATGGCGGTATTGTTGTGTTGACGACGCATCAAGATATGTTTGCGGACAGCCCGAAACTTAGAAAAATAAAGCTGGGTGACTGATATGATTTCCTCGATGACCACCATCATTCGTCGTGAGCTCCTAATCGCATTTCGCCGTCAGGCAGACATTCTGAACCCGCTGTGGTTCTTTATTATTGTCATTACTCTCTTTCCTCTGAGTATTGGACCAGAACCTAATTTGTTAGCACGTATTGCAGCGGGCATCGTTTGGGTTGCCGCATTGCTGTCCGCCTTATTATCATTAGAGCGTCTATTTCGTGATGATTTTCAAGACGGTGCACTAGAACAAATGATGCTAATGCCGATTCCATTGCAACTTGTCGTGGTTTCAAAGGTCATAGCACATTGGTTGTTAACAGGGTTACCTCTGATTTTAATTAGCCCATTATTGGCGGTTTTACTTTCGCTCGACTTCAATACTTGGCTATCGGTTGTATTAACCTTGATGATCGGTACACCAACACTAAGTTTTATTGGCGCCATTGGTGTGGCGTTGACTGTTGGGTTGCAAAAGGGTGGCGTTCTTTTGAGTTTGCTTATTCTTCCGCTCTACATCCCAATTTTGATTTTCGCAACATCGGCAATTGATGCTGCGGCACTCGGTATGGCGTATAACGGTCAACTAGCGATTTTAGGTGCGATGCTAATGGGGGCGATGACATTAACGCCTTTTGCCATCAGTGCCGCATTGCGAGTTAGTGTTAACTAACTCAATAAAGTGCCAATGAAGCGGCGCTTGATCAAAGAATTATTATTAAAGCACTGCTACGGTCTCAACCCTTTAGACAGTGTCCCTGAAGTAAGAGTGAGAACAAAACATGTGGAAATGGCTACATCCTTATGCCAAGCCAGAAGCAGCTTATCGTTTGAGTGGTAAGTTTCTGCCTTGGTTTTCTGTATTGGCCCTCGTATGCTTATCGGTTGGTACGGTTTGGGGGCTTGCATTTGCGCCTTCAGATTACCAACAAGGTGACAGTTTCCGAATCATCTACATTCATGTCCCATCAGCTATTTGGTCTATGGGCGTTTATATGTCGATGGCGATCGCTGCATTTATTGGCCTAGTATGGCAAGTTCGCCTATCTGATATGGCGGCACTTGCGATGGCTCCGATTGGTGCAGTATTTACTTTTATTGCTCTACTTACAGGTGCTGTTTGGGGCAAGCCTATGTGGGGCACTTGGTGGGTATGGGATGCCCGTCTTACATCTGAATTGATTCTTCTATTTCTCTACCTTGGTGTGATTGCGCTTTACCATGCGTTTGACGATCAAAAAACCGCCGCAAAAGCTGCTGGTATTTTAGCGATCGTAGGCGTAGTAAACCTACCTATCATTCACTTTTCCGTGGAATGGTGGAACACGCTTCATCAAGGTGCGACGATCACGAAATTTGAACAACCTTCTATTTCATCCGACATGCTTTGGCCGTTATTGCTGAACATCTTTGGCTTTGCGTTCTTCTTTGGTGCCGTGACGATGGTCCGTTTTCGTAACGAAATCATCAGTAAAGAAAGTCACCGCCCTTGGGTGCGCAAACTCGCAACAGAACAAACTCAGTGAGGTAACTGATTATGCATTTTGAATCTCTGAGCGACTTTTTTGCCATGGGTGGCTACGCATCATACGTATGGAGTGCGTTTGGTATTACTTTCTTATCCATGCTGATTCTTCTGATCACTAGCCTTCGCCGCGGTGATGCATTATTGAAAGAAGTGAAAGCAAAAATTGACCGTCAAGCTCGTATCGACGCAGCGAAGAACATGGAGAACACCTTATGAACCCGAGACGTAAAAAGAGGCTAGGTATTGTACTAGCGATCTTTATCGGTATTAGTGCCACCATTGGTTTGATACTTTATGCGCTTAACCAAAATATGGACCTTTTCTACACTCCAACGGAATTGGTTAATGGTAAGCCAGATGGCACCAAGCCAGAAGTAGGCCAGCGTCTGCGTATCGGTGGAATGGTGGTTGTGGGCTCAGTTCGTCGAGATCCTAATTCTTTGAAAGTGAGTTTTGACCTGCACGATGTCGGTCCGAAAGTGACGATTACCTACGACGGTATTCTTCCTGACTTGTTCCGTGAAGGGCAGGGTATTGTTGCTCAAGGCGTACTGAAAGATGCCACGACAGTTGAGGCATTTGAGGTCCTAGCGAAGCACGATGAAGAATACATGCCACCAGAAATTGCAGAAGCGATGAAGAAAACGCATGAACCGCTTCAATACAGCACCGAACAGATACAAGGAAGCGGCCAATGATTGCTGAAATCGGTCACTTTGCTCTCATTCTTTCGCTTGCAATGGCAGTGCTGTTGAGCGTATTGCCATTGTGGGGAGCATCGAATAATAACACCATGCTCATGAACACAGCGCGACCGCTATCTTGGTCTATGTTCCTGATGCTGTTGTTCTCTTTCGCCATTTTATGTTGGGGATTTTATACCAACGACTTCACGTTACAGTATGTAGCGAGCAACTCGAATAGTCAGCTTCCTTGGTACTACCGTTTAACCGCAGTATGGGGTGCGCACGAAGGTTCACTGTTGCTATGGGTGTTAATCCAAGCTGCTTGGACTGTCGCTGTAGCGACGTTTAGTCGTGGTATGCCGCAAGAGTCGGTTGCACGTGTACTTGCTGTTATGGGAATGATCTCAGTGGGTTTCCTACTGTTTATCATCCTAACGTCAAACCCATTCCTACGTACGTTACCGTTCTTCCCGGTTGACGGGCGTGACTTGAACCCTCTGCTTCAAGACCCTGGTTTGATTGTTCACCCGCCAATGCTTTACATGGGCTATGTTGGTTTCTCGGTTGCATTCTCTTTTGCGATCGCATCCCTAATGACCGGACGCCTTGATACGGCTTGGGCTCGTTGGTCTCGTCCTTGGACAACCGCAGCATGGGTATTCTTAACACTTGGTATCGCACTAGGTTCTTGGTGGGCTTACTACGAACTTGGCTGGGGTGGCTGGTGGTTCTGGGACCCAGTAGAAAACGCATCATTCATGCCTTGGTTAGCGGGTACCGCATTAATGCACTCTCTTGCCGTGACAGAAAAACGCGGCACATTTAAAGCGTGGACGGTACTATTGGCAATCTCTGCATTTTCGTTGAGTTTGTTGGGCACCTTCTTAGTCCGTTCCGGTATTTTAGTATCGGTGCACGCGTTCGCGTCTGACCCGTCGCGCGGTATGTTTATTCTAGGCTTCCTCGTTTTCGTTATCGGCGGCTCTTTATTGCTGTTTGCCGTAAAAGGGGCAGCAGTGCGTGTACGAGGTAACTTCGACTTAGTCTCACGTGAAAATGCGCTCTTAGCCAACAACGTATTACTTATCGCCGCTCTTGTTGTGGTGTTAGTGGGGACACTGTTGCCGCTCGTACACAAGCAGCTTGGTTTGGGGTCGGTCTCTATCGGTGCGCCATTCTTTGATATGCTATTTGCGTGGTTAATGATGCCATTTGCTTTCCTGCTTGGTATTGGCCCTCTTATTCGTTGGAAGCGAGACAATTTATCTAAACTTGTGAAGCCAATGCTCGTTTCAGGTGTGCTTGCTTTCGCCTTGGCCGCGCTATGCGTGTACCTGTTTGCCGATTTCTTCTCAACCATGGCTTACATTGGTTGGGTGATGGCGATTTGGATTATTGCGATGCATGGCTTTGAACTGTACGAGCGCGCAACGCACCGTCATAGCTTTAGTGAAGGTGTTCGCAAGCTGCAACGTAGCCACTGGGCAATGATGTTGGGTCATGTTGGTCTGGCGGTATCTGTTATCGGTATTGCGATGGTACAGAACTACAGCATCGAGCGTGATGTACGTTTAGCACCTGGCGAACACTTCCAAATTCAAGGCTATGATTTCTACTTCTCAGGCTTGCGTGATAAAGATGGTCCAAACTACGATGGCTACATCGCAGACTTTGAGATCACACATGATGGCAAATACGTGAATACGCTTCACGCAGAGAAGCGCTTCTACCGTACGGCTAAGTCTATGATGACTGAAGCAGCCATTGACCGTGGTATTAGCCGCGACCTATACATTGCAATGGGTGAACGTTTAGACGACAACCGATCTTGGGCTGTTCGTATTTACTATAAACCGTTCGTTCGTTGGATTTGGGCTGGCTCTTTGATTATGGCATTAGGCGGCGCACTAGCGATTTCTGATAAACGCTACCGCTTCCGTAAATCGCCGAAGAAAAACGCGAAGTCAAAAGAGCAGGAGGCATAACATGAATAAGAAAATCTTATTTATTCCGCTTGTCGCTTTCATGATTCTAGCGGGCATTTTCGCAACCCAATTAATGCGTAACCAAGAGGGCGATGATCCAACTAAATTGGAGTCGGTTTTGGTTGGTAAGCCTGTTCCTGAATTTCACTTAGAAGATCTGGCTGAGCCTGGAAAACAGTACGACCAATCAATTTTTAAAGGTGAACCGTTGCTCTTGAACGTTTGGGCAACGTGGTGCCCAACGTGTTATGCAGAGCATAAATACCTAAACGAATTGGCGGGTAAGGGCGTTAAGATCATCGGTATGAATTACAAAGATGATCGTAATAAAGCAATAGGTTGGCTGAATGATCTCGGCAACCCGTACTTGATCAGCCTATTTGATGGCAGTGGTATGCTTGGCCTTGACCTTGGCGTTTATGGTGCTCCAGAAACATTCATTATTGATGCAAATGGTGTGATTCGCTATCGCCATGTAGGGGATGTAAACCCACGTAATTGGTCAGAAACACTGGAGCCGCTTTACAACAAATTGGTTGAGGAGGCGAAGCAATGAGAAAGCTAATTCTTGCCGTTTTTGCTGCGATGACATTATCTCTTGCTGCTCATGCGGCCATTGAAGTGTACGAGTTTGATAATTTGGAACAAGAACAGCAGTTCAAAGAGTTAAGCCATACGCTCCGTTGCCCTAAATGTCAGAACAACACGATCTCGGATTCTAACGCTGAACTTGCTCAGGACTTACGCCATAAGGTGTACGAAATGACCAAAGAAGGTAAGTCCAAAGATGAGATTGTTGATTACATGATCGCCCGTTACGGTAACTTCGTGACTTACAACCCACCATTTACGGTCGCGACTGCGATTTTGTGGCTAGGGCCACTCGCTGTAGTACTGGGTGGTTTTGGTTTGATTGTACTGCGTAGCCGTAAATCTAAAGTTAAGGCAAAAGCGAGCAGTGACGAGCAATGGGATGAGCAAAAAGAAGCTCGTTTAAAAGCATTGCTTGAAGAAGAGAACAACGGAGATAAGAAGTAATGACACTATTTTGGATTTCCACCGTTGCTCTCACGCTTATTGCTTGTGCGCTGGTGGCTTTGCCGCTGCTTAAACAAAAAGCGAACAATGATGATGTGTTACGCGATGAGCTCAACAAGGCATTTTATAAAGACCGACTATCTGAGCTTGCAGAAGAAACTGACGAAGGTCTTGTTGAAAGTGAAGACGAACTGATTTCTGATCTAAAGCAATCACTGCTTGACGATATCCCTGGTGATAAAGCGCAAAAAGAAACCAAGGTTTCTCCAATCGCGGTTTTAGTTCCATCGGTAATTCTGACAGTGGTGCTGAGCTATGGTTTGTATTATAAATTTGGCGCGTCAGACGATATTGTTCAATGGCAAGAAGTGTCTGCAAATCTACCTGAGTTATCGAAAAAGCTGATGTCGGCTTCTTCTGAGCCGCTGAGTGACGATGAAATGGCGGATTTGACCCTAGCCCTTCGAACTCGCTTACATTACCAGCCGGAAGACTCGACAGGTTGGTTACTGCTAGGTCGTATTGCGTTAGCAAATCGTGATGTCACCACGGCTATCGATGCGATGGAAAAATCGTACCGCCTAGAGCCAAAAGACCCAGATGTGATGTTGGGTTATGCACAAGCTCTGATGCTGTCTCAAGAGGAAATGGATCAAGCGACGGCTCGCTCATTACTCGGCAAGCTGATGCAGCAAGACTATGTCGATCTGCGTGTGTTTTCTTTGTTAGCGTTCGATGCGTTTGAGCGTCAAGACTTCCCGGCAGCCATCAAGTACTGGGGAATCATGCAGCAAATGATTGGTCCAGAAGATAGCCGCTACGAGATGTTGTCACGCAGTATTGAGAGTGCTCGTAAGCAAATGGGCGAAGCGGTTTCACCGGATAAGAGTGTAGCAGTGACAATTAATGTGGCACCAAATGCTCGGTTGGATCCAAACGCAGTTCTGATTGTGTCAGTACACCGTTCAGATGGCTCCCCGATGCCTGTGGCTGCTGCTCGTTATCCGCTAGGTACTTTCCCTCGCACAGTCGTATTAGATGATGGCAATGCCATGATGCAAGGGCAAAAGTTATCTTCACTCGATAAGCTAATCGTCCGTGTGCGTGTAGATTCTGACGGTAACGTAGCAACGCGTGATCAAGATTGGCACGGAGAAAGTGACGTCGTTGAATTTGGCGCACCAGTAGAAGTGACCATTGATCAGCAGTATTAATTGTTAACATCTGTCTCTGAAACATGACAACGAGGTAGAGTCAGTTGCCTTTAGTGGTATGACTCTAAACGATCGAGTAGAATACCGAAGGCCAGCGATTGCTGGCCTTTATTTATTCCCATATCTGAGTCATCTTTACTATGTATCCTGCTCAACATACGTACAATGGTTAATCGGGGTGACTTAGGTACATTAATAGTCGTTATGGAAAATAAAATGTATAACAAGGGTAAATCTACCTTCTTGTTGCTGTTAGCCGTTGGACTGGTTGGCTGTTCAAGTGCGCCTGATGAAGCAGTAACAGGACAAGAAACAAATCAAACGACTTCTGATGTGTATGACCCGTTGGAAGGCTTTAACCGAACCATGTGGGAACTCAACTACGAATATTTAGATCCGTATTTGGTTCGTCCTGTATCACTTGCGTATGTAGAATACACGCCAGTTCCTATTCGTTCTGGTATCGCTAACTTCTTATCGAACTTAGATGAGCCAGCAAGCATGGTTAATAACTTAATCATGGGTAATGGTACGAAAGCCGTGGACCACTTTAACCGTTTTTGGATTAACTCGACGTTCGGTATTTTCGGTTTATTCGATATTGCAAGTGCCGCGGGTATTACGAAGTACGACGAGAAAGCGTTCAGTGATGCGGTAGGCCACTATGGTGTTGGAAATGGTCCTTACTTCATGGTTCCAGGTTATGGTCCGTATACCTTACGTGAAGTGACAGATACCGTAGATAGTACGTATTTACCCCTCTCTTATCTCAACTTCTGGGCGAGTTTGGGTAAGTGGGCGTTTGAAGGAATGGAGAAGCGTGCTTTATTAGTACCGCAAGAAGCTCAGCTAGACTCGTCGCCGGATCCATATATTCTAACTCGCGATGTTTATATCCAGCGTCAAAACTTTAAAGCAGAAGTTGAAACGGTAGAAGAAGTTAACATCGAAGAAGAAGAGTATTTAGACGAATACCTAGAAGACTTTTAAGCGTTGTTCTTCACAATAGAGAAATGAAAAAAGGCTTAGCTGATGCTAAGCCTTTTTTGTATTTTGCAGCTTGGTTAGAAACGGTAGTTTGCTTGAACACCGATTAGCCAAACATTACCCGTAGTTTCGCCTACGAATTGGCCACCGACTTGTTCTGCAGTGTCGTCTGACTTGTAACCACGAGACTCAACGATTGGTGCGTCTTTCGCAAAAATATAGGTGAAGCCAGCGTCTAGGCTGAAGTCTTTCGTCCAATCGTACGTTGCGCCAATACTTAGCCAAGTGCGGTCAGTTTCTGGAATAGTGATCGTACGGTTTTTGTCGCTTACTGCTGAAGTATCGTATGCAATACCAGTGCGTAGCGCTAGCTTAGGATCAAGCTGGTAAGTGGCACCAACAGCAAAGCGATAGTTGTCTTCCCAGTTTTCTACTTTAACCATATGCGTGCCAGCAGTATCTAGACGTGCTTCCAATTTCTCGAAAGAGCTCCAATCCGTCCAGTTAACGCTTGCGTGTAATGCAAGTTGGTCTGTTACTTGGTGGAAGCTTGCCAACTCAGCCGTTGCAGGCAGGTTTAGATACATGTAGCCGTTGTCGCGTTCAGAAGTACCGAAGCCAAAACCAAGACCTTCAGCATGGCCTTCAAGCTTCAGTTCAACTTCAGATTTGTACGCGAATCCGATACGGTTATTTTCATTGATCTGCCATGCTGTACCAACTTGCCAGCCCCAAGCGGTATCGTCACCTTCCATGTATTTTAGAGCGGTACCTTGAGGAACACTGATTGGTTGATTAGTTTCAGGGTTTAACCCTACAACGTTATTCTTAGGAGCTGCTGCGCCAAAGCTGCCTTCGCCGATGATGTAACGGATACCACCACCAACGCTGATTGATTCATTGACTTTGTAAGCTGCGTTCAAGTTCGCTTCCATTGTCGTTACGCTTGCTTCGTTACCGAAGTGCGAGGCACCAAAGCCTTTACCTAAATCGGTTTCCATGCCGTAGTTGGTGCCAAATGCCAAACCAATCGCGAATTTCTCATTATATTGGTGTGATAGGTAGAAGTTTGGAATGATTGCATCATGTGCGAAGTCATCTGAAGATGCAGAAGAAGTGCTACCGTGGAAGTTTACATCACCTTCAATATCAATATTTGGGTTCACATAGATTGCACCAACGGACACTTGAGTGCCTTCCAAATAAGTTAGCATTGCTGGGTTACGCCATTGTGCACTTGCGTTGTCAGCCATTGCTGCTTCACCAGCATATGCTCGACCTAGGCCTGTTGCAGAATATTCAGCAAGTTGGAAACCTGCTGCGTTAGCCATGCCCGTTGCGCCAAGTAGGCTTAATGCCACTGCTGTTGATAGAAGAGTCTTGTTGGTTTTCATTCGAATGTTCGCTGATTTATTTATAACGTGGGACGAAAGTTTAAAGGTAGAGTTTTTACTTTAGAAATGAAAATCCAGTATAAGCAGTCATTTGGAATATTATGCTTTCAAGTGTTGATTGGGTGGTTTAATTATCTAACTGTGAAAGGCTTGTAAACGGAATTCAGCGAACAGCTGTGCGTCCTAATTGTGAGATTTAGATACACGTGTTCACTCAAATTGAGTGGGCAATAAATCGCAGATATGAAAAAAGGCTGGAAATCCAGCCTTTTATATAAAGTATTTTTCTACTAACTAACAGCGAAGCGTTTAGAAGCTACGGCTGTATTGTAAGCCGAATAGAATAGCATCAGCGCGTGTTGTTGCTGACAAGCTCGAGATATTTTGAGGGCTTTGAGCGTCACTTGGGTTGTACATTGGGTTAGGTGTTGATTCATTTACCTCAACATCTTTACCCATTAGGTACGTAAAGCCAAAGTCGACATTTGATTTACTATCAATGTGATAAGTAAAGCCGGTAGAGAACCATTGGCGATCTGAGTCAGGAACGGAAACAGACGTTAAGTCAGCTTGGGCGCTCGTGTCGTACATGTAACCAGCACGAAGTGTCCAGTTATTACTTAGGTAATATGTACCACCAATCGAGTAGTGCCAAGCATCTTGCCACTGGTACTGTTTATCGTACGATGAGCCAAGAGGAGAGCCTTTTAAGTTAGAGAATTCAATTTGATCGAAAGTTTCCCAGCCAATGTATTGGATACTGTAGTGTACAGCAAACTTAGTGTCTTGAATTTTGTGGAAGCCGGAGAACTCGGCCATATCTGGTAAAGGTAGTGTGATTTTTTGACCTTTATCGTCTTTTGCTTCCATTTCTGGACTATGACGGTATGCAAGACCAAATCGATTGTTTTCATCTAGCTCGTACACAGTACCAACATTGAAACCTACAGCCCAACCATCAGCTTCGTCTACATCGACGAGTGTGCCTATTGCAGCATGTTCACGCTTCATTGTACCTTGGCCGTAGATTAAATCTAAACCAGCACCAAAGCTCCATTGTTCATTGAGACGGTAAGAACCTGCAAGGCCAAAGTTTACGCTCTTAACATCAGTTAAGCCGCCATATTCTTTTGCCGCAAAGCTATTGTCGAATTCTGTTTTAGTACCGAAATTAGAGTATGCGTTTACGCCCCATGCAAACTTGTCATTTACAGGAACGATTAGATGAATGTTCGGTGCAATAGAAGTATCGCCAGCGTCGTCATAGTTTGAGTCGACAGGCTTGAACAGTGTTGGTGCTACTTGGCACGTTGAACCACAATATTTCGCATCTTTCACTTCAATCATTGAAGTAATGCTTTCGAAACCTAGCGACAGTTCCATTTTATCAAACAGAGCCATTGCTGCTGGGTTACGAGCCATTACTGCTGCATTATCTGCGATTACTGCATCACCAGCAAATGCACGGCCGATGCCAGTTGCTGATTGAGCGTTGATTTGGAAACCCGCTGCCATCGATTGACCTGAGGCAAAAGCTACCGTTACTGCTAGGAGAGTCTTTTTAAACAGACGCGTGTTCTGAGTCATTTGTTTTTCCTTATTAGATTCGTCTCTTTGGACGATAAATTGAGCTTTTGCTCAGTGGCGCAGATAGTAGTATCAATAGTTGCTTGGACAAATCCGACCATTGGATAAAATTGAATAAAAATTGCAGAAATGATGTCTAAAAGACGGGAAATTGCACTTAAAATGCATAATTTAGAGTTTAAGCTCTAAATGCGATAGGGGTGGTGAATGTTTTGTGTTCAATTTATACAAAAATGCCGCTAAATAAGATCATTTAGCGGCATTTAACCTTTTGAAGGCTGGAAATCGTCGAAGTTGTTACATTGGCTTAATCATTGATGCAAGAGTCGTAGCGATCGCATCAATATTTTCACCTTCTTCCCCGACTAAAATCAGGCTTGAACTCCCGACGGGCTGAACGATTCCGGTCATGCCATCCTTACTAAAGTCGGTACTTTGTTCGCTTGGAATACCAGTAATAAATAACGTTACTTTACCTTTTGGACCTTGGAACACCATATGCACCGCATTGGATTCGCCAAAACCGCAGTGGTTTAGGTAGTAAACGTGATATGGAAAGTTTTCACTAAACTGGTAATGAAATGGCGACATTTTCGCATTAATTTGCGAGCTCGGTACATCCTCATCAAGATGACGAACAAACGGTTCTTCATGAATAACGTGTTTCATTGCGGTATCCGCTAAACTGGCTTGTGCTGGAGACACCAAAACATTTCCCCAGTTTACTTGGCCAACTAATAATCCTGCGGTGAACGCAATAGAAGCGGCAAGTGCCATTGCTTTGCGGACAAAGTTTGGTCTGACGACCTTCTCTTCATCAAGTGCACTCGACGTCTGGCTAAATAAAATCTTATCTGCGAGATCTTCGGGTACATCCACATTCATGGCTTGTTTAATTTTTACATCGAGATCCAAAACGTCATCAACAAACTTATTGTTGGCGTCGCTACCAGCTAAAGCTTGCAGAATCTCTTCATCCTTTTGTTTTGGATCCGACAAAATACGACGACGAAATTCTAAATCATCCATTCTTTTGTCCTCTCTTAGTATCTTGAGAATCCAACATCTCTTTAAGTTGATTACGAGCGCGAAATAGTCGAGTCATCACTGTGTTTTTATTTAAATCAAGAATGTCGCCAATTTCTTCTCCACTGAAACCACCGACAACTTGGAGAAATAAAGGCTCACGATATTCAACATCGAGCTTCATGATCTGTGCCTGCAGCCATTCTTGCTGATGATGTGAGTCATCGCTGACTTTAGCATCATTGCCGTAATCATCGATATCAACTAAATCAAATTGTTTACGTTCGAAGCGGCGCGCATTTTCTCGTCTCAATATTGTGATGAGCCAAGACTTGGCAGCTTTTTCGTCTTGGAGGCTATCGAGTGACTTCCAAGCTCTAAGACAGGTTTCCTGAACTAGATCTTCCGCGACCGCTTTATCTTTGCACAACCAATATGCGTAGCGGTACAAGTCACGATGATACCCTCGGACGAGCGCTTCGTATTTTCTTTGCTTGTCCATATCAGAGTTGACCGGACTGTTGGAATTTTTCTTTCCAAACATTTTTAATATGGCCACAGGAGCCTCCATCCTCGCTCTGTGAGTTTCTTATTTGTTCTGAGCATGACTTTACTTGCTTCATCGCTTAGCGGTTTTGGTTGCAGGATTTGTCATGCAACCCCTTTGACACAATAAGCCATGTGGTTACCTAAAAGTGTATACGCAAATGTCAGATATCATCGAACACGAATTGATATATATTGTTAACAATATCATCATTAGTAATCAATGGCTTGGATAAGTTCACTCGATGGAGCATTAAAAGGGACTTCTGATGGTGGATTCTTGAATTGTTTTGAATCAATAATCGCTTTAGGTGAGCTTAAAACTCGTAAAATCACTATAAAATTGATCTATTTCAAAATATCAAGCAGTGAAGGGGTTATAGTACACCTTGTCATCTCGTTAGTCATTGCGACTAACATGTTGAGCAAGATGACACTTCCTTTTGAAGGCTGACTTTACTTTCTCCTAATCAGGAAACTGATTACTTTTCAATTGGCGTAAGTTAATTGTTTTATAGATATTCCGACCACACAGTTATGTGTGGTTTTTTTTTGCTTCGATTTTACTTTCCGTATACCTCTTACCGTTTTAACTCTCTATAGTTAACCATTAGTAATCGCATAAGAATCAAAGAAGTAGAGTAATTGAACTACTTGCTTCACGTTTATTTAAACGCACGTTTGATAAATTTAACAAATTCATTACAATGCATCAGGTCAGACCTCTTGTATTTAAGGAGAAACAATGGGCAAGCAGGAAGTAAAAACACGCAATGGTGAGCGTGTCGCTATTGTCGCGGGGCTTCGAACTCCCTTTGCTCGTCAAAGCACGGAATTTAGCCAAGTGCCAGCGGTCGATTTAGGGAAAATGGTAGTAAGCGAAATGCTTGCTCGAACAGATATTGATCCGAAGCTAATCGAACAAGTGGTATTTGGACAAGTAGTACAAATGCCTGAAGCGCCAAACATCGCACGAGAAATCGTGTTAGGCACTGGTATGAACATCCATACTGATGCATACAGTGTGACTCGAGCGTGTGCGACGAGTTTTCAAGCGGCGGTTAATGTCGCAGAAAGCATCATGGCGGGAACCATCGATATTGGTATTGCTGGCGGTGCAGACTCTTCTTCCGTCCTGCCTATTGGCGTATCAAAGAAACTGGCCGCTAATCTGCTTGCTCTTAGTAAGACAAAAACAATGGGTCAGAAGCTTAGTATCCTCAAAAACTTGAGCTTTAAAGACCTGATGCCAGTGCCACCAGCAGTAGCAGAGTACTCTACGGGTTTATCCATGGGACAAACTGCAGAGCAAATGGCTAAAACACATGGTATTTCTCGCGCAGAACAGGATGCGCTTGCACATCGTTCTCATACGCTGGCTTCTCAAGCTTGGAAAGAAGGAAAAATCCAAGATGAAGTGATGACGGCTTTCCCTGAACCATACAAAAAGTGGATTTCGGAAGATAACAATATTCGTCATGACTCAACGGTTGAGGGATACGCGAAATTGCGACCTGCGTTTGATCGTCAGTATGGCAGTGTTACGGCAGCGAACAGTACGCCATTGACTGATGGTGGTGCGGCAGTGATGTTGATGCGAGAAGGTAAAGCGAAAGAGCTCGGAATGGAGATCCTTGGTTACATCCGAGGTTATGCATTCTCTGCTATCGGCGTGGAAAAGGACATGCTGATGGGTCCGACTTATGCCACAGCGAAAGTGCTTGAAAATACAGGCTTGGAACTGTCAGATTTGACGTTGATCGACATGCACGAGGCCTTTGCTGCTCAAGCATTGGCGAATGTGAAGATGTTTGCTTCCGATAAGTTTGCTCAAGAAAACCTTGGTCGCTCAAAAGCGATTGGTGAAATTGACATGGATAAGTTCAACGTGCTTGGCGGATCAATTGCTTATGGTCACCCATTTGCTGCGACTGGTGCGCGTATGATGACGCAAACCCTACGAGAGCTAAAACGCCGTGGCGGTGGTATTGCATTGAATACCGCATGTGCTGCTGGTGGTCTTGGTGCGGCAATGATTCTGGAGGTTGAGTAATGAGCGAGCAAAAAGCATTTAGTCTAAAGGTTGATGAGCAAAATATTGCTTGGTTAGCCATCGATGTTCCTAATGAAAAAATGAATACGCTGCAGGCGGCTTTTGCTGACGAAATGAAAGAAATTTTTGCTCAGCTAAAAGACTCCAGTGGTATTAAAGGGATGATCATCCACTCCCTAAAACCGGACAATTTTGTTGCGGGCGCAGATGTTAGAATGCTAGAAGCATGCACCACAGCAAGTGAAGCGGAAGCCTTAGCAAGGCAGGGTCAGGAGTTGTTCCAGCAGCTATCGGACTTACCGTATCCTGTCGTTGTGGCCATTCATGGCACATGTTTGGGCGGTGGTTTAGAACTGGCTCTTGCATGTGATTATCGTGTTTGTACGGATTCTGACAAAACGCGTTTAGGTCTGCCAGAAGTACAACTTGGTTTATTGCCAGGTTCTGGTGGTACTCAGCGTCTGCCACGTTTGATTGGCCTGTTACCATCGTTGGACTTGATCCTGACGGGTAAACAACTTCGTGCGAAGAAAGCTAAAAAACTGGGCGTTGTGGACGCCTGTGTGCCTGACACCATTTTGCTCGACGTAGCAAAACAGTTTATCGACAAAGGTAAAAACAAGGGTCCGAAAAAGCTATCGACGAAAGAAAAGGTGATGTCTGGTAGCGGGCTAGGGCGCAAGTTTGTATTTGAGCAAGCTGCGAAGAAAACGAATCAAAAAACTCGCGGTAACTATCCAGCAACGGTTGCAATTCTAGAAGTTATTCAACATGGCTTAGAGAAAGGCTTCGCTAAAGGCCAAGAACTTGAAGCGAAGCGCTTTGGTGAGCTTGTGATGAGCTCAGAGTCAAAAGCGCTCCGTTCGATCTTCTTTGCCACAACAGAAATGAAGAAAGAAAATGGCACGGATGCGAAACCAGCACCAGTTCATAAAGTTGGTGTGCTTGGTGGTGGTCTGATGGGCGCCGGAATCAGCCATGTGTCTGTTGCAAAAGCAAAAGTACCTGTTCGCATCAAAGATGTTAGCAACGATGGCGTTTTAAATGCGCTCAACTACAACTACAAGTTATTTGAGAAACAGCGCAAACGTCGCATTCTATCCAAGGCCGATCTGCAAGCGAAAATGCTGCAACTGTCTGGTGGTGTCGATTTTACCAGTTTTAATCATATTGATGTCGTAATTGAAGCCGTTTTTGAAGACTTAGATCTTAAGCAAAAAATGGTGGCGGACATTGAAGCAAACGCTAAGACAGAAACTATCTTTGCGACCAATACTTCTTCGTTGCCTATCCACAAAATTGCAGAAAAAGCAGAGCGTCCAGAAAACGTAGTTGGTTTGCATTACTTCAGCCCAGTAGAAAAAATGCCTTTGGTGGAAGTGATTCCGCATGAAACGACGTCAGATGAAACCGTTTCAACAGTTGTTGCACTTGCTAAGAAGCAAGGTAAAACCCCGATCGTAGTGAAAGACAAAGCGGGCTTTTACGTGAACCGCATTCTTGCTCCATACATGAACGAAGCGGCGCATATTTTGTTGGCTAACGAACCGATCGAAAAGATTGATACGGCGTTGCTTGACTTTGGTTTCCCTGTCGGCCCGATTACCTTACTGGATGAAGTCGGTGTCGACATTGGCGCGAAAATTATGCCGATTCTGGTTAATGAGTTAGGTGACCGATTCAAAGGCCCGGATGTGTTTGATATCTTGTTAAATGATGGACGTAAAGGACGCAAGAGTGGTAAGGGCTTTTACACTTACAAGGGCAAGAAGAAAGATGTCGACAAATCGATTTACAAACTGCTTAAGCTCGACCCTGAATCTAAGCTAAGCGATAACGATATTGCGTTGCGCTGTGTGCTGCCAATGCTGAATGAAGCGGTACGTTGTTTGGATGATGGCATCATTCGCTCGCCACGTGACGGTGATATTGGCGCGATATTTGGTATTGGTTTCCCACCGTTCTTGGGTGGTCCGTTCCGTTACATGGACCAATTTGGCATTAAAGAGCTCGTAGAGAAAATGAATGAGTTTGCATCGAAGTATGGCGATCGTTACGCGCCATGTGATGGTTTGCTTACTCGAGCTGGTGAAGGGACAACGTTCTATTAAACGTTGCTTCGGTAGAGAAAAAGGCTTGCCAGTGGCAAGCCTTTTTCATAAAGAAGAAATGGTTACTTCTTCTTGTCTTTCTTATCTTTATTGTGGCCTTTACCTGGGTTGTCGTCCCCGTGAACGCTGCTGTTACCTTTTTTGTCTTTATCATTCCACTGCTTTGAAGAGCAATCATCTGATTTGATGGATACATTGTCTCCGCTAAGGCGCACACAGTCGTCACTTAATTCGAAGCCATCGCCTTTGACTGAGATTTCAGCGTAAGCAGATGCCAATGGCAGTATAAGAGCCACTAGTAAAAGTGCTTTTTTCATGATTACCTCATTAAGTTATTTTTAGTGCGGTAATTAGAGATAAGCCGCAATGGCGTAATTTCAATTTTCTGCCAATTATGGTGCCGATTCAATCTATGAGACCGACAACCTCATGGGTTTGTAGGTACATTCTAGTAATCGACAATTTTATTTCTGAGCAACTAGATCACCCCAAGCCGCAATCTTTTGGCCGAAGTTGGAACTCTTCAATCGATCCTATTTCTTGTCCTAGATGGATGCGCGGAGCCTCCGAATGCGCTTGACCTTGAGAGTGCATGATCAAACGATTTGCAGTACGAGGTTTCAATTCGTTCACAACGAAGCGAATCATGTCTGCGCGCGTCAGCTTCTTCAACTCCGTAAGTACCTTGTCACGTTGGTTAAACTCAGTGTCTTTGTTTCCTATTGCAACCCAAAGACGTTGAGCTCGTCCTCGAAGAGTGGTGTCAGGCGTTGCTATTTGGTTCCACAAGCCGCGCTTACTGCTGTGCCATTGGTAATCGTTTAACTCTAACAACACCATATAAAAGGCATTTAAAAACTCATCGATTGAGGTAACCAGCTCGGCAGGTGCTGCATTAGGTGACTGCACATACAGTACAATACCAGGGTGACGATTTAGCGGCATATTGCCAGTGCCTACCATGTAACCTAATTGCTGCTTGGTACGGATTTCGTGGAAAAACGTTGCCGACATAAGGTGATTGGCCAATGAGTATAGCGCGATACTGCGAGGCTCAATATCCTCGCACTGGTGGTAAATAACGACTGCGGAATCTTGCTGATTACAATGCACCTCACGTTGAAAACTGCCATTTTTACCTAGCATAATGAGCGGACGAAGTGCTTCTTCATAACGTTGCTCGTTCACTCTTAGAGCATCCTTTAAGGTCGTTGCCATGTCATGGGCTTGCTGGCGTTGCCAGTCTCCGTAGACAAACATTTCGACGTGCAGTTCTGCAAGAATGGATTCTACGAATACCGAGAGTTCATCGACTTCGATTTCTTCTAGCGCTTCGACTAAGGTTGCGAAAGGCGGGTTATTGGGTTGAAGTAACCCAGTAAGTGCGTTAAACAGCTGAGAAATAGGGCGATCTTGTGAAGCATTTCTCCAGTTTCGTAACAGTTGTTGTTTGATGGTTTCAAAGCGAGCAGGGCTGAAATCTCGAGAAGCAAAACGGTGCAGAATCATTTCCAGCAACTGAGGCAGCTTTTGACTGAACCCAGAGAGGGTTAAGGTCACGCCACCTTGGTGAGCGTACATGTTGTAACCCATCCCTGCGATTTCTGCTTGATAGGTTTCTTTTGCTAGCGAATCGAGGAACATCTCTACACATAAGCGCGTTTTGACGATGTTCTTTGGTGATGCAACGGCATGAGAGCTGTCGATAGCGACATAAACGACACCTTTAGGCACGCGAAATTCGTCATCTTGCAAATGCCACAGCCGAAACCCTTCGAGATCCTCAATCAACTCTGGCAGCGAATCACCATTTTCGAGTGGCATGGGGTCGAGGTCGTAGCAAATATAAGGGTTCTTTTTCGGTAAGACGAATTGCCAGCTTGGGTCGATTTGTTGATAGAAACGACGTTGGTCCTCACTAAAAGGTGTGACGGAGTACGGGGTAAAGTACCATTCGGCAGTACGGTTGTATTCCAGGCCTTTAGCAATCAAAGTGACGCGTACATTATCGATGGTTAAGTATCGCAGCAATGAACGCTGTAACTCCTCATCGTAGCCCGCCATTTTGTAGTCACCATAAACCGTGTCTTCCGGTTGATAGTGCTGCATGTTGATCACCAGATGGCTGACGAGATCCATTGGGCGCGATGGCTCTTGGAAGCGGAAAGCCGATTCTAATACCGCTTGTTTTTCGAGATAGCGCCATTCATCTAACCCGTCTTGTTTGATCATCGAGAGGTATTGAAAAACAGCTTGAACGATATCATCAACATGATCTAAGCCGTTTGGCGTCAGGGTGCAGCTTACGGTAAAGTCTCGGTAGTTACTGCCACTCGCGCCGCCGCCCGCTGAGAGAGAGGTAATCCAGCCTTTTTCTTTGAGTTGAAGCATCAAACTGCCTTCTCCTTCATAACCCAACAGGTGAGCAAAGTAGGAGAGTGGCTTCACGCTATAATGCGCATCCATTCCCGGCATGGGGAATGTGAGAATCAGTTTACGGAACTCTTTGAGCGGCTCGACTTGAACCAAAATGCCCGTGCTTTCCTCAGTGCCTATCGGTACATCAATCGATTTTCCACGAAGGTGGTGATTTGGGATGTCGGCAAACATGGTTTCTACCCAAGCTTGCTGTTCATCGAGCGACTGTGGCCCAAATAGAGTCAGTGTCATCAAATCGGCGGAATACTGAGAGTGGTGAAACTCCACAATTTCGTCGCGGATGGATTTACCATCTCGGTCGCCAAGAGTATCTAAGTTTCCGACAGAGAATTTTGAAAACGGGTGCTCTGGATTGATGACTTCTTTGTTAACTTGATACAGGCGACGAGAATCATCATTGAGTTTGAGCTTGTATTCGGAGTCGACAGCCTGGCGTTCTTTGTCTAATGCTTCTTCGTTAAACAAAGGTGCGGTAAAAAATTGGCTAAATCGATCTAAGGCACTTTCAAAGGCATTTGGAGCAATATTGAAAAAGAAACAAGTGTGCTCTGTACCAGTCCAAGCGTTGTTTGTTCCACCGTGTTGGCTAATATAGCTTTGAAACTCGCCCACTTTAGGGTATTTTTCCGTACCCAAAAAAAGCATGTGTTCTAAATAGTGTGCCAGACCTTGGCGATCGTTTGGGTCGTCGAAGTGTCCAACGTTCACTGCCAGAGCAGCTGCCGACTGTTGAGCTGTATCGGAATGAATCAGCAGTACACGCAGTTCATTGCTCAAGGTAATGTAGCGGTATTGATTTGAATCGTTAGGACTTAGATGCACGATGCGTCTCCAGATTTCGCATTACAGTAATTTAGGCTCCCCTCGCGGGGGGCGCAAAGTTTGCGTTTCGACAAATACTGCTTGCCGTATTTTTGTTATTCGTAGACTTCTGCACAGGCCCATCGCGTTTGCGTATGGGGAAGAACTGTTTGAGTGAATGCTCTGAACTCATTGCACAGTTAAATAGTGTGATGAACTGAGTACATTCTTTTAATAGATTGTTAAGAAAGTCGCTATCTTTAACAAGCGAATTGGTATAATGAACAGATAATTATATCAGTATTTTTGTTTCGTCATTGTTAAAGTTAGCCCCGTCTATCTAATAAAGATAGCAGTCAACCTTTTGGTAGCGTTAGCTATCCCTAGGAAATAACATGAAAATATTCATCATGCGTCACGGTGAAGCCGAGCATTTTGCAGATTCAGACGCAGCACGACAATTGACCCCAAGAGGCAGAGTCGAATCAGAAGCGGTTGCGAGAGCCTGTAAAGAACAGGGTTTTGCGCAATTCGATAAAGTGTTGGTGAGTCCGTACATTAGAGCTCAACAAACTTGGCAAGAGATCAGTGCGTATTTCTCTGCAAAAAGCATTGAAACTTGTGAAGATATTACACCTTATGGCCAGTCCGAGCATGTCTTCGATTTCGCAAGTGCATTAATCGAAGTCGAACAATTGGACTCGCTTTTGTTCGTATCGCATTTGCCTTTGGTCGGTTATCTGACTTCAGAGTTTGTAAAAGACATGACACCACCGATGTTTCCTACATCAGGGCTAGTGTGCATTGAATATGATTTACAAACACAAAATGGTGAAGTGCTTTGGCATATTACGCCATAAGTGTCTAAACCAAAATAAGCGTTTGCAAATTAGAGACAGAATAAGAAAGGCAGGAGATCCCTGCCTTTTCGTTTCGTCGTGTCTACAGCAAGCCTGTTACTTTTCAGGAATAGAAAGCAACACTAACAACGCACCATCACCACCAAATTCTAGTGGCGCTTGGTGAAAAGCCATAACGTCAGGATGCTGTGCTAACCAAAGTGGGGCTTTCTGTTTCAGGATGTGTTTCCCAATACCATGTTGCACACACGCACAATGAATCTCGTTTTTGATGCAATAGGCTATCATCGCACCAAGCTCGCGTTTTGCTTCTTGCTGTGTCATGCCGTGCATATCGAGGAACACGTCCGGTACATACACGCCACGACGTAGACGTTTGACTTCATAAGTGGAGACGTCGTCACGTGCATAACGAGTTGGACCTTCATCGTTTAATAGAGGGACAAACTCGTCTGAAAAGTAAAATTCAGAGTCACTCGCTTCACGGTTGGAGCGCTTGATTTCTTTTTGCTTAGTATTTTTTTTTGGTTGCTGGATTATGGTATCCTGTCGCAACTTTTTTACGCCCTGTACTGCTTCCTGAAACAAGGCGAAATCGTCATCGTTCTCGGTGTCTTTTTTGCTCATTAGGTAAACAATTTCATTAATAAACTTTATTGGCAGTATTGTAGCGCTTTTCGGAGGCAATTTTGGATAAGATTTTTGTAGAAGAAGCGGTATCGGAACTGCATACCCTTCAAGATATGATTCGTTGGACGGTAAGCCGCTTTAATGCAGCGAACCTGTTTTACGGTCATGGTACTGATAATGCGTGGGATGAAGCTGTTCAGCTTATCCTGCCAACCTTATACTTGCCGATTGATGTGCCTCCGCACGTATTGAACTCTCGCCTAACGACAAGCGAGCGTCTGCGTATTGTTGAGCGCGTAGTAAAACGCATCAACGAGCGTACGCCAACAGCATACCTAACAAACAAAGCATGGTTCTGCGGTCTTGAGTTCTTCGTTGATGAGCGTGTACTTGTGCCACGCTCTCCTATCGGCGAATTGATTCAAGCGGAATTCCAACCTTGGTTGGTGGAAGAACCTACGCGCATCATGGACCTATGTACGGGTTCTGGTTGTATTGCGATTGCTTGTGCGCACGCTTTCCCTGAAGCAGAAGTGGATGCGATCGACATCTCTACAGATGCTCTACAAGTGGCTGAGCAAAACGTACAAGATCACGGTATGGAGCAGCAAGTGTTCCCAATTCGCTCTGATTTGTTCCGTGATCTTCCAAAAGAGAAATACAATCTAATCGTGTCCAACCCACCATATGTGGATGAAGAAGACATGAACAGCCTGCCAGATGAGTTCACGCATGAGCCTGAGCTTGGTTTAGCCGCGGGTACGGATGGTCTAAAACTAGTGCGTCGTATTCTTGCTAACGCGCCAGATTATCTAACAGATAACGGCATTCTTATTTGTGAAGTCGGAAACTCAATGATTCATATGATGGAACAGTATCCAGAGATTCCATTTACTTGGATTGAGTTCGAGAACGGCGGTCATGGCGTATTTATGCTAACGCGTGACCAGCTGGTTGAGTGTGCAGAAGAGTTTAAACTGTACAAAGACTAATAGAGTCTTGCACTAAACATCAAAACACCGAGCTTTATGCTCGGTGTTTTTTTTATGCATACCTCGCCGATATTAACTCTTTACATCAAAACGTAATAAAGCCACTATGAATCCACGAAGAATTGGAAAGCAGCTATGCTCTGTTTTGAGAGAGCGTGGCGATAAAAACTTGAGGAAGTAATGGCAGGAAACAGTATCGGACAACATTTCCGAGTGACGACATTCGGGGAAAGTCACGGTATCGCACTGGGATGTATCGTAGACGGATGTCCTCCGGGGTTGGAAATTACAGAAGCAGATCTACAAATCGATCTCGACCGCCGTCGTCCAGGCACATCACGTTACACCACACAACGTCGTGAACCGGATGAAGTTAAAATTCTTTCTGGCGTTTTTGAAGGCAAAACCACGGGCACATCGATCGGTTTGCTAATTGAAAACACCGATCAGCGCTCAAAAGACTACTCTGACATCAAAGATAAGTTCAGACCGGGTCATGCTGATTACACTTACCACCAAAAATACGGCATCCGCGACTATCGCGGTGGCGGCCGTTCTTCAGCTCGTGAAACCGCAATGCGTGTGGCGGCTGGTGCAATCGCGAAGAAATACTTAAAAGATGAGTTTGGTGTTGAGATTCGTGCTTACTTGTCACAAATGGGTGATGTATCTATCGACAAGGTAGATTGGAGCGAAATCGAGAACAATGCATTCTTCTGCCCTGATGCTGACAAAGTAGAAGCGTTTGACCAACTTATCCGTGACCTGAAAAAAGAAGGCGACTCTATTGGCGCAAAAATCCAGGTTGTGGCAACTAACGTGCCTGTTGGTCTCGGGGAACCCGTATTTGACCGTCTGGATGCAGACATCGCGCACGCACTAATGAGCATCAACGCGGTGAAAGGCGTAGAAATCGGAGACGGTTTCGAGGTGGTAAACCAAAAAGGCAGTCAGCACCGTGATACGCTTGCTCCTGAAGGTTTTGGTAGTAATCATGCGGGTGGCATTCTTGGTGGTATCTCGACTGGTCAAGACATTGTCGCAAACATTGCGCTTAAGCCAACATCAAGTATCACTGTGCCGGGTGAGACCATCACAAAAGAAGGTGAACCAACTCAGTTGATCACCAAAGGTCGTCATGACCCATGTGTGGGTATTCGTGCTGTGCCTATCGCAGAAGCGATGCTGGCTATTGTGGTGATGGATCATTTACTACGCCACCGTGGTCAAAACCATGGCGTAACAACTGAAACACCGAAGATTTAAGAGCTTTGTGTCATTCCAGCGAGCTATAGCGAGACTAGGAATCTAATTTCAGCACGATGAAAAGAGAAAGAAACATCTCTGACAACAGAGTGCTCGGATAATAGATCCTGAATCATGCTCCTTCGTCGCTGTTCAGGATGACTGAATATAAAATTATGCCACTCACTGAATCGCGGGTGGCACAATTTTATCAGGCAACCTTTTTTGTTTAAGTAGTTTTTGCTTAATGAATCGAGCCTTCGGTTTCCAAATGGAAAGAAGGCAGACGCCACTTAAAGCGTACCGCAGCCATACGCAACATGTAACCAGTAACCAGTGTAATAATAGTGGCAGTGACATCGGGAACATTGAATTCTAATAGCGCTAAGTACATTCCTGATGCGATAAGAGCGACAGAAGCGTAAAGCTCTTCATGCAGTACCAATGGTGTTTGGCGACAGATTAAGTCGCGAAGTAGCCCACCGAATACACCAGTTACTAACGCTGAAACCATACAAATACCAGGGTGCAAGCCCATGCCCATCGCAATTTTTGTTCCGATGATACTAAACACGATTAAACCTAATGCATCGAGGCGAATGAACAGACCTTTCAGCTTAATCACCCATTTCGCTAAACCTGTTGTTAGCACACCTGCAACACACGTAATTGCAAGGAACTCTGGGTTTTTTACCCAACCAAGAGGGTAGTGGCCTAATAGAATGTCACGTACGGTGCCACCACCAATGGCCGTTGCGCTGGCCACCAACATAACACCAAACCAGTCCATCTTTCTTCTACCAGCACTTAACGCACCTGTCATGGCTTCTGCCGTGATACCAATGATATACAACACACTTAGCAACATAGGGAAACACTCAACGTAAAAAGTCACTACGTTCTACGAGAATCAGCGTAGGCGAAGTAACAACACTTACAAACGGTTCTATCTCTCTTAAAAAGTGATTAAAACCAGCAACATGCTTGTAATCAAACGGCTTAAAAATAGCGGTTTGAACGGCATCAAAATAAGGCGAGAGTGTAGTGGTAAATAAGTACGCTGACGAATGAGAAATTGTATGGAGAAAGCGACCTTCAGATAAATTCAACTAATAACCAAAAATGTGGGGGTGCCTTTACCTCATAACTAAAAACAGCGACAATATGCAGCGCATGTCAAACTGAAGTACAAACTCGACGATGACCCACGAATACCAAGACTTAATCACCATTTTTAATGACACCTTTTTAGAACAATTTAATACGAAATTAGAGTTAGGTGGTGATGAGCCTATTTATCTTCCTGCTGATGATGAACACCCTCATCATCGGATTATTTTTGCTCGGGGTTTTTACGCCTCTGCTTTACACGAGATCTCGCATTGGTGTGTGGCTGGTCCAGAGCGTCGTTTGCTGGAAGATTTTGGTTATTGGTATGAACCTGATGGGCGAACAGCAGAAGTTCAAGCGGAGTTTGAGAAAGTTGAAGTGCGACCTCAAGCTTATGAATGGATTCTGGCACAAAGCGCTGGCTTCCCTTTTACGGTGAGTTGTGACAATCTACACGGCGATTTTGAACCAGATAGGCTCGGCTTTATGAAAAAAGTGCATAAAGAAGTGCTAGGTATTTTGGACGTTGGCTTGCCTTTGCGAGTGAAAATGCTTTCTGATGCCCTGCGCGCATTTTATCAAACTAAGCCACTGGAAGCGTCGGACTTTTGCGTTAAATAACCACTAATAACCTCAGAGATACACCATGATTATTGAATTTGAAGAAAAATTACTGGAACTGATTGATGCTCGAATTGAAACAGCATCTGACGATGAATTGTTTGCTGGTGGTTATTTACGTGGTCACATCTCTTTATCCGCGGCGTCTTGTGAAGAAGAAGGGATTAGCGATATTGCTGAGCTGAAGTCACGCATTGAGAGCAGCTTAGAAGATTCGCGTACCGAGTTAAGCCCGGCCGATCGCGTGATTGTCAGTGATTTGTGGCAAGAGCTCCAGGCTCAGGCTTAATCCCTAAGCAGCGTTCTCCCTTTATTTAATCCTAGTCATTTACTACTTCGAAAAATTCGAACCTCTCAATAAAATTTTTGTGGTTGTAGCGAAACTGTTCAACTTTTATTCTGATCAGCATAAAACGTGAACAAAGGATTACAACCATGAAAATTGTCGCATTTGGTGCATCTACCAGCTCTACCTCAATCAACAAACTACTTGCTACATACGCAGCAAATCAAGTCGAAGGCGCTCAAGTGAATGTTCTAGACTTAAACGATTATCAAGCGCCAATGTTTAGCGAGGACAAAGAGAAAGAAATAGGTCAAGCTGAAGGGGCTGTCGCGTTTTTACGTGACTTGGCGGAGGCTGACGCTCTCGTTGTTTCCTTCGCAGAGCATAACGGTTCGTACCCAGCGGCTTATAAAAACTTGTTCGATTGGGCGACGCGCATTGAGCGTAATGTATTTCAAAACAAACCTGTCGTTTATTTAGCAACTTCCCCAGGTCCCGGTGGTGCACAAAGTGTTCTTGCGGCGGCGACAGGTTCTGCTCAATTTTTTGGCGCGGATGTAAAGGCATCGTTATCTGTGCCGAGCTTCTACGAAAATTTTGACGTGGAATCGGGTAAGGTTGTAAACCCAGAAGTGGCAGAGCAAGTGAAACAGGCAGTTGCACTGCTGAAGTAATCTCAGTACGAGCAACTTAGTGAGTTAGCGATTCCCGACACGTATCTGTGTCGGGAATTAAAACGAGAGAATACTCTTACAGCTCGGTAATGGCTTTGCCTTTTCTTAGTTTACGAACCCACATTCGACTTGGGTGAAGTTCGGTCAATACATCAACCGGTAATGGCAGCGGGTCCCCACAGATCTGGGAGGCCAACACTTCAGCTAATAATGGTGCAGAGCTCAGTCCACGAGATCCTAAACCTAAGAAGCAGAATAGGTTAGGGTACTGATGAATGGTTTCTACCTCTTCTGCTTTTTGATTTTGTAAGTTGGCGTATTGCGTTTTGATCGTCTCAAAGTCACCCACATTCCCGACAAATGGTAAGTGATCTCGGCTAACACAACGAATACCTTGGCGAGATTGATTATCAGTGATATCTACCTCTTTTGCCCATGTTTGATTTGGTACACATTTCACTAGCTTTTCCGCATTATCTTTTTGGGCGTTTTCATCAAATTCGTAGTCAAGGTGACTGCGGTCGTAGCTTGCACCGATACACAAGTGTTGATTACTTGGGTTAACAGGAGTCATGTAACCGTCGTAACACAACACCGTTTTCAGCTGACTCAGCGTTTCGGTTGCTGGCGCATGACTGACTTGTCCTTTCACCTGCCCCATTGGGAGGGAAGCGGTTTGACTCAATGTCTGGAACTCATGGCCGTTCGCAATCACAACCGTTGAGTGCTCAAATGTTTGACCACTCGCCGTTAGTAGCCAGAGCAGACGCTTTTCATCCCAATCTAATGCCTCAACATGGTGTTCAAACTTCGTTGAGAGTAACGACGTCTGCTCCAATTGTTTAATTAACCCACGAGTTAACTCGGCAGGGCACAGCCACCCTCCCATTGGGTAGTGCACAGATGCCATATCAATAGGTAACCCGATAGTGTTCGCAGTCTCCTCGGCGGACAGCTTGTGAATGAGCTCTGGTGTGAAGTTACCCGTAAGTATTTTCTCCAGTTTGTCTGTGGATTTGTCGTCCCACATCAACTGAGTCACGCCACACCAGTCATGATCAAAATCGATCTCTTGTGCTGCTTGTTCAACAAACTGACGTGCGAACAAAAATGCAGGAGCAAACACTCGTGAAACACCCGTGTGCGGGCCATTAAGCAGTGGATAAACGGCTCCTTGTCGATTGCCTGAAGCTCCTTCGGCTGGTTGAGTGTCTTTGCAGTAAAGCGTGACGTTTTGGCCACGACGAACCAACGTTTTCGCTAACGCCGCGCTGGCTATACCACCACCAATGATGGCAATCGAATCAAGATTGCTAGATGCTGTGCGATTGAACCAAGGGAGATGGTTCGACTGCTTTTCACGTTGCTCCATAGAGCCGGCGATCATTTCTCGCTTAGTGCCGAAACCTTTCACCTTTTTCATTGTAAAGCCAGCTTCGTTCAAACCACGACGTACAAAGCCTGCTGCGGTAAACGTGGCAACTGTACAATCTTGCTTGGCTAGCTTTGCCATGTTGTTGAACAGGCCTTGGTTCCACATCTCTGGGTTTTTGCTTGGCGCGAATCCATCTAAGAACCAAGCATCAATCAAACCTTGTTCGTTGTATGGGACTTGCGGCATGCAGTCTTTAATGTCACCAAACCAAAGGTCGAGTGTGATTGCGCCGTCTTCTAAAACAATGCGATGACACTCCGGCACAGCGGCAGGGTAGTGCTTTTGTAACTTTTCCGCGTATTCAGCTAGCTCAGGCCAAGCTTCATGCGCCTTCTTTAAATCGGCTTTGCTTAATGGGTATTTTTCAAAGCTAATAAAATGCAGCTCTTTCAATGTTGCGTCCGGATGCTGACGACGAAACTCACGAAACCACTGGCATACTGCTAAGAAGTTTAATCCCGTGCCAAATCCTGTTTCACCAATGACAAAACGTCTTTGGTCAAATTCCTGCCATCTTTCTGGGAGATGATTTTGTTTTAAGAAAACGTAGCGTGTCTCTTCAAGACCGTTTACGTTAGAGAAGTAAACATCATCAAATTGGTCTGAAACCGGAGTACCAGCTTCGTTCCAACCAAGTTCTGCGTTTTTTATTGAAGTCATAATGGTGCAAATTTGTGATTTGGCGCGGTAAGAATGGGGCGATTGTACGAATTTATGGGAAAGCTGACCACTTTTGTTGACTATCTTAGTTATCATCTAGCGGATTTTTGAATTATAGGAATGTCATAATGAAACGAGTCGTAATCACCGGTATGGGTATTGTTTCAAGTATCGGTAACAACGTCGAAGAAGTTCTAGCGTCTCTTAAAGCGGGCAAATCTGGCATCACTGCATCTGAGCAGTTCAAAGAACACGGTCTTCGTTCGCAAGTATGGGGTGACCTAAAAATCAACCCGGCGGAACACATCGACCGTAAGCAGATGCGCTTTATGGGTGATGCGGCTGCTTATGCATACCTATCAATGGAGCAAGCAATCGCAGACGCTGGTCTTACAGAAGAACAGGTTTCAAACGATCGTACCGGTATCGTTGCAGGTTCTGGCGGTGCTTCTGCATACAATCAAACGGTAGCGACAGACACGATGCGTGCAAAAGGCGTAAAGCGAGTTGGTCCTTACATGGTTCCTCGTACAATGTCTTCTACTGTTTCTGCCTGTCTTGCTACGCCATTTAAGATTCGTGGCGTGAACTACTCAATGAGCTCTGCATGTGCAACATCTGCACACTGTATCGGTCATGCTATGGAGCTTATTCAACTAGGCAAACAAGATATTGTTTTTGCTGGTGGCGGCGAAGAGCTAGATTGGTCTCAAACTATGATGTTTGATGCGATGGGCGCACTGTCAACCAAATACAATGACACGCCAGACAAAGCATCTCGTACATACGATGCAGACCGTGACGGTTTTGTTATCTCGGGCGGCGGCGGCATGCTGGTTATTGAAGAACTAGAGCACGCACTGGCACGTGGTGCGAAAATCTACGGTGAAATCGTAGGTTACGGTGCGACATCAGATGGCTACGACATGGTAGCGCCATCAGGTGAAGGCGCAATTCGTTGTATGAAGATGGCGATGCAAGACGTTGATGGTGTGGATTACATCAACACGCACGGCACATCGACACCAGTTGGTGACGTGAAAGAGCTTGGTGCTATCCAACAATTGTTTGGTGAGAACAGCCCTGCAATCTCTGCAACAAAAGCAATGACTGGCCACGCACTCGGCGCAGCGGGCGTGCACGAAGCAATTTACTCAACACTTATGCTAGACAAAAACTTCATTGCTCCAAGCATCAATATTTCAAACTTGGACGAAGCAGCACAAGGTCTGGACATCGTGACAGAAGCACGTGATGCAGAGCTAACGACCGTAATGTCAAACAGCTTTGGCTTTGGCGGCACAAACGCAACTTTGGTTATTAAAAAGTACCAAGGTTAACTGAATTTGTTGGCGCCTTGCGAGAGTACTGTAAACGCCAACAATCCAGTTTCCAGAGCTTGATCAGTCACACTGATCGAACAGACGCAGACTCTATCCCATGGAGAGCGGGATAGGATCCTTTTGTTCTGGAACTTTGCCCGGCTATTTAGCCGGGCTTTTTCTTTTCTCTGTTTCTGCTTTTCTCTAGGCTTCCCGTCAATCGATTCTATAGGAGTTACCTCCTTGAGGTTTATTGGTGTTATATCTTGAGATTTTTCGGGAAAAGGGCACAATCGCTTTAGTTTCGCATCTTGCGAATAAACGAACTCTTACAAATGGATGTTAGAACGCTGGCGCTATGAAAATTATTGTTGATGAAAATATGCCGTATGCTGAAGAACTATTCAGCCAACTCGGTAACGTAATTCTAAAACCAGGTCGTACACTGACCGCCGATGATTTAGTGGATGTTGATGCCCTAATGATTCGCTCAGTCACCAAAGTGAATGCTGACCTGATCAGCAAAGCAAACAAGCTGAAGTTTGTTGGTACGGCCACGGCAGGCATGGATCATGTTGACCAAGCACTCTTAAAAGAGAAAGGCATTTTCTTCACTGCGGCGCCAGGGTGTAACAAAGTGGGTGTGGCGGAATACGCGTTCAGCGTGATGATGGTGCTCGCTCAGCAACAAGGTTTCTCGGTATTTGACAAGACGGTAGGTATTATTGGTGCAGGCCAAGTAGGTAGCTACCTAGAGAAATGTTTGAAAGGCATGGGTATTAAAGTTCTCATCAATGACCCATTCAAACAAGAGGCTGGTGATCCTCGTAGCTTTACTCCGTTGACAGAACTGATTGAAAGCTCAGACATCATTACACTACATACGCCAATCACCAAAGATGGCCCATACCCAACGCATCATTTGATTGATGAGAAGGTATTAAATGGTCTCCGCAGCGATCAAATTTTGATTAACGCGGCTCGAGGTCCCATCGTTGACAACGCTGCTTTGAAGCAACGTCTTTTGAAAAATGATGGCTTTACAGCGGCACTCGACGTATTTGAATTTGAACCAGAGGTTGATATGGAGCTTCTGCCTCTGCTAGCATTCGCAACCCCTCACGTTGCAGGCTACGGCTTGGAAGGGAAAGCTCGCGGTACAACGATGATTTTCAACAGCTACTGTGAGTTCTTAAATAACGAATTACGTGCGCATGCCAGCGATTTACTGCCAACCGCGCCTGTTCCTACTATGGTATTGGACAGAGCTTGGGACGAAGCAACACTGCATAACATCACGCAGTTAATCTATGATGTGCGTAGAGATGACGCTCTTTTCCGCCGTGAAATCAGTAAGCCAGGCGCTTTTGACCTGATGCGTAAAAACTACTGGGATCGCCGTGAATACAGCGCTGTCACGCTAGTGGGTAACAAAACATGTAACCTTGCTCCATTAGCAGAACTAGGTTTTCAGATTGAGGTAAGTCAATGAGCCAGCAATATAATGTTGCCATTTTAGGTGCGACCGGTGCGGTCGGTGAAACAATTTTGGATGTGCTTCAAGAGCGCAAATTCCCAGTAGGCGAAATCTTCCTACTCGCGAGTGAGCGCAGCGAAGGCAAGACTTACCGCTTCAATGGTAAAACGGTACGCGTTCAAAACGTAGAAGAGTTTGATTGGTCTCAAGCGCATATCGCACTGTTTTCTGCTGGTGGTGAGCTATCAGCCAAGTGGGCTCCAATTGCCGCTGATGAAGGCGTGATTGTTATCGACAATACATCACACTTCCGTTACGAGTACGACATTCCTCTTGTTGTGCCAGAAGTAAACCCAGAAGCGATTGCAGAGTTTCGTAACCGTAACATCATTGCGAACCCGAACTGTTCAACCATCCAAATGCTGGTGGCACTAAAACCAATTCACGATGCGGTGGGTATTGAGCGTATTAACGTATCAACTTACCAATCGGTGTCTGGTGCAGGCAAAGCGGGTATCGATGAGCTAGCAGGTCAAACGGCGAAGCTGCTAAACGGTCTGCCTGCAGACAAGAAGCAATTCTCTCAACAGATCGCGTTTAACTGTATTCCACAAATCGATCAAATGATGGAAAACGGCTACACCAAAGAAGAAATGAAAATGGTGTGGGAAACACAGAAGATCTTTAACGATCCATCAATCACAGTCAATCCAACGTGTGTACGTGTTCCTGTATTCTACGGTCACGCAGAAGCACTTCACATTGAGACTCGTTCACCTATCGATGCACAAGAAGTCGTTAACTTGCTTGAACAAACTGACGGTATCGAAGTGTTCCACGGTGAAGACTTCCCTACACAAGTTCGCGATGCGGGCGGTAAAGACCATGTAATGGTTGGCCGTATCCGTAACGATATCAGCCATCATAGCGGAGTAAACCTGTGGGTTGTTGCTGATAACGTGCGTAAAGGCGCGGCAACTAACGCGGTGCAAATCGCAGAAGTTCTGATCCGCGATTACTACTAAGTCGTTTACAATTCATTTCAAAGCCTCGCACAGTGCGAGGCTTTTTTGTACGAACGAAACAAAATAGTGTGAGATTAGTACGAATATGGCGAGAGCCACACATTTTTTATTCTCAACGCTATAGTTTTGCATGCGATATCCGATATATTTAACCGATCACCATTTCAAATTGTATTTAGCACAAAACTGAGCCTTCTATGCGTCAAAATTATAAGCGTTTGTTAGCAGCCCTTGTGTTGATGAGCGCGACTCAGACATCATCAGTGGTTCAAGCCGAAGGAATTCGTCTTGTTGGACCGTCTGGTGAAGTGCAATCATCTCCGAGCTATGCTGAAGATATTGAGCGAGCATTACCTGCTCCTCCTGCGAATACTCAACCGTCACGTTTCTTTGGTCCGACTGGTGAAAATCAAACACTATGGTCGATCGCTTCAGAATTACGACCTTCACGCGGTGTTACCGTTCAACAAACGCTTCTTGCCATTTACCGAATTAACCCTCAAGCGTTTGAGAACCAAAACATTCATGAATTGATCCCAGGGAGTCGGCTACGAGTACCTTCTCTAGAGCAAGTGCAAAGCGCGACCACAGCGCAAGCTGTTGCGATTATGAAGGCGCATGAAGCTAAGTTAAAACAGCCGAAGCCGACAAATAGAGCGACGCCAGCACAACGAGTCACCGAGCAACCAAAGCCACAAATTAAAGTAGAACCCAAGCCTGCGGCTAAGCCAGAGACAGTGGCTGCAACGGAGCCAAAACCAACTCCGAAAACAATACCCGTCATCCCTGCGCCACCAGTAACCACCTCTCCGCAGGGAGAAAAGCAGGTCAGTGCGCTAAAGGACAAACTTCAAGGCTCACAAAGTGAATTAGAGTCATTAGAAGAGAAGAACCATCGTCTTCGATTGATGCTGTCAGAAGTGCAAAGCGAAGTCGAAACTTTGAAAAGCGAACTGAATGACGAAGAACGCATTCGCTCAGAAGTCGAGAAACTGCTTGCTGAAGAGCGCCAGCGCCTTGCTGAACAACAACGCATGCAACCAAGCACCATGGACAAAATTTTGTCGAATGGTTGGCTTGTTGGTCTTGCGGCATTAATTCCTGGTGCTTTGCTCGCCTTGCTAGTCGTTATGCTGCTTGGTCGACGCTCTAAAGCGAGAGAAGAAGCGGCTGCACAGGAACAGCAAAACGTTGATCCTCTTGCGGCGCCAATCGGTTTAGCGGCGGCGGATGAGCTGGATGAAGAGCTCACGCTTGATGATGAATTGTTTGCAGATGAAGATATCAACACACAGTCTTTACAAGAAGAGAAGTCAGATTTAGAAGAAGACGTCTTTGCTAACCTCGACGATGAAGAACTTGATTTCAATCTGGAAGGGGACGATGACCCATTTGCAGATATTGGCGATGACGGTGACCTAGATGTTGGTCTGGATGAGTTTGAGTCATCGAACAATGGTATCCAAGTCAACGGCGAAGAAAAAGCGCTTGGTTTAGAAGAAATGGAGCGAGCCTTAGATGAGGTTGCTCCAGAACTAGAAGTGCTCGATGACGATGAGTCTGGCTTCGATCTTTCGGATGATGCGAATGAGAAATCAGACTCGCTTTCAGACGATGCATTTGCCGAGTTACTTGCAGCCGATGAGCCGTCAGAAGAGTTACCAAGTGACACTGTCGACCAGGATATGCTTGATGACTTGTTTGCTGAACTTGGCAACGATGACTTCGATTTAGATACTGATGAGCCTGAGTTAAAACAGCCCGTTTCGGATGATGACTTTAGTGTAGGAGAGGCATCTGACGACGATATCGATAAGCTATTGGCCCAGTATGAACAACCGGCTAGTGAATCGGAAGTTCGAGAAGCTGACGCCAATGAAGGTCCTGTTCTAGATGAAAACAGTACAGAGCTACTCGATGAACTCATTGATTTTGATGAAGATGACACAGACGAGTTTGATCCACTAAACGAGCTAGAAGCAATCTCTGGTTTTGAAGGTGATGACTCGATCGAAGAGTTAGACGCAGATAGCACAGACTTACTGGATGAACTCATTGATGATGTTACCTCTGAACTTGATGAAGAGACTGAAGCTGATTTAGATCCGTTTGATGATCTGATTCGAGAGGACGAGAGCCCAGAGCAGAATAAATCGGAAGAGGAAGAGTTACTGAAATCACTTGGTTTTGGTGAGTCAGACGCCGGCGAAAAGCCATCTTCCGTAGTTGAGTCAGAACAAACTCATGAAGATCCGGATATTGAGTCTGGGTTGGACATCGACGCTTTATTAAGTGAAAGCCAACCAGACACGCAACAAGCTGCAGAAGAGCAACCATTAACCGAGCCAGAAGCTGCTTCAGAGCCATTTAGCAGCGATGAATTTCTTGGTGATTTAGAGGACCTCTCACCAGAGAATGATCCTTTAATGAGCGAGCTAGACGACCTATTTGAGTCAGACAGTGAAGAACTTCTGCCAACAGAACAAGAAAAAGCGGATTTTTCTGCTGAACTTGACGCTCTATTTGATAGTGAAGATGACTTACCGCAGCAAGTTGAAAAAACACAAGCTGAGATAGAGGAAGCTTCATCACTACAACAAGAGGCTACCGATACTGATTCAACACAAGAACCATCCGTGGAGTCCGATGCTGAGGTACAGCCTCACGTTGAGCAAGAGGAAGACATTCCAGCCTTCACACCGACACCAAATACAATAGAAAATGAATTCGGTGTTCCACAAGAAGAAGATTGGCTACTGGATGAACCTGAATTGGAGCCGGAAACTGAGTCGACCAACGATTCAGAAGAAGAATTCAATTTTGATGAGCTAGATCTTCCAGAATTCAGCGAAGAAGATGCTCTAGCATCTATGGCTGGCGAACCTGCGTTAGAAACGTCCGAGTCCGTTGAACCAGAACAAATTGAAGCCGACTTGCCAGCTGAGTCCGAAGAAGAGTTCAATTTTGACGAGCTGGATCTTCCTGAGTTTAGTGAAGAAGACGCATTGGTGTCTATGTCGGATGAGCCGGAGTTAGAAACGTCCGAGTCTGTTAAACCAGAGCAAGTCGAAGCTGACTTACCAGCTGAGTCCGAAGAAGAGTTCAATTTTGATGAGCTGGATCTTCCAGAATTCAGTGAAGAAGACGCATTGGCGTCTATGACGGATGAGCCGGAGTTAGAAACGTCCGAGTCCGTTGAGCCAGAACAGGTTGAAGCCGACTTGCCAACTGAGTCCGAAGAAGAATTCAATTTTGATGAGCTAGATCTTCCAGAATTCAGCGAAGAAGATGCTCTAGCATCTATGGCTGGCGAACCTGCGTTAGAAATGTCCGAGTCCGTTGAGCCAGAACAGGTTGAAGCCGACTTGCCAGCTGAATCAGAAGATGAATTCAATTTTGATGAGCTCGATTTGCCAGAGTTCAGTGAAGAAGATGCACTGGCGTCTATGGCTGGCGAACCTGCGTTAGAAACGTCCGAGTCCGTTAAGCCAGAACAAGTTGAAGCCGACTTGCCAACTGAGTCCGAAGAAGAGTTCAATTTTGATGAGCTCGATTTGCCAGAGTTCAGTGAAGAAGATGCACTGGCGTCTATGGCTGGCGGACCTGCGTTAGAAACGTCCGAGTCCGTTGAGCCAGAACAGGTTGAAGCCGACTTGCCAGCTGAGTCCGAAGAAGAGTTCAATTTTGATGAGCTCGATTTGCCAGAGTTCAGCGAAGAAGATGCCTTGGCGTCGATGGAAGAAGAGCCAGAATTACCGAGCTCTGAGACTGCAGATATAGAACCAATCTCCGGTGAGGATGAAGAGTTAAGTTTTGACGACCAAGATCTTCCAGAGTTCAATGAGGAAGATGTTCTCGCGTCAATGAACGAGGGTGCGCCAGAGAGCCCTAAGGTTGAAGCAGAGACATCGAGACCAGCTATTCAAGCCGATAACGATCATGATGCTTTGTTTGAAGTATTTGCGCAGCAAAACGGCTTTGATACTGACCCAGAAGTGCAGTCAACAGCGACAGAGGGTGAGCCGCTCAGTAATTTGGATGATGAATCATCAATGGCTAACCTTCTTGCGGAAGACGCAAACTCAGAAGTATTTGAAGGTAAACTAGACAGTGACACCATCGCAAGTGCAGGTATGGATTTTGAAACCATGCTTGATGTTGGAGATGATTGGGATGGCTTTAAACCCGCTGCTGATAACGTAAGTTCTACTGAAGAAGTGCCTGAGGACCAGCGTGATGTTTGGAATTCGAGTGATGCACTAAGTCAGCCAGAGATCGCGCAAGAAAACTGGGCAGAGCAAAGCGACTTGGATGACTTCGACCCGAAGAAAAATCAATTTATGACGATTGATGAATTGATGGCTCAGGTCGACAGAGAAGGAGGTGAGTTCGAAGAAGAAGACCTTAAGCTCGATGTCGGATTGAACGAGTTTCCAGATGTTATCGGCGAGATCGGCGATATTGACGTAGATAGCAATGCTGAAGCTGCTGGGAAACTGGATTTGGCTAAAATCTATCTCGAGATGAACGATTCTCAAGGGGCGATTAAACTACTAGAAGAGGCGATTGTTTACGGTGAGGATGATATTCGCCGCGAAGCAAAAAGCCTGATTGATGCAATTAATGGCCGATAAACTGAAACAAAAGGGTAGCGTTTGCTACCCTTTTTGTGTCCCGTTAGTATGATGCTACCTTTATATCACCCTTGGTGAAACTGGCAACTTGAGGTGACTTGAGTATATACTTCCCGCCCCATTTTAGAGTTCGAAGGTTAAGATGAGAATCGCATTAGGTATCGAGTACAACGGTACAAACTACTTTGGTTGGCAGCGCCAAAGAGAAGTGAAAAGTGTCCAAGAAGAGCTAGAGAAAGCATTGTCCGTCGTCGCTAATCACCCAGTTGAAGTTCAGTGTGCTGGTCGGACAGACGCAGGCGTGCATGGCACGGGACAAGTTGTGCACTTTGATACCAACGTTACTCGAAAAATGGTAGCTTGGACCATGGGCGCAAACGCGAACATGCCAAGCGATATAGCGGTTCGTTGGGCTAAGGAAGTTTCAGATGATTTCCATGCAAGATTCTCAGCGACAGCGCGCCGTTATCGTTACATTATTTTCAATCATGCTTTACGTCCAGGCATCTTAAACTCGGGGGTTAGTCACTATCATGGTGAGCTCGACGAGAAAAAAATGCATGAAGCAGGGCAGTTCCTACTCGGCGAAAATGATTTTACGTCGTTTCGCGCGGCGCATTGTCAGTCTCGCAGTCCATTTCGAAACTTGATGCATCTGAACGTTACGCGCCATGGAAACTATGTGGTTATTGATATTAAAGCCAATGCGTTCGTGCATCATATGGTTCGTAATATCACGGGTAGCTTGATAAAAGTTGGACGTGGCGAAGAGAGTCCTGAATGGATCAAGTGGTTATTAGACGCCAAAGATCGCAAACTAGCGGGTGCGACAGCGAAAGCGGAAGGTCTGTACCTGGTAGATGTAGACTACCCAGAAGAGTTTGGGTTACCTGAAGTGCCGATCGGTCCACTGTTTTTACCAGATAATTTGAACTAATTTTACAAACTTATTTCAAAATATCGGTAGTGTTTACATTGAATGTGAACGGAAAACATACGCTATTTACGATATCAAAAATAGGTACAACCAGTTTTTTATCTACAGTAGCTGCAAGATATGGTTTAATCCGTCGGTATTATGTCGAATTTATATCTTTCGCAATGAAGCGGAAGAGTTGAGAGAAAAGGTCTTCCATGAGTTGGCTTGAAAAGATTTTAGAGAAAAGCAATCTAGTAAGTTCACGCAAAGCTTCTATCCCAGAAGGTGTGTGGACTAAATGTACCTCTTGTGAACAGGTTTTATACCATGCTGAACTAGAGCGTAACTTAGAAGTTTGTCCAAAGTGTAACCATCACATGCGTATGAAAGCGCGTCGTCGTTTGGAAACATTTTTAGATGAAGGTAATCGAGTTGAATTAGGTTCTGAACTTGAGCCACAGGATAAACTGAAATTTAAAGATTCTAAGCGATACAAAGAGCGTATCTCTGCTGCACAAAAAAACAGCGGCGAGAAAGATGCGCTAGTTGTTATGCAGGGTGAATTGCTTGGTCTGCCGCTTGTGGCGTGTGCGTTTGAATTCTCCTTTATGGGTGGTTCAATGGGTTCAGTCGTTGGTGCTCGCTTTGTGAAAGCCGTAGATGCAGCCATTGAAAATAACTGTGCGCTTGTTTGTTTCTCAGCAAGTGGTGGTGCTCGTATGCAAGAGGCATTAATGTCTCTTATGCAAATGGCAAAAACCAGTGCTGCGCTTGAGCGTTTATCAGAAAAAGGTCTGCCGTTTATTTCGGTTCTAACTGACCCTACAATGGGTGGTGTATCAGCAAGTTTGGCTATGTTGGGTGATATCAACATCGGTGAACCTAAGGCCCTGATTGGCTTTGCTGGTCGTCGTGTAATCGAGCAAACAGTGCGTGAAGATCTTCCTGAAGGTTTCCAGCGTAGTGAGTTCCTACTTGATCACGGTGCTATTGATATGATCGTTGACCGTCGTGAAATGCGTCAGCGTGTGGGTGGTCTTATCGCTAAGATGACTAACCACAAGTCTCCTTTGGTGGTTTCGGTTAACGAATCTCCAAATGAAGAGCCATATTCTGTACCAGAAGCGGACGAAAAAGGGTAAAGTATCAACTAACATAAAAACCAAAGAATTTAATGGTTAAAGTTAGATGACCCAAAACCCAATTCCTCAAGCCACATCTTCATTAGAGATGTGGCTTGATTATTTAGCAAATATTCATTCCTCAGCAATTGATCTAGGCTTAGACCGTGTCCAAGCGGTAGCAAACAAAGCCAATCTTACCAAACCAGCTCCAACCGTAATCACCGTTGCCGGAACCAATGGCAAAGGCTCAACGTGTGCGTTAATGGAAGCCATTTTACTTGATGCTGGCTATTCAGTCGGTGTTTATAGTTCTCCGCACCTGATTCGTTACAACGAGCGTGTACGCATTAATGGCGTTGACGTTGTAGATGCCAAGCACTGTAAAGCATTCGATTATGTAGAAAAGCAGCGTGGTGATGTTAGCCTTAGCCTCTTTGAATTCGGTACGCTTGCTGCGCTACGTATTTTCCAAGTAGAGAAAGTTGACGTTGTCTTACTTGAAGTAGGACTTGGCGGCCGTCTAGACGCCACTAACGTTGTTGACCATGATGTTTCTGTTATTACGAGCTTAGCGATCGATCATGTGGATTGGCTTGGTGATGACATCAATGTTATTGGTTTTGAAAAAGCGGGCATTTACCGTTCAGGGAAGCCAGCAATTTGTGGTCAACCGACGCCACCAGCGACCGTGGCGGCTCATGCTGACGATATTGGTTCTGAGTTCTTCCAAGTAGGTATTCAGTACGATTACCAACTAACTGATAATGGTTGGAAATGGAGCAGTGGGGCATTTGAGTTAGAGGATTTACCAATCCCATCGCTACCATTACAAAATGCAGCCACTGCACTGATGGCACTAGGGGCTTCGGAATTGCAAATCACTGACATAAATATTGTCAATGGCTTGAATAATGCTCGTTTGGCGGGGCGTATGCAAGTACTGCATCACGAACCTGAAATAGTCCTTGATGTCGCTCATAACCCGCACTCTGCTGAGTATTTGGTAGAAAGAGTGAAGCAACAATATCTGGGTAAGAATATCCATATTGTGGTTGCAATGCTGCATGACAAGGACATTAAAGCAACCATTGAAGCTCTAACTCCAGTTGCAACACAATGGTATCCAGCGTCGCTTACTGGACCGAGAGCGGCGACCGCTGATGAATTGTGCCAATACTTACCTGATGGGCAAGTTCATTTTGAAAACCCTGTTGACGCCTTCGAGAGTGCGAGAAGCCACGCAAAGACAGGAGACGTTATTCTGGTGGTTGGCTCATTCCATACCGTCGGAGAGGTATTGGAACATTGGCAATCAAATAATAAATAAGTAAAGGTATTTTGATGGCAAGTAAATTCCAAAGTCGTTTAGTCGGCACCATCATTCTAGTCGCAGTCGGAGTCATTGTTCTTCCCGATGTGCTAGATGGTAAGAAACTGCACTACAAAGAAGAATTTGCCAGTATTCCTATCAAACCAGAACTTGATAGTGATGTGGAAAACTTCGAAATATTAGAGCCAGTGGAAGACGACATTACGTTACCGGATTCTCCGGTTGAAGCTGTAGTGCAAGAACGTGAGGATGCTCAAGTAGCCGTTTCTGAGCCCGAGCCAGTGCCAACATCTAAACCTGAGGTCATCAAACAACCAGAGCAAGTTGAGGTCGTCACTCGTCCTGTTCAAGAGAAAAATCAATATGAAGATTCAGCTTGGATCATTCAGTTGATGGCACTTAAGAATCACGAAAATGCTGTCGCGCTTGTCGCGGATTTGCAAAAGCGTGGTTATCAAGCTCACACAAAGAAAGAAAACGAGTTTACGAGAGTGATTGTTGGCCCTGATGTGTCAAAAAGTAAACTTGAACGACAAGTTCAAGAATTACAAAAAATTACAGGTTCAAAAGGTCAATTGCTTAAATTTAAGCCATTAAATCCATAAGAAAACGTTTGCGTCAGCATTTTTTCTGTTAAAATGCGCGCCAACTTAAGATGAAGAAAAGATGAATTGGATAGATTTTATCATTTTAGGTGTGATCGGATTTTCAGCTCTGATCAGTTTAGTTCGCGGTTTTGCTAAAGAAGCTTTGTCTTTGGTGATTTGGTTCGGAGCGTTTTTTATCTCCAGTAATTACTATGCCAAATTAGCGGTGTACTTCACCAACATCGAAGATGATATGTTTCGTAACGGAGCGGCGATTGCGGCGTTATTTGTCGCAACCTTGGTAGTTGGTGCAGTGGTGAATTACGTCATTGGTCAACTGGTACAAAAAACAGGGCTATCAGGTACGGACCGAATTCTCGGGATTGTATTTGGTGGTCTACGCGGAGTCTTAATTGTTTCTGCGGTGCTGTTTTTTATGGATGCGTTTACTGCATTCCCAAGCTCGGATTGGTGGAAAGATTCACAGTTGATCCCTGAGTTCAGCCGTATCATCGCCCCATTCTTCGAGCATTTACAAGCAACATCAAGTTTTCTGTCTGGCACTATCTAGTAGTGCCAGCTACTGTCGCAAATCGAGGATTAGGACATGTGTGGTATTGTTGGAATCGTGGGCACAACGCCTGTAAACCAGTCTATTTATGACGCGTTAACGGTGTTACAGCATCGTGGCCAAGATGCCGCTGGTATTTGTACCATAGAAAGCAATCGTTTTCGTCTGCGTAAGGCGAACGGTTTAGTCAAGGATGTATTTGAAGCAAGACACATGCAACGCCTGCAAGGCGAGGTCGGAATTGGTCATGTTCGTTACCCTACAGCAGGCAGTTCAAGCGCTTCAGAAGCTCAACCTTTCTACGTAAACTCTCCTTTCGGTATTACACTTGCCCACAACGGTAACTTGACTAACGCTAACGAAGTTCGTCAGAAGCTGTTTGAAAAAGATCGCCGTCATATCAATACCACTTCAGACTCTGAAGTATTACTAAATGTACTGGCGCACGAAATTGACTCAGTAAAAGGAAATGTCACGACCGAAGACGTATTCCGCGCAGTCACCAATGTTCATCGCACAATTCGCGGTGCTTATGCTGTGACCGCCATGATCATTGGTCATGGTATGATTGCATTTCGTGACCCACACGGTATTCGCCCGCTCTGTTTAGGTAAGCGTGAAGTTAACGGCAGAGCAGAGTACATGGTTGCGTCTGAATCGGTGGCATTGGATGCGGTCGGTTTTGATTTCGTCCGTGATGTTGCACCTGGTGAAGCGATTTACGCAACGTTTGACGGTGAGCTTTACACGAAGCAGTGTGCAGATAATCCTAAGCTGAACCCTTGTATTTTCGAGTTCGTGTACTTTGCTCGTCCAGATTCGTTCATCGATAAAATTTCGGTATACAGTGCTCGCGTTGAAATGGGTAAAAAGCTGGGCGAACGTATTCGTGAAGATTATGCAAACCTTGATATCGATGTTGTCATTCCTATCCCTGAAACGTCTTGCGACATTGCACTGCAAATCGCTCAAGCGATCGATATCCCTTATCGCCAGGGTTTCGTGAAAAACCGTTATGTTGGACGTACGTTTATCATGCCTGGCCAGCAACAACGTAAGAAATCAGTACGTCGCAAGTTGAATGCTATTCGTTCGGAATTCAAAGGCAAGAATGTGTTGCTGGTGGATGACTCTATTGTTCGAGGTACAACGTCAGAGCAGATTATTGAGATGGCTCGTGATTCTGGTGCCAAGAAAGTGTACATGGTCTCAGCGGCTCCTGAAGTTCGTTTCCCGAACGTATACGGCATTGATATGCCAAGTGCTACAGAGCTTATTGCCCATGGCCGTGACAACGATACAATTTGTAAGCAGATTGGTGCCGATGCGCTTATTTATCAACGTCTAGAAGATTTGGTAGAGGCTGTAGGTCTTGGAAACCAAGACATTACTCAGTTCGATACTTCCGTGTTTAACGGCGAATACGTAACGGGTGATATCGACCAACAATACCTAGATTTCTTAGATGGTCTTCGTAATGATGATGCGAAAACACAACTTGAAATCCAACAGGATTTAGCAAACCTAGAGCTTCATAACGAAGGCGCATAGGATGCGCTTTCTTAAGTCGTAAAAAAACCAGAGCTTCGGCTCTGGTTTTTTGTTTTCGCTATCTAGTTAGTGAATGTTATAAGCGATCACAAAGTCAATAAAGAGGCGAACTTTCTCTGGCAGGTGGTCTTTGTGGTTGTAAAGCATATAAATGTCGCGCGGGTTTGCACTCCAATCTGGCAGTACGCGTACCAAATCGCCGCTCTCGATGTACTCTTTGATCATTACATCTGGCATTAGTGTGATGCCTAAACCTTCGGAACAAGCGCTGCGCACCACATTGAGCGCGTTTGCTTGAAAACGACCACGATCAACATTCACCACAGACTCGCCTTTGCTATTAATCAAGGTCCACTTAATAAGTGGGTACCCTTTTAGCAATGAATGGTTAGATAGCTCTTCTGCATGGTGTGGCGCAGGATTCGAGGTTAGATAGTCAGGGCTTGCAACGAGAATATCCTTCACTTCGCCAATCTTACGCGCGATGAGGCTAGAGTCGCGTTGCGGTCCCACTCGAAAAATTACATCCCATTCAGTAGGGTCAAGCTTGTCCGCATTATTCTCTGTCGTTAGCTCAATGTTGATGTCCGGGTACTGCTTCATAAAGCTGTTGAACATCGGCATCATCATTCGTTTAGTTAAGTTGTAAGGCGCGGATATCTTAATCTTGCCGGATGCTCCTCGGCAGTCGTCAGTGATTTCCTCTGCTGCGGTTGTTAGCCTTTGTAGTAAAGGAGAGCACTCATGGTAAAAACGTTCCCCTGCTTCAGTGAGCGAGAGTTTGCGAGCATGACGGTTCAATAGTCGAAGATTGACAGAGTCTTCTAGCGCTTGAATGCGTCGGGTGATGGTCGCAACCGGGATCATGGTTTTTCGCGAAGTTGCGGTGTAGCTCCCATTTTCGACAACCAGTCGAAACAGGTTTAAGTCATCTAATTTCATATTTCCAGACACATTAAATTACCGATTACGGTTAATTTATAATTAACTTTGTGATCAAAGCTTGCTTTAAGTCAACATGTTGCATCATTTGAACACAGCAACCCTGTTTGAGTAAATACTGTTATACGCCGTAATATTTGTATTAATGCAGTTTCCGAGCTAAGTTTTATAACAAGGCGAAGCGGCCTCAGGTCTTGCTGTGACACGTTTTGCTGGAAGTAAACACAACAAAAATAATGACTTAATAATAAATCTGTTTTTTTGACTGAGCTTTGTGAGGGATAAAGGTATGTTTAAGACTCACAGTCAAACGGCAATGGTCTCGGCACAGGAAGTGATTAATCAAAAACTAATAATGTTGGTGGACGATGATCCAATATTTCGTAAAGTAACCAATGCCTATTTAGAAAGTCAGGGTTTTAAAGTAGTAGAAGCAGAAAACGGCCTAGAAGCGCTTCAACAACTCAGGGAATGCCAACCCGATCTTATCTTATGTGATTTATCGATGCCGGTCTTAGATGGTATCGAGTTCGTCGAAGAAGTTAGTCTCGAATACCCATATATGCCGCTTATCGTGGTATCAGGCACGGATGAAATGTCCGATGTCGCGAAAGCGTTGCGATTTGGTATTAAAGATTTTCTTCCTAAACCGATAGGTAATTATGAGCACCTATCTCAGGCGATAGAGAATACGCTAGAAGATACCGATAGCCACTTCTCAGAACAACGTGACTTTTCAAGTCAGTGGTTCAGGGTTGATGATGGTGGTGAAATCCCGGATGAACAAGAGCTGTATTGGCATCTGGAATATTTGCAACAGAATCCGAGTGCGGCAAGAGATTTACTGCAAGCTCTATTGCCAGAGAAGGATGCTGCTCAGGGAGATTGGCGCTGCTCGTACCGTTTATTGCAATCGACGGATGTGATGCCCTTGGTTTTCGATTATCGTTGGTTAATGAATGGTCAATTTGCGTTTTATCTCGTTGATTCTGCTTCCCAAGCTAATGATGGAGTTGCGACGACATTGCTCGTTAGGGCATTGTTTGACGATTATCTCCGTAACTTGAAAAGTTTCAGTGCTGATCTCAAGGACATGGTAGGGATCATTGAAAAAGGAATTGAGTGTTCGGAGTGTGCGGGTGCAGTCAATGCTGTGTTTGGTGTCGCCGACCTCGCTTCATCCTCGGTCTCTATATTGCCTGCGGGTTTAGATAGCCATTGGTCTGACGGAAATACGAATCAACACATCGCAGCAGGTAACCGTTTAGGGGGAGGAAGTATGAAAAACTTCATCACCCGCGATTTACCGCTTAGTGTTGCAGGACAGTTGTCTATCGGGTGTTTAGGTTCTTCAAGTTTTAGTTTAAGTATTACCCGGAAATCCCGACTAGTATAATTATGACTTGCAAACCAATAAGCAGCGTCCTTACGCTGCTTATTATCTTTTTAGAACCACCAAAACAACATACGTTTAGTTCAATAACCTTACTTTTTACTGGTGTTTAGATTTGGCTGTTTAATGTATAGTCAGCGCTTAAAACAATAATGACCCATTTGTGCAACGATAATTTAACGCTGTGCCTTGGGAGAAGCAAAGTCAACTAGTGAGAAGACACATCATGGCAGACAAAGATTTTAAAGAGCCTTATAATATTTTTTACTTTTTAGGTTTTATTGCAGTTCTTTTGATCCCAACACTTCCTGCAACGCTAACCTGGCTTCGTGTAATGAATGGTTACGCAGGCTTTTAATCCTAGCTATTTTGTACCGGAGTTCACCATTCGTATTAAGCGTTACTTTTTCAATACTGTTGGTGGACTCTGTATTGTGCTCGGCATAGCCGGCATAGCCCTTCCACTTTTACCCACCACACCTTTTATTTTGCTTGCTAGCGCATGTTTTATGCGTGGTAGCCCCGCATTTCATCAATGGTTACATAACCACAAAACGTTTGGACCCATTCTCGACAATTGGCATAAGCATCGGGCTGTTACTTCAAAAGTAAAAAAGCGTGGTGCGATTTTTATTGCGCTTAGTTTCATGGTTTCAATCGTTGTTGTCCCCCTCGTTTGGGTAAAAATTGGTCTTTTAGTGATGCTAATCGTTTTACTCAGCTGGTTTATGCGTCTGCCTGTGATTGAGTTGGTTGCTGACCGAGAAGAAAATCACTAAGATTGTAGAGAATAGTGTGCCCGCTCTTCGAGTGGGCGTTTGTATTTTCAGCGCCTGTGACTTTTACGAAAATAAGCACATAGTGGTGAAAACCTATTGTTCGTTGCCCTCGTGATACTGCGATTAGAGAGGGCGATGAGCCAATCTAAGTAAATCGGTATTATGACTACAGAAACAATTTCACTGATCAAATCTAGCATCAAAAGCATCCAAGACTACCCAAAGCCAGGCATTCTATTTCGTGATGTGACGAGCCTTCTTGAAGACGCGAAAGCATACCAAGCAACGATCAACTTACTTGTTGAACGTTACAAAGATATGGGCTTTACCAAGGTTGTGGGTACGGAAGCTCGTGGCTTTCTATTTGGCGCGCCTTTAGCGCTTGAGCTAGGTGTTGGTTTTGTACCAGTGCGTAAACCAGGCAAGCTACCACGCCCTACTGTTGCTCAATCTTATGAGCTTGAATACGGCGTTGATACACTAGAAATCCATACAGATGCCATCGTTGAAGGCGACAAAGTACTGGTTGTCGACGATTTATTGGCAACGGGCGGTACTATTGAAGCGACGACTAAGCTGATTCGCCAACTGGGTGGTGAAGTTGAGCACGCTGCGTTCGTTATCAACCTACCAGAAATCGGTGGCGATAAACGTTTAGAAGCACTAGGTCTAAACGTGTACAGCATCTGCGATTTTGAAGGACATTAATACATTCAATGAGTTATTTAGCTTTAGCGCGAAAATGGCGTCCTAATCAGTTTGACCAAGTTGTCGGACAAAAACATGTCCTGACGGCGTTGGAAAACGCACTGGCGCAAAACCGTTTACACCATGCTTATCTGTTCAGCGGGACTCGTGGTGTGGGTAAAACGAGTATCGGTAGGCTGTTTGCCAAAGGCTTGAACTGCGAAACCGGCATTACCGCGACACCTTGTGGTAAGTGTGATACTTGTCGTGAAATTGATGAAGGTCGCTTTGTCGATCTTCTTGAAATCGACGCAGCATCACGTACTAAAGTTGAAGACACTCGTGAACTGTTAGACAACGTTCAATACAAACCTGCTCGTGGACGTTTTAAAGTGTACCTCATCGATGAGGTGCACATGCTATCGCGTCACTCTTTCAATGCGTTGTTGAAAACCCTGGAAGAGCCGCCAGAGTATGTGAAGTTCTTACTCGCGACAACCGATCCACAAAAGCTGCCTGTTACTATATTGTCGCGTTGTCTACAGTTCCATCTCAAACCGATCAGCGTTGATGATATTCATCAGCAACTTGACTACATTTTGGGTCAAGAGCAAGTATCGGCAGAACCAAAAGCACTGGGTATGATTTCACATGCTGCAGATGGCAGTATGCGTGATGCTCTCAGCTTGACCGATCAAGCAATTGCTTTAGGTAACGGTGCGGTGCAAACCGATATTGTCAGCCACATGTTGGGGACGATTGATACCGACCAAGCGATTCACTTACTAGAGTCAATCAGCAGCAAGCAACCTCAACCAGCCATGGATAAAATCCAGCAATTAGCAGCAAATGGTGTTGAGTGGGATGGTTTGTTGCAGCAAGTCGCAACACAGCTTCATCGAATTGCGATGTATCAAGCGCTGCCAGCGTCGCTAGACCGAGCGCAGCCAGATGCAGAAAAAATCGAGTTGTTGAGTAAAGCTCTAAGCCCGCAAGACGTTCAGCTTTACTATCAAATTGCATTGAAAGGTCGTGAAGATTTGACCCTCTCGCCAAATGGGCGAGTCGGTCTGGAAATGATTGTGCTGCGTATGATGGCGTTCCGCCCATCAAGTAACAGTGGGGCAAATGTTGTTTCCAGTAACTGCGAATCAGCTTCAGCCCCAGTTCAAAGTGCCAGTCAATCAAAGACTGTACCAGCTCAGACAGTAGCAGCTCCTCGAGCTCAGCAGCCGAGTCCAGCACAAAGCTCACCACAAGTGGCGCCTCAACCTTCATCCAATTCACAACCTGAATATCACGCGAGTGGATATGAGAGGGTTCCGCCACAGTATGATATGGCGCCGCCGATGAGCGAAAACCCTGCACCGCAGCATGAAACGCCACCTCAACAAGTGCAAGAGAGCGTTTCAACATCGGCGCGCGGTGGTCTAAGCGGTTTACGTCACCAATTACGTTCTCAGCGTCAAGGCCTACAACAGAACACTCCTCAAAATGGTGGCTCAAAAAAGCCTAAAGCGGCATCTGCACAACCAGAATCGGTTATCGACCGAGTAGCGCAATTGCATGGCAATTCCGCGCAGGTGTCGCCAAACTCAGCTCCGAAGTCGACGGAGCCACAAGTTGAGGAAGCGTATCGCTGGCGTCCAAGCAAGCCTGTTGAGACAAAAGTAAATACAAAACTGACACCTACGCAGCTCAAGCAGGCACTTGAGCATGAGAAAACGCCTGAAATGGCACAAAAGCTCATCGATGAGTCATTAGAACATAATGAATGGGCGAAGCTAATCAGCTTAATGGAGATCCCTAAGCTGGTAGAGCAACTTGCGCTAAACTCTCATTATAGTAAGGAAGGAACAACCGTTTCGTTACTATTGAGAAGCAGCCAAGCTCATTTGAATACTGATAGAGCTCAAGCCGAATTGCTCAAAGCACTTAATACCGTGTTAGGTGAAGAGTGCCACATGAGCATCGAAATAGGGGAGAGTGGAGAAACACCACTTGAACTGAGAGATAGGCTCTACCAAGAGAAATTACAGCAAGCGCTGAACAGTTTAGAAAACGATCCAAATGTTCAATTTATTGAACGTCGTTTTGCTGCAGAGCTTGATAAAGATAGTGTGCGCCCTATCTAATAATCGAATGGAATGGGGTTGAAAACCCAAAGGTATAACCCCATTAATTGATGCAACACCTCATTAAACCAGAGAGATAAACATGTTTGGTAAAGGCGGTATGGGCAACCTAATGAAGCAAGCCCAGCAAATGCAAGATCGCATGCAAAAGCTTCAAGAAGAAATCGCGAATATGGAAGTAACTGGCGAGTCTGGTGCTGGCCTAGTTAAAGTTACTATCACTGGTAGTCACAGCGTACGTCGTGTTGACATCGATGAAAGTTTGATGGAAGACGACAAAGAAATGCTTGAAGATCTGATCGCTGCGGCGTTCAACGATGCAGCCCGTCGTGTTGAAGAAACTCAAAAAGAAAAAATGGCTTCTGTAACTGGCGGTATGCAACTACCACCAGGCATGAAAATGCCATTCTAATCTGCTGATATTTAATTAAGCGGACTTTTAATGCGTACCAGTCATATGCTGGAACAATTGATGGAGGCCTTACGTTGTCTACCTGGGGTTGGCCCCAAGTCAGCGCAGCGTATGGCCTTTCATTTGTTACAGCGCGATAGAAAAGGCGGTTTGCAGCTTGCAGATGCGCTGAGTCAGGCAATGACAGAAATAGGTCATTGTACTGAGTGTCGAACCTTCACCGAAGAAGAAGTCTGTCACATTTGTACCAACCCAAAACGCCAAGAAAATGGTCAAATTTGTGTGGTAGAAAGCCCGGCAGACATCGCAGCCGTTGAAGCAACAGGCCAATATTCTGGTCGGTATTTTGTTCTTATGGGGCATTTGTCGCCATTAGATGGTATTGGTCCAAGTGATATTGGATTGGATGTCCTTGATTACCGCTTACGTCGCGGTGATATTACCGAAGTGATTTTGGCGACAAACCCAACAGTTGAAGGTGAAGCCACTGCCCACTACATCGCAGAGCTATGTAAAGAGCACCAAGTTGATGCCAGCCGCATCGCGCATGGTGTGCCTGTCGGTGGGGAGCTAGAGCTTGTTGATGGCACGACGTTGTCACATTCGCTATTAGGTCGACACAGAATTTAATAAAAAGCCGCTGAATTCAGCGGCTTTTTTGATTTTGGGAGTTAGGAACGATTAATCGTTCGATTCTTTACCAAGAAGATTTTTGTAGATAACCGCACCAAGCACGCCACCCACAATAGGAGCAATCCAGAACAGCCATAGCTGAGAAACCGCCCAGTCACCCACATATACTGCGACTGCCGTGCTACGAGCAGGGTTTACTGACGTATTGGTGACAGGAATGCTGATCAGGTGAATGAGAGTCAAACACAGGCCAATTGCGATAGGTGCAAAGCCTTGTGGCGCACGTTTGTCTGTTGCACCCATAATGACAATCAGGAACATCATCGTCATGACAACTTCAGTCACAAGTGCAGCGATCATCGAGTATTGGCCTGGAGAGTGTTCACCATAACCATTGGCGGCAAAGCCAGAACCCACAACATCGAATCCTGCTTGTCCAGATGCAATAACGTAAAGCACGCCACCTGCGATAAGCCCGCCGATCACCTGTGAGATGATGTAGGGAGCAACGTCTTTTGTCTCAAAACGACCGCCTGCCCAAAGGCCAACTGTCACTGCAGGGTTCAAGTGACAACCTGAAATATGACCGATAGCAAATGCCATCGTCAGAACGGTTAAACCGAATGCCAAAGAAACGCCCAACAGACCAATACCCACTTCAGGGAAACCCGCAGCCAACACCGCGCTACCACAGCCGCCTAACACTAGCCAGAACGTGCCAACAGCCTCAGCCAAATACTTATTCATGTTCTTTCCTGATCTTTAATTAAATGACCCGCTGAACATAGTCGAGAATTGTCAATAAATTGTGAGGGAGATCGCGCGAAAACCGCAAATGGAACGCTATGTGGCAAGAGTTCTCAAGGGTGAGATAAAAAGCAGAGGGGGAAAGTGCTAAATCTTGAGTTTGCTTTGATTACTGCCGCGGAGAGAAACAACCGAGGTACTAACTTTAAACGTGTGGTCTAGAGTCGCATTACGTCAATTGTTCTAATTCAGTGATGTTGTCGAGTGCTTCTTGATTGGTGTTGCCGCATACAATCGGACACGGTTTAAAATCGTGACAGACTTTAGGGCGTTCAGGCTTACCAAATAGCTTGCACAAATTGTCGTCGTTGAGTTGCACACAACGAACACCTGCAGGTTTGCCCTTCGGCATTCCTGGTATTGGTGAAGAGATACTTGGCGCAATACAGCACGCTCCACATCCTAATCGACAATCCATAATGTAAACCTCTTAAAAATTAAGGGGGCAATTATGGTCATTTTGACGTGGATTGGAAGAGTGAAGAAAGAAAAAAATAAAAGGGCGCGCTTAACATTACGCTCCCTTTTTGGTTTTTTGCTTTTAAATCATCGTGATTATTTTAAGAAACGGTTATAAACAAACAACAGAATAAATGCGCCTAGTGTTGCGGTAATGATACTACCAATGTTGACGCCAGTGGCTCCGCCGAAACCGAGAATGCCGCCAAGGAAGCCACCTACAAATGCCCCTGCAATACCAAGTAACATTGTTGCAATCCAACCGCCCCCATCTTTTCCTGGCATGAGCCATTTAGCAAGTGCGCCGGCGATTAAGCCCAAAATAATCCAAGAAATAATACCCATGAAAACTCCTTAATGCCTTCTTGATCAATTGAGTAATGGAAACTTGTTTAAGGATAGAACAGTAAAACGAAAGTAGTTGAATATCTCCACCGTTATGTGGGAAGGATGCAAGATCTTCTCAAAACTTGAACTTTTGCGTTGAGAAGAGTATAAATCGCCCCCTAAATTCCCTTGGTGAGACCTGAAGTATGAGCACTCCATTTTGGCAAAGTAAATCGTTAGAGCAGATGACAGAAGAGGAATGGGAATCTCTCTGTGATGGTTGTGGCAAATGTTGTTTGCATAAGCTGATGGATGAAGATACCGATGAAATCTACTATACCAATGTGGCTTGTAGCTGGCTGAACAGTAAAACGTGTTCATGTAAGGATTACCCAAACCGTTTCACTTCGGGTGAAGAGTGCACCAAGCTGACCCGAGAAGACATCGACGATTTTACTTGGCTGCCACACACGTGCGCTTACCGTCTGTTGGCAGAAAAGCAGCCTTTACCAGAATGGCATCCGTTGATTACCGGCTCTAAGTCCGCAATGCATGCGGCTGGGGAAAGTGTCCGTAACAAAGTTGTTTACGAGATTGATGTGGTGGATTGGGAAGACCATATTTTAAATCATCCCAACCGTCCTTAGTCGAATAAAAACAAGCCTTTCATTGATTAAATGAAAGGCTTGTTTGCTATTGGGGCTCCCAACTTTGACGTCTCGCTAACGAAATGCTGCTCAGTTTATTATTTAGTGTTGTAAACTTAGGAGTATGATTTCAACGCTTTACACTTCTATTCCTGATTGTTTTGATCAGGATTGTTCCCTATGAGGTAAACATGACGTTTCATTTCCCCCAGAAACTGCGCCTGACATCTTGGGTGACATTATTCGCACTTGCCGTCATTATGTTCTCCCCAATGGCTGTTCATGCGACTGCTACTGACGATATCCAAGAGCCTTCTGCTGCCGAAATCTCGATTGACAACTTGAACCGAGAGATTGTGGATTTATCCCAAAGCCTCTCGCAAGCGAGTGGCGACGAGCGTGATGCCCTTCAACTGCAACTATTCCAAAAGAATGAAGAATTGAGAAGCCAGTTAGCGTCAGCGATTGAACGTGAAACTATCTCTCGCGACAAGCTGATCTTGCTAGTTAAAAAACAAGAACAATACTCTGAGGACGCGACGAACTATCTATCGGAAAAAATAAAGAAAGTCGTCGAGGATTTAAATAAGGCTAAGGATGAAGAGAAGCTTGCTCTTGTTAATGATTATCGAGAGCTACAGCGTTATCTTGATGTTAGCTTCGATTCGAGCTGGCAAAATCTCGCTTGGTTGAAGGAGCTAGGGGCCCAAAACGAGCGCGCAGAAGCGGAACTAAAAGATAAAATTGATAAACGTATGCGCTTACTGTCTGCTTCAATTGAGTACTTGAGTCAGCAAAGTGAGATCATTGGTTCCCAACTTTCGTCTAGCCCAGAGTCGGAAAAAGCGTCGTTGCAACTTAGTCAGCTCATTACTAAACAAAGGCTAAATATTGCGACAGAAAGCTTACGCAACCTGATTTCAATTGGTGATAAAGTCGGTTTAGAAACGTCTGAATACAAACGCCAAATTTTTGAAGTGACGGGTAATATCACCCATGATTTACTGAATACCAAAGTTGTGTGGTCAATACTGAGTCACTGGTCCAACTCGGCACTGGATTGGTTTGCCGAGAATGCACCGCAGCATATCTTCCAGTTGTTTGTTTTTGCGCTGATTTTATTGATCGCTCGCGGACTGGCTAAGTTAACGCGCAAAGTGGTCCGTAAGGCAGTTGCATCGAAAAACTTAAAACTTTCCCACTTGATGCAGGACTTCTTTATCTCGATGTCCGGCAAATTCGTGTGGGTGATCGGTATCATGGTGGGCTTATCTCAGCTTGGTTTGAACCTAGCGCCAATCCTAACCGGTTTCGGTATTGCTGGTGTGATTATTGGTTTCGCGTTGCAAGACACGTTATCCAACTTCGCGGCGGGTATGATGCTGCTTATTTATCGCCCATTTGATGTTGGTGATTTTGTGTATGCTGGCGGTGTGGATGGCAAGGTAAGCCATATGAGTTTGGTGAACACCACAATCCGTACGTTTGATAACCAAATTATTATTGTGCCTAACAGCAAAATCTGGGGAGATGTGATTAAGAACGTCACGCATGAACGCATTCGCCGCGTGGATATGGTGTTTGGCATTGGCTATGCGGATGACCTCTTAAAAGCGGAGTCAGTATTGTCTGATATCATTACCTCTCACCCTTCGGTACTTCGCACTCCAGAGCCAATGATCAAAGTTCATACATTAAATACGTCTTCTGTAGATTTTATTGTGCGTCCTTGGGTAAAAACGGATGATTACTGGGATGTATACTGGGATGTGACTAAAGAAGTGAAACTACGCTTCGACCGAGAAGGTATTTCGATTCCTTTCCCACAACAAGATGTGCATTTGCATATGGTGGAGAAGCAAGACGCTTAATCACAGGTCCCAACTAGTGGAAGGCACTCTAGATAGAGTGCCTTTTTTGATCTTCGGTTAGCGCTATAGTTACAGTTCGTTAAAGAACACCAGTTTCGGCTCGCATTCTAACAAGTTGTCGATCTGGCTAATCAAAAGAGCAAAGTGTTCTGTTTTACCATGAAGCTCAAATGCTTGTTGGTTTTTAAATTGCTCCTGAAAAACGAAGTGGCATGTATTGTCTTTATCTTGGAACAATTGATAACGAACGCAACCTTCTTCATTGCGAGTAGGTTCAAGCGCTCGGGTAAGTACCTCTTTTAACTCTTGTTCTTTTCCCGGTTGTGCATGAAAGGTAGCCGTCAAGTGAATCATAATGTTTACTCTTTTTGTTATAGGTAACGCCCTTGGCGTTGCAGGAACTCAATTTTGTAACCATCAGGGTCGGTTACAAAAAAGAACGTTGCTAAATGCTTTTGTTGATGGTCAAAGGCTTTGATGTCACCAGTTTCAATGCCGAGAGATTTAATGCGTTTGTGGGCTTGTTCAATGTCCTCCACGCTGACGGCAAGGTGGCCGTAGCCTGAGCCGTGAGTGTAGGGCTCACTTTGGTCATGATTGTGCGTCAGTTCCAATTCAAAGCCAGTTTCTTGGTTGGCTAGATAGGTTAGAGAAAAGCCATCAAAGATGTATTGATCAGCGACTTCTAGTTCAAGTACGTCACAGTAAAATTGTAGAGAGCGGTCCAGATCACTTACTCGGATCATGGTGTGAATCATTTTTGTCATAGGTACTCCTTGATAGTCCGCATAGGTTAGCGATTTCAAAAGGAGTCTGGGTAGTACTCTAGTACGACAAATTAGAAGATGCTCAAGGGTTTATAATACGGATGCACAGCCTAGGATGGTTATTGGTCGGTTGGTTGCTATTAACTGTTAAGTTGCGCAAGTGCTTGACGAGTGGTCTCTTGAGGTTGGCGGGCGTAAGTGAGGCAAGCGCATCGAAGTAAGGAGGCAAAGTTGTTCACTTCACCATTGTATTCGAGTGCTTCTTGATAAACAGTGCTTATGAATTTAGGAACCGTCATGTTTTGAGCACTAGCGATTTCCTCAAGAATTGTCCAAAAGCTCGCTTCAAGTTTTACACTGGTCGCGTGACCATCAATACGGATAGAGCGGGTGATGAACTGATAGTTGTCTTGGGGTTGCTTAGCAAAGATTTCGCACATTTTCTTTATTCATATAATTAAAGACCCATAATTATTGTGGTGTACGATTTAAAACGTCAACTGTTTTCATGCATAAAAAAACGCTCCCTTGCGAGAGCGTTGAAACATCACGAGTTGTGAAGTAAGTGCAAGTTGATTATTTAATTTGTTGCTTCAAGTACTCGCCTAGTTGCGAGTGGTGCATGATTTTTGATACCGGAAGGATAGTTTCTGCAGGTCCCCAAGCAAATACGTTGACAGGAGTATGCGTATGAGTACCCGTCCCCCATACTGTGTTTTGCTTTGTTGCATGCTCACGCGCTAGCAAGTTGCCACGGTCGTTGTAAGGAAAGAAAGCATCAAAGTCATTGATTGTCGGTACGTTCTCTTCGCTTAAGTATTTGTGTCCAGCGAGTCGGTATGGATTTGGTTTACTTGCTAATACGCGTTCTGCTTGCTCAGGCGTAATCGAAAAATCGCTATTTGCGTTCACGACTTCCGCAAACTTCTCTGGAGTTTGCTCTTTCTTATCAAGCGCTTGGAACTCACTGATCATGCCGTAGTAACTTTTCTTTTGGTTGTATAAACCATCGAGGATCTCGAACTGACCAAAGTTGAAGTTTGGCGCGTAATCCTGATTTTTGAATGCTTCGCCGTCGCGTTTTTGTGGTTTAGGCAAGTTTGCTGATGAGTAGCTAAAGCCAAAAGAGCCGGTTTCGTGGTCAGCAGTAACAATGATCAGGGTGTCATCACGGCCTTTTGCCCACTCATAAACTGAGTTTACCGCTTCATCGAATTTAAGCATTTCATGCAGCATCGTACCTGCATCGTTACTGTGGCCAGCCCAGTCAATTTGGCCGCCTTCAACCATCAAGAAAAAACCGTCTTTGTCTTTTGAAAGAATGTCGATTGCTTTGGTGGTCATTTCTTTCAGCGATGGCTGCGTGCGTTTTGGATCGTTTTTGCTTTGACTGTAGGCAATACCATCGTTCATGCCCGAGTAAGCAAAAAGTCCAAGTAATTTGTCACCTTTAGCTTGTGTGAGCATATCGCGGCTGAAAGCCAGGTTGTAACCTTGGTCTTGCGCCTCAGTAAGCAAGTTGCGCTCATCTTTACGTTTCGACTTTAGGTAGACATTACCTTCAGTGAGCTTTTCAAGTTGCTCGTATGTCTCTCCCTTGTCGTTTGTCGACTTTGGAATCCAATGACGAAGTCCCCCAGACATCATCACGTCTACGCCTGTTTCGAGCATATCCGCCGCAATACTGTTTTCTAGGGAGCGATGTGGTTGATGAGCGGCAAATGCTGCTGGCGTTGCGTGGGTCATACGCGTATCAGAGACGAGCCCTGTTGCTTTACCTTTACTTTTGGCTTTTTCCAAAATAGTTTCGACATGGTTGCCTTGGCTATCAATGCCAATGACTTCAGAAGCGGTAGGGATTCCTGTCGCTAGCATCGTAGCTGAGCACGCAGAGTCGACGACAATTGCGTCTTCTGGATTGGTCAGTGATGATCCAATCACACCTTCTTGAGCGAGTTTGTATAACGCTGTGCTTTCGCCTTTGTAAACCGAGTTAGGTGCGTGTTTTGCGTAGGTCTCGAGTAAACCAACTTGTTGAGGACCCATGCCGTCGCCGATCATCAAAATGACGTTTTTGATTTCAGCTGAGAGTGCGTTGAAAGAGAGGGTAGATGCAGCCACTGCCGTAACGATTGGAGATACTAAGCGCTTCATTATATTTTCCTTGTTTATTGAAAGCGCAGGCATTAAAGCAATGATTTATGAAGGTTTTGTGTCGGTAATAAAAGTTTAACCAAATTGTCGTTTTTGTTTGGTTTTGCAGAAAAAATGAGTCGCTCTGTAACGTTCGTTAGTTTGGAAAGAAGAAAGCCCACAAACGTGGGCTTGGATTACGCTTAGGAGTTGAAAGCATGGACTAAAGTTATCCATTCAGTGCCTTCACAAGAAACCTAGTTTAGGGAGCAATAAACGAGCATGTATTATCGGGCCACAAGAGCGGTCGAATTCACTTACGTTTGCATCATATCGTTCTTTGGCCTATTAAATTATGGGCTGCAGTAAGTGTTTGGTTCAAATAGGATTTGTTGTCGTGACGATTATCAGACTGGTTATCAGACTAATGCCAGTATGATGCCACCAACGGTAAGTGCCGCAGAAAGGTATTGACCCGCAGAATATGAGCCATCCTCTTCTTTCTCGATTTTATCGGGGTGATCCATGCCAAGCGCACCATGCGTGAAAGATTCGACCTTTTCACCAACAGATTTATCTTCTGCTTCTATTTTCTTGCTGTCGTGCTCGATTTGTTGCAGAGCGGCAAGTAGCGCTTTGCCTTCGGTCGAAAGCGTCACCTTATTGTGTTCGACTTTCAGCGGCGAAGCACTAGTTTCTTCTTGTGCAATACTTGCTTGTTTAGAGGCGACAGATTGTTTGGCATAGCTATTAACAGAAGTGCTTCCTACTGGATTCATCGAATACTCCTTGGAACATCGACACTCGGTCACTGAGTGCGGGTAAAAAGCAGTTATATTTTTATCGGCGGCAAAGTTTATTTCTGAAGCTATTTGGATAAAAACAGGTCTGCTTTTGCCGCTTCTAGTTTCTATTGGTGATCATTAGCAAAAAATAGACCAGCAGGAAGCAGACCCTTGTCACTCGATGAACTCGGAGCGGTGTGATGATGCAACGCAACGGCAAGGTAGTAACTTAAATTGAAGAGCAGCTACTTACATTGAAGATCGTTATTGCGTTTAGTTAGATGTTGATATGCCGCCATGCGGTGAGCATCTTGTACATACCGTACTGGTGGTGCGAGAACCTCTAACTGATAGTCAGTATTATCAGAAAGCACGTTATCTGTTGGGCTAATTACAACCACTTTTAAGCTCGGGTTGCGGCTTAAGATTGATGCTGCCGTACCCAACCCTTGCTCGGTGTGAAACTTGCCTGCAACATGGACAACCTGAGCGCCTGGGTTGTCGTCTAGGTAGCTAACGATAGATTCCGCCATAGTTTCATCCCAAGTAACTTGAGCTGCAAACTGTTTTTCCGTCTGCTCTGGCTTACCGTGATGCATGGATGCCATGAACTTTTCTTTGTACGGACTACTACCAGTGTTGATGGCTTGTGCAATGAACATCCGCTGATCATCATCGAGCTTGTTAATGTAATCTAGCCCTTGTCGACCAATGCATCGGACAATGCTCTTTGGTGCATTTGCTGCAATGACCGGGAGATTTTTCTGCTTAGCAAACTCCACGAGAGGGCGATAGTCGCTTTCATAATTGGGCCAAGCGTTGGCTTGTTTCATTAAGTACTGTTCGCCGATCTCCCCACGTAGGTAAGCGTCAACAACAGGTTGTTTGTCGCGGGTAAATTGTTCCATAGATAACGCGAGTGAGCGGTCGTAGGACGTAAGTTGTTTGAGCATATCGGTTTGAAAGCGATGAACGCCGGCGTGTGTGTGCCATTCACCAATAAGAATGACATCTGCTTGTTGCAGCTCAATTGGCAGTTTGCTTAGAGCGATGTGCTCGCCAGAAGGGGTGTATAGTTGGTAGTCGTAAAAACTAGTGACTTCCGCTGAGGTTGCGTGAGAGTCGGTGTGCGTATATGAAGAGCAACCAGTAAGTAAGCCTGCAAAGAGCAAGCTCAAAGTAGAAAAGCGCATTGAAAAGCCTCCAAAAATGTCCGGATGATATTAATGGAGGCTGAGCAATGAATCAATATAAATGATAACTATTTGCGTTTGTTGTTTTTTTGACTTATTAATCGAGTGTTTTTTTGCGATATACACGCAACATAAAATCAGCCTCACATTGGAAAAGTGTAGCGGATTTCAACTCTTCACGAAGAGCATCGGTTGCTTTCCATGCGAATGGCGTCATTTGCAATAAATCGATTGCGGCTCCGTTTTTCAAGTCCATAACATAGTTAAGATGCTGCTGGTGCTCTAATTCAAACCCTTCAATATGTTCTGGTTCTTCATTGTGAAGACGAACTTCTTGATAAATGCGCTCACGCAGTTGGTATAAGTGGCGGCTAGCAGGAGTAACCGTGACAACAACGCCGTCGTTTTTTACAACGCGCTGCAGCTCCTCAGCTTTACACGGGGCATAAATGCGCAAAATGGCATCTAAGGATTCATTTGCTAAGGGAAGTCGGTGACTAGAAGCCACACTAAAGTTGCAGTGCGTGTAACGCTTCGCCGCGTAACGAATGGCAACTTTGGAAATGTCTAAGCCATAAATCGTGGCATGGTTCGCTTGTGTTTCTATCGTCTTTTGTACTTGATCTGTGTAGTAACCTTCACCACAACCAATATCTAATAATTGATGGGTGCTCCCCTCTGTGTATGTTGCACACAGCTGCGCCACTTCTTGGCGCATTGGGTTGTAGTAATCTCCTTCAAGGAATCGACGACGAGCTTGCATCATCTCTTTGTTGTCACCAGGATCTTTAGAACGTTTGTGGTGCGCTGGCATCAAGTTAACGTAGCCTTCTTTTGCTAAGTCAAACTGATGATTGTTTTCGCACTTAAACGTTTTTTCATTTAACGCTAGAGCTTGGTGGCATAGAGGGCATTGATAGTTCATGACGATCTCGAACAGAAAGTAGGGCGGCAAATTCTATCAAAAAGCGTGGTATCAAGTGAAACAAAAAGAGCCGACTGGGTCGGCTCTTATAAAGTATTAGTGGAAGAAGTCGACTTGCTCTTTCAAGTTTCGTGCTTGTTGTTGAAGTTCAATGGCACTTTGCGAGGTTTTTGCGCCCGTGTTGCGGCTTTCTCGGTTAAGTTCACTGATAGAATGGGCATTTGCTGCAATTTCTTGTGAAACTTGAGCTTGTTCTTCTGAAGTCGCTGCAATGGCGTCGGCTTGAGAGGCTATCGACTGCACCTGTACTGCGATGGCTTCTAATGCTGTGCCCGCGTCTTGTGCTTTGTCCAAGACCTGGTTTGCACTGCGTTGGCTGTCTGTCATCATATTAACTGCATTATGAGTCGACCCTTTTAGTTTCTCGATAATTTCCACGACATCCTGAACTGAGCTTTGGGTTCGGTGCGCAAGTGTGCGCACTTCATCTGCTACAACTGCGAAGCCACGGCCTTGCTCACCTGCTCGTGCTGCTTCAATGGCGGCATTCAAGGCAAGTAAATTGGTTTGCTCAGCAATTTCATCAATCATTTTAGTGACGGTTTGAATACTCTCGCTATCGCGATTTACTTGCTCGATAGCCGTTGCTGATTGATCCAATTGATCGTTAAGTTGAGCAACGTCGATACATACGCCTTCAACAATCGCGAGACCAGATTGACTATCAGTATTTGCTGAGCGTACGTTTTCCGCAATGCTTTCGACTTGTTGTGCGACAGATTGAGCGGAAGAGGCCATTTCTTCAATCGCTGTCACAACTTGCTCGACTTCTTGTTGTTGTCGGTCGGCTTGGGTCAAATTGCTATGTGCATCGTTGGCAACGCTGGTGGAGTTGCTCTCCACTAAGTCGCTTGTTGAACGGATCTTACCAACGAGTTCATTGAGCTGACTTGCCATACTGGCGACACCCGAGCTCAGGTTCGTAATTTCATTCTTTGATGCTTTACGAGACGCTGGAATGTTCAAGCTGACTTCGCCGCCCGCTAAGCGAGTCATGTATGAGTTTAGAGTCGTGAGAGGTTGTAAGCTGCGATTCAAGAAAAGCGTCAGTACAACAAAAGTAATGATTGCCGCTACCGAAGAAATGATGGCAATGAGTGTGAGAAGCGTGTCGCTACCTTTTGTAACTTCTTTGATAAACGTACCGCCTAGCAGTTTCCAATTCCAACCTGGAACCTCTGTGTAGACAAGATACTTTTCGCCTACGTTACCTTGGTACTCGAAAGGGTAGCGAATTAATCCACTAGATTGTTCGAAAATCTGACCAAAAGGCTTGTGACCATTGTAGTCGGCGACTTCTAGTATTGACGAATCTGAGCCGCTTTTTGCTGGATGAAGTAGGTATTTACCAAGATTGTTGTCGTCGTTATCAACGATAATGGTGTAACCAGTGTCGCCCCATTTTATCTCTTCGAGTGCATCGAATAAGGTTTGTGTCGCTTGGTCTACTGGTAAGCCAATAAACGATAGGCCTGCTACCTTTCCTGTCGCATCTTTGATTGGGGCATAGTAGGTAATGTAGCGCTCGCCATACAATTTAATTTGAGCGTAATACGGTTGTCCTGCTTTAAGTTGCTGATAACCAGGATGGTTGATGCCTAGCGTGGTTCCGACCGCTCGCTGACCTTGTGGATCTTTTAGGGAGGTGGACACCCGAATAAAGTCGTCACCCAATGGTGCGAATAGCGTTGCTATAGCGCCGGTATCACGTGTGAAACTGTCGACCAACTTGGTGTCATTAATTAAGCTTTCACTGTATTGAGTGATGTTTGGTACTTCATGTCCCATGAAGTCAACCGTGTAATTTTCGACATAGACACCGGCAAGGTAGCCATTGCGAAAAGTAGATTCGAGGACTTTAGCGGTGTGCAGGTAAGCATCGAATTGGCCAGCAATGGTTTTTGCCATTGATTCTACTTTAGATTGGTGTTCTTTCAGTGTGCTTTCCAATAGAACATCGGAAGCGTTGCGGTAAACAAGCGCTGCAATACTGCTGAAAGCAATGAATAGACACAAAGTGATCACCAGTTTCAACTGGAATCCGACACTTTGATTTCGGTATCTCTCTAACATAGACTAATTCCTGATATTTTTATTATTTATGAGTTTTGTATCGGTATGCTATCGGTTTATATGATCAATTTTTTTGATATTTATTAATGAAACCGTCAAAAGTGACCAGTAACCAATAAGTTAGTAAAGATAGGACCATCTAAGCAGAGCTTTTATTACAAAAAAAGCCGGGTATCCCGGCCTTTATATGGTGATTCTTACTGCGCTGAAATGACAGTGACAAGTTCATGTGTCTCACCTGGTTGGAGGGTTTGACCTTGCTCAATACTTGGTGCATGAACAGTAGACTCCACACACAACATGGTTTGATAACCATCGTCAGCCATGTCACCCATGCTTTGCGCACCTTCTGCCCAAGGGTTCCATAATACTGCTGAGTTGTGGCCTTGGTTGTGTACGCTTAGCGTACGATCCAATACCGGGTCTTTTACCAAAATTTTCGCTTCTGGTTGCGTGTAAACGCGGTCAATGGTGTCAGTTAGTTGTAGAACATTACTACCTTGGCATACCGCATCAGCTTTCAAGCTATCAATGTACTCGGCACCCATGCCTGTCGTTTGTGCTTGCTTAATGTCTCCAACGTTTAGGTAAGTATGTAATGCGCCAGAGAAGGTCCAAGCCTCGTCATCAATGTTCATGACTTTGAGCGTCACTTTTAGCTCATCGCCCACTTCAATCACCAAACGAGCGTCAAACATATGGGGCCAAATATCGTGGATTTCTTCTGTCGGGAACAGAGCAAGTTCAACAATCACACCGTTATGGTTCTCACGATGTTCAACCAACTCCCATTCTGCGGTGCGGGCAAAGCCGTGAGCTGGAGCAGCAATACGCCCAAACCAAGGCCAACAAACCGGAATACCACCGCGAAGAGCAGCTTTACCATCGAAGACAGCTTTTTCGCTCATCCAGATCAGATCTTCTTGACCTTTAGGCGTGAACGACACGACATGACCACCGTGTAGCGAGATGCCTGCCGTTGCTTTGTCATGAATCACGCGGACGATTTTTATCTGATCAACTTCAACGATAGTGACGTTATCAGATAGCACCGTTAGGGCTGGGAGAGTTTTTAAATCCATGTGTAGTTTCCTATCGCTGGGGAGAGCTTTTAGACGCGCTTCGCACATTAAATGCAACATCGAGCCTGTATTCTCTCAAATTCCAGATACAAAAAAGGCGACTCTAGAGCCGCCTTTTCTTTAACGAAGTTATTCGCTAATTGCTAACTTTCTAATTACTTAGAGATGTGAGCGATTAGGTCTAGAACTTTGTTTGAGTAACCGATTTCGTTGTCGTACCAAGATACAACCTTAACGAATTTGTCAGTTAGCGCGATACCAGCTTTAGCATCGAATACTGAAGTGCAAACTTCGCCGATGAAGTCTTGAGATACAACTGCATCTTCAGTGTAGCCTAGAACGCCTTTTAGTTCGCCTTCAGAAGCTTCTTTCATCGCTTTACAGATGTCTTCGTAAGAAGCACCGTTAACTAGGTTAACAGTTAGGTCAACTACAGAAACGTTAGCAGTTGGTACGCGGAAAGCCATACCAGTTAGTTTGCCGTTTACTTCTGGAAGTACAACGCCTACAGCTTTAGCAGCACCAGTTGAAGATGGGATGATGTTTTGAGAAGCACCACGACCACCGCGCCAGTCTTTAGCAGAAGGACCATCTACAGTTTTTTGAGTTGCTGTAGTTGCGTGAACTGTAGTCATAAGACCAGATTCGATACCGAACTTGTCGTTAAGAACTTTAGCGATAGGCGCTAGACAGTTAGTAGTACAAGAAGCGTTAGAAACGATGTCTTGACCAGCGTAAGTGTCGAAGTTTACGCCGTTAACGAACATTGGAGTAGCGTCTTTAGAAGGACCAGTTAGTACAACTTTTTTCGCGCCAGCAGTGATGTGCTTACGTGCAGTCTCGTCAGTTAGGAAAAGACCAGTTGCTTCAGCTACAACGTCAACACCGATTTCGTCCCATTTTAGGTCTTCAGGGTTGCGCTCTGCAGTAACACGTACAGTTTTACCGTTAACGATTAGGTTACCGCCTTCAACTTCAACAGTACCGTTGAAACGGCCGTGAGTTGAGTCATACTTAAGCATGTATGCCATGTAATCTACATCGATAAGGTCGTTAATACCTACTACTTCGATGTCGTTGCGCTCTTGCGCTGCACGGAATACGAAACGACCGATACGGCCAAAACCGTTAATACCTACTTTGATAGTCATTATAGTTGCTCCACAACTTAATTTCTGATTAAAGATAACTGGTAGTAAAATTACAGAATCCAGTAAACATCTGCAAGTGATAATCGGACTTAACTTGTTTAAAGTCAAAAAAAAGCGACGCTTTTTTTAACAATTCTTTGCAAATGTACGTTTTTTAAACTTTTAACTGATTCTTCTGTAGCCCAGTTGGCGTAATATAACTGGTGAGATAAGTGCTCTTATCAAATTAATTACTCATGGTGTCCTGGTGAGAAAGTATGTGCTACAAGTGTTAAGAGAAGCAAGTTTTTTGCTAAAAAAGTCAATACCAAGAACAGTAAATAAGGAGCCGAAAGTCGTGGAACAAAGCGGGAAAAAAGTGACGAAGTCAGATGAACAGTGGCGTGAGCAACTGTCTGATGAAGAGTTCCGTATTTGCCGAGAGCAAGGTACAGAGCCTCCTTTCAGCGGTAAGCTACTGCATAATAAGGAAACTGGTGTTTATGCTTGTACTTGTTGTAATGCCCCTCTCTTTGTCTCTGATAACAAGTATGACTCTGGCTGCGGATGGCCAAGTTTTGATGCGCCTATCAACGATCAAGCGGTGCGCTATTTAGAAGATCTAAGTCACGGAATGGTACGTACAGAGATTCGTTGTGCAACGTGTGATAGCCATCTAGGGCACGTTTTTGAAGATGGCCCACAGACCACAGGAGAGCGTTTTTGTGTTAATTCTGTGTCGTTAATTTTCAACAAATCAGAATAATAACGACAAAATTGTGCTCGAGATTGTTTTATCCTTTCAGGATGATTCAAGCTCAACAGTGATCTGAGTGTCGCTCGACTTAAATAAAAACTCCCGCTCATTGCGGGAGTTTTTCGTTTATATCTCACTGGGTATCATTGTTGGGGAATAGATACCTTTCTCTATGGCTTTCGCCACCGATTCGGCTAATTCATCCAACTGCTTATATCGCTCTGGATGACTGAAATTGAACATACGTTGGAGCTGCTTTTCATCAGCAAGCGGTACGTCGAATCTCTTCGCGACCATTGCCCATAGATACGCTTGCTCTTTGTCTCCAAGCCCTTGATGAATACTTGCCATTGACTTGAGAATGACCGGATTGATGTTGTCTTCATCAGATAAAGACAACGCGTTATTAAGAAGCTCCAGGGTTTTCTTGGTATCTCGGTTGGTATAAAAAGTGGCTAATGCATATTGCATCTCAGCATTATTTAATTGGGGAGACCCTTCCATTTGTAAAAATGCGCGCCGAGCTTGAGTATCTCCCGTTTGAGACCATAAGAAATACAAAGTAGCCGGGTCTTCTGAACCTTTTAACTCGTTTACAATGCGCTCTAGCTCATCAATACTGTGTACCAATGCATTAAAGCGTTGTCTTTTGAGAGCACTTTGATCAATAGGGGTGATCTGGGAGGCGAGTTCTAAGCATTTCCTATATTCAGCGACCAGACCGTATTCGATGATTTGGTTTGCTTCCGATGGGTTTTTCAATTGCTCAAACCGATGCCAAACCAAATTTGTTCTTGGAATTCGACATTGGCCGTCATCCATATTGAGCTGCTCGCAACGCAGTTCTGGTGTTTTTTGGCACAACTCTTCGGTTGTCACGTTACCTTCAAAACAGCCCGATAGCACAAAACATGCGAGGCTGAGAAGTAACCAGTTTGTTCTTTTCATGGCTTTGCTTGTGATCCGTTACACCAATTCATTTTCGTATTCTTGACTCAGTTTCTTAACCCGTTATGTTCTGTAAATAGAATGTAATAAGAAGGTACACTATGGACGCAGAACAACTATTACAAGCGATGACTCCAGAAGTTTATGATCGCTTAGTCTATGCAGTAGAAACGGGAAGATGGCCTGAGGGTACAACACTTTCTAAAGAGCAGCGAGATTCGTGTATGCAAGCTGTGATGTTGTATCAATCAAAACATAATACTGATGCGCAGCATATGACGGTTGCAGCCGGTGGTGAAATCAGTTTTAAATCAAAACAAGAGCTTAAAAAACAATTCAGCGGAGAAGAGAGCGATATTGTTCGTGTGAATCCGAACATTGATTAATCCTTACGCCTTATTTCTCAAAATTTTATTATTTTGATTTTGAAAGAAAAAAGCCCAAATTGTATTGGGCTTTTTAGATCGCAGAAAGCTTGAACTTACAGGCTCATTTCACCACGCAGTACTTGTTGCATTCTCTCTTTTACTTCTTCGTAAGAAAGGTTTTGGCTTAGAAGGTAGTGTAGTTTTGCCAGCGCCGCTTCGGGCGTCATGTCAAAGCCACTGATAACACCAGAGTCTGCGAGCGCACAACCTGTGGCATATCCGCCCATATTCACTTTACCTGCCAAACACTGAGTTAGGTTTACGACAATAACGCCGCGCTCAGAGGCTTCTTTCAGGTGACCAAGCAGCTCAGGGTTCTGAGGAGCATTACCGACACCAAAAGTCAGAAGAATCATCGCATTCACGGGCTGACGAAGCGTGTTGCGGATAACTTCGTGTGAAATACCAGGGTACATGGTGATCACACCGATTGGTTGTGGCGTGATGTTGTGAACCTTAAACTCACCTTCTGGTTGTGCACCAACGGTTACGCTGTTGCTAACTTGAATATTGATCCCAGCTTCCAATAGTGGAGGAAGGTTTGGTGAAGTAAAGGCATTAAAACCGTCTGCATGAGATTTTGTGCTGCGGTTACCACGCATCAATTGATTATTGAAGAACAAAGTTACTTCGTTGATCGGGTAGTTTGCCGCAATATGTAGCGCGTTTAATAGGTTTGCTTGGCCGTCAGAACGCAGCTCTGCGAGAGGGATTTGTGAACCCGTTACAATCACTGGCTTACCAAGGTTTTCAAGCATGAAAGACAATGCTGACGCTGTGTACGCCATGGTGTCAGTACCATGTAGGATAACGAAACCATCGTATTTGTCATAGTTGTCACGAATATCATTCGCAATCTGCTGCCAGTCAGCAGGTGTCATATCTGATGAGTCAATCAGAGGGTCGTATTCGTGGATGGTGTAATCCGGCATTTCAGGACGATGGAATTCGGGCATGCTTGCTAATTGCTTTTCCATAAAGCCAGCAACAGGCACATAGCCGTGGTCGGATTTTTGCATTCCGATGGTACCACCGGTGTAAGCGATGTAGATGTGTTTTCTAGTCATCGTTTTTTCTTCGTGTAGGGGAACAGAGGCGGGGATTATATACCTAAATAACCTTGAGATGCGAGGCTATACGCACAGCATCAGAAAGTCATCTGAGGAGATGCAAAGCCTAATAAAAAGGGCACTTCAAGTAGAAGTGCCCTTTGTAATATTGATGGAAAAACTACTGCACTTGGCAGTTCAAACAAAATGCGTATTGACCTTTAGGATCGTTGAAGCTTTGGAGCAAGCTTGCGTCTTGTTCGAATTGTTGAGCTACGGGTTGAAGACTTTTTGGTAGCAAGCTTGTTGCATCAATACCTAGAGAGACTTTTACCTGTTTCATAAACTCTTGTAGAAATAGTTCAGTAGGTGAAAGAGGCTCTTCTACCCAGTAAATGCCGTAATCGGTTACGTTCGCTAGTTTCGCCGCTAGCTCTACAGCATCATCAAAGTCACCCATTTGATCGACAAGACCAAAGGATAGTGCATCTTGGCCAGTCCAAACTCGACCTTGAGCAACTTTGTCAACTTCCTCTAGAGACATATCGCGATTCTCGCCAACTAGAGAAATAAAGCGCTTGTAACCGTGTTCGATACCTAATTGGAACACTTGAGACGCGCCCTCAGAAAGGCCAGTGGTAATACCGTCACCTGAGAACGGCGATGTGCCAACGCCATCAGTATTAATACCTAACTTGCTAAAGCCTTTTTCAAACGTGGTGATGACACTAAATATACCAATGGAGCCCGTCAAGGTTGTTGGCTGAGCAACGATTTTGTCTGCGCTCATTGAAATCCAATAACCACCAGAAGCGGCCAAACTCGACATGGATACAACAACCGGCTTACCTGCTTGCTTCAGAGCTTCTACTTCGTTACGAATCACTTCAGAAGCAAAGGCACTGCCTCCTGGACTATCTACTCGTAACACGACCGCTTTCACTTTTTCATCATTGCGTGCTTGACGCAGCAAACTTGCGACCGTGTCACCACCAACAGTTCCGCGAGGTTGTTGACCGTCCATAATCGCGCCACTGGCTAGAACAACGGCGATGTCGTGTTGAGGTAGTGTGTAATCAGGACGAATCGTTGCAAGGTAGTCGTAGTAACCAATCGCGTTGTAGCTGTCTTTGCCGTCGCTACCAAACTGTTTTGCAAATAGAGTGCGAATGTCTTGGCGTGTAGCAAGTTCATCCACTAGCCCCAATTTGACTGCGAGCTGAGCAATATCGCCATTTACAGACTTCATCTCGTTAATCAGCTCATCCATGGTTGGATTAAGCACTTTCGCATCAATGTTTCGGTTTGTTGTTACGTCATCAACAAAAGCACTCCACAATTGAGTAACCCAACGTGTTGCTGACTCTTTCGCCGCATCGGACATGTCATCACGAATAAAAGGTTCGATAGCGGATTTATAAGTACCTACGCGAAAAACATGAGTAGAAACGTCAAGCTTTTCAAGTAACGTTTTGTAGTACATTGAGTAAGCGCTGTAACCTTTAATCAATACACCACCATCAGGTGCCAGATAAACTTTGTCAGAGTAACTTGCCAAGTAATATTGGCTTTGGTTGTAGAAATCACCTACGGCGTAAACGGGTTTGCCTGACGCTTTAAATTCGTTCAACGCTTTCGCGATGTAACGTAGTTTCGTGAGATTTGTTTCTGGCATGTCTCGTAGTGCTAGCACTAATCCAGACACTTTAGGATCGTCTTTCGCGTAGCGAATAGTATCAACGATATCGAAAAGGACGTTTTCTTTCGGTAACTCATTACCCAAAAGGGAACCAGCAAAAGAGTCCATTGGGTTTACATAACGTCTTTGTTCGACAATTGGGCCTGAAAGGTTCATCACCAATGCAGATTCTTTTTCGACGACAGGTTGACCGTCTCCGGTATAAGTAAAGGCAAAGTAGAAAACGGCAATCATCAGCAAGAAAATTAGGTTTGCCAGTGCGAGTCTGATGAAAGTGATACTTTTCCATATCCCTTTAAATATCAAACCAATAAATTTGAAGAGTTTTTTCATCTTGTCTCCATAACGAGATAGTTACGCCGAGTCTAACAAAGTATGGGTTCTTATCTCTAAGATCTCAAAAGATAACATTTTTTTAGCTTATCACGACCACTCAACAATTGGCATATTTTCACACGAGATTGATCGGTGTTACAAAAATGTAAACGCTTGTTTGATTTTTTGGTTGAGCAGGCTTAATCTGGTCAGACCATGATAATAACAATGGATGTTAAGTGATGTCTGCCATGTACCCAAACCTATTAAAGCCACTGGATCTCGGTTTCACACAATTACGAAACCGAGTTCTGATGGGATCAATGCACACGGGCTTAGAAGAGCACAAAGAAGGATTACAGAAGCTCGCTGCTTTTTATGAAGAACGCGCGAAAGGCGGTGTCGGACTGATTGTAACCGGAGGTTTTTCTCCTAACTTACGCGGTCGTTTACACCCGTTGAGTGCTGAATTCAGCAAGCCAAAACATGCTAAAGCCCATAAAGTTGTGACAGAAGCGGTGCACAAGCACGGTGGTAAAATTGCGTTGCAAATTCTCCATGCTGGGCGTTATGCAATGCATCCATTCTCGCAAAGTGCATCTGGCATTAAAGCGCCGATTGCAAAGTTTGCTCCGAGTGAAATGAGCGACCGCCAGATAAAGAAAACCATCGACGCGTTTGCTAATAGTGCGGAGTTAGCACAGCTTGCTGGTTATGATGGCGTCGAGTTAATGGGCTCGGAAGGTTACTTGATAAACCAATTCTTATGTAAACGTACTAATATGCGTTACGACGAATGGGGTGGCAGCTATAAAAAACGTATGCGTTTTCCGCTAGAAATTGTTAAAGCGGTACGCAAGGCGGTGGGTGACAAGTTCATCATCATCTTCCGTCTTTCTATGCTGGATCTTGTCGAGCAGGGCAGCACTTTTGAAGACGTTATCGAATTGGCGAAAGCACTTGAAGAGGCTGGCGTCACGATTATTAATACGGGTATCGGTTGGCATGAGGCTCGAATTCCGACAATTGCGACTCAAGTACCACGCGGTGCGTTTACATGGGTTACGGAAAAAGTTAAACCTCACGTTTCGGTTCCTATTATCACTTGCAACCGTATAAATACGCCAGATGAAGCAGAACGCATTTTATCTTCCGGTCATGCCGACATGGTTTCGATGGCGCGCCCATTCTTGGCCGATCCTTACTTTGTTGCTAAAGCCGAACAGGAAAAAGCGCAGCTTATTAATACGTGTATTGGTTGTAATCAGGCGTGTCTAGATAACGTGTTTAAAGGTAAACGCGCCAGTTGCTTAGTGAACCCTCTAGCGTGCTATGAAACCGAAATTGTTGTTGAACCAGCCTTTAAAAAGAAAAACATTGCAGTTGTTGGTGCTGGACCTGCGGGCTTGGCTTGTGCGACCACACTGGCTGAACGTGGCCATAAGGTTGATTTGTTCGAAAAGAACGACCGCATCGGTGGTCAGTTCCGTCTTGCGATGCAGATCCCTGGTAAGGAAGAGTTTCGAGAGACGATACGATATTTCGCTAACCGTATTGATGAAACAGGCGTGAATCTGCACTTATCGACGGAAGCGAACTATGACTTACTCACAGAATACGATGAGATAGTGATGGCATCGGGTGTTGAGCCACGTAAAGTCAATATTGATGGAATTGATAACCCAGAGAAAGTCGTCGACTATCAAACTCTCATTCGAGACAAAACGCCAGTCGGTGAGAAAGTGGCTATCGTTGGTGCTGGTGGCATTGGCGTAGATGTCGCGACCATGCTCACAGAGCCAGTTGGACAAACGTTGGATGACTGGTTGCATGAATGGGGAATCGACAAGGAGATGTCTCAGCCGGGTGGTTTATACCCTTATCCTGATGCGGTCAGCGATAAAGAAGTCTGGGTGCTTCAGCGTCGTAAAGGTCGTGTAGGTAAAGGTCCGGGTAAAACAACAGGTTGGATCCATAAACGTACCCTTGAAAAACGTGGCGTACATTTAGTCGGTGGCGTGTCTTACGATAAAATTGATGATCAAGGTTTGCACATTCATGTAGACGGAAGCGCGCAGGTACTTAATGCAGACAAAGTTATCATTTGTGCTGGGCAAGAGTCTGTACGTCCGTTTGAAGATAAATGGTCTGAACTTGGAGAGAAGATTCATATCATTGGCGGAGCTGACCATGCGGGTGAACTTGATGCTGTGCGTGCGATTCGTCAAGGTGTTAAATTGGCGGTAAAACTCTAGCCTTTTAATGTGTGTTTACCATAAAAGCTGCGCTTTGAGCGCAGCTTTTTTGTATAGAACTAGTCACTGATATCTGGCAGTTGTTTGGCCATTACCACGCCAGCAAAAGTAATAAAAGAGAACACTAACACCACAGCTGAAAGGCTCAAGAAGTTCGACATAACACCAAGAGAGCTCATTAGAAGCAGCATTATCCCAACCACTGTGTTACTCACGGCTACATAGCTCGTCCGTTTGTCACCTTCTGCGATATCAACTAAATAGGTTTTTCGTCCGACTCGTATTCCGTCGTGGGCAATACAAACACAAAAGTAAAGCAGAGGAATCACGAATAGGAAGCTTTGGCTAGCGGTGACCCATGTATCGTAAACAAATAACACAACACCAAGTAGCGCGCTCATCATTGCGCCTATGACCATCACACTGCGGCTAGAGCGATCGGACATTCTTCCCCAGAAAGGACCTGACACAAAGGAGGCTAAGCCACTCGCAAACATAAAGAGAGCTAGCACCCAGAGCTGTCCACCCAGAGATTGCTGTGCCAGCACAACGTAGTACGGTGCACTCAGCGCAGAACATAAAAATAGTGTCCGCGTGATAACGAATCGACGAAAGGTCACGTCTGTCTTAAGTAACGCGAGTTGTTTAAATGCTTCGAGGACGCCATTTCGACCACCGTCTACCTCACCGGCATACTCATTAATTCGCGCATAGACTAATGCCGCGATGAGCCATATGACGCCCGCTAAGCCTAAACTCAGACCGTAAAAGCGCTCTGTCGGCTCTACGTCCCATAACCAGGCTAGTGCCAGAAGGCTAGCGAAAAGCAGCGTAACCAGGCCAGCAGCGCTTGAAGACCAGCCGTTGACTTGACCTCGTTGGTTTTTAGGGATGGTTTTGCCCAATACATCTTTTGATGCGACGGAATTTAAACCGCGTGAGAGGCTGAAGATCACAAGACATGCAATCACACCATAACCCGCAGCTGCTCCTGTTAGAGTTAATGCGACCAATCCGATTGCAAATATGGAAAGAGCCTGCAAGATGCTGCCAATTACCCAGACCCATTTTCTTACTGGAATGCGTCGGATGTAGTGCGCGATGCTAAGTTGTGGGATAAGGGATCCTGACTCACGAATAGGAACCAGCCAACCAATTAAGTAAACCGGTGCCCCAATACTTTGTAGTATCCACGGCAACGTGACTTTAGGGTTGATTAACGCATCGCCGGCCTTCGTTAAAAACTGAGCGAGAATGATTTTAAGAAAGTTGCCGGGAACTTGATGACAAGCTGATTCAGGAATCGCCTTACAGGCACGGGCATCTTCGTCATTAACGATCTTTTCGTAAATGCTGTTTTGTTTGTCCTTGTTCATCAACCTGCCTATGTTCAACTTATTCATTTCGCGAATAAATTAACATTAAACCCAGATTGATGTTAAGTGAAGCACGTTATCAAGCCCACAGAAAACCGGTTGTTATTCGCAGGAGCAGATTGTGCTAAAGTGGCGTAAACAAAATAACAACGATATTCAATAAGGATTCTTTCATGGACGCTCTCGATCTTTTGCTCAATCGCCGATCTATCGCGAAGTTATCCGCGCCTGCTCCAGAAGGTAAAGCACTTGAGAACATCATTCGTGCTGGCCTTCGTGCGCCTGACCATGCGGGATTAACCCCTTGGCGTTTCGTTATCGCACAGGGCGATGGTTTGAAAAAACTGTCAGATATATTGGTAAAAGCGGCAGAAGCTGAAAATAGTGATGAAGCGGTGGTCGAAAAGGTAAAGAATGCCCCATTTCGCGCACCAATGGTGATCACGGTGATTGCTAAAGTAACAGAACATGAGAAAGTACCAGCACTAGAGCAACACTTATCTGCGGGATGCGCTGTACAAGCGATGCAAATGGCAGCCGTAGCGCAAGGCTTTCAAGGGTTTTGGCGCTCAGGTAAGTGGATGTTCCATCCAGAAGTTCATCAAGCATTTGGTTTAGAGGGTGACGATGAGATTGTTGGTTTCTTGTACTTAGGCACGCCCGGTTGTACACCGATGAAAGTTCCTGAGCGTGACCTTTCTCAGTTTGTTGAATTCCTATAACTAAAAACTTAAATAAACTGACTGTTTATTTATACAGTTTTTCTTGATTTATTAGGGCTACATTCGATAATGTGGCCCTAATTATATTTATTTCCAAAACGTTATGTCTCGTCTGTTTATTGCTGAAAAACCAAGTTTAGGCCGTGCGATTGCCGCTGCACTGCCAAACCCTCAAAAGAAAGATCAAGGATTCATCCGCTGTGGGAACGGGGATATCGTTACTTGGTGTATCGGCCACTTACTCGAACAAGTCGAACCCGACGCTTACGATGAGCGTTATAAAAAGTGGAATATGGCAGATTTACCAATTGTTCCGCAGCAATGGCAGCTCAGACCGAGGAAAAGTGCAAGTAAGCAATTAACCGTGATTCGTAAATTGCTCAAAGAAGCTAACGAAGTCATTCATGCAGGAGACCCAGATCGAGAGGGTCAGCTGTTAGTTGATGAAGTTCTCGACTATTGCAAGTTATCTAAAACCAAGAAGGAATCCACACAGCGTTTGCTGATTTCCGACTTGAACTTACCTGCGGTTAAACGTGCTCTCAGTTCTATGCGCAGTAATCGCGAGTTTATCCCACTTTCAGTTTCAGCATTGGCCCGCTCTCGGGCTGATTGGCTGTATGGTATGAACATGTCTCGTGCTTATACCTTGCTTGGTCAAAAAGCAGGGTATCAAGGTGTTCTCTCGGTAGGGCGAGTGCAAACGCCAGTTCTTGGCTTAGTGGTGCGTCGTGATGAAGAAATCGAAAACTTTGTCCCGAAGGACTATTTTACCCTACATGCTCTGATCCCATATCAAGATGCCAATGGTACTTTTGATATTCGTGCTCGTTGGAAGCCAAGTGAGGCATGCAAGCCTTGGCAGGACGAAGAAGGTCGAGTGTTAAACCGTAAGTTGGTGGAAAATGTTGCAAACCGTATCGCAAGTCAACCTGCAAAAGTGACGGAGTCGGAACAAAAGCAAACCAAGCAATCAGCACCATTACCTTATTCGTTATCTGCTTTACAGATCGATGCCGCGAAGCGCTATGGTATGAGTGCGCAACAAGTACTAGATACTTGTCAGGCATTGTATGAAAAGCACAAGCTGATCACTTACCCGCGTTCAGATTGTCGCTATTTACCAATGGAACACTACTCACAAGCAGGGATGGTGACAACTGCTATTGCGAATAACGCAAAAGAGTTGCAAGGTGCCGTTCAGGGAGCAGACTTAACATTAAAGTCCAAAGCCTGGAACGATAAAAAAGTGGATGCGCACCATGCGATTATCCCTACACCGAAGCAAGCTAATGTGAATGCGCTTTCCGGCAATGAGATGAAAGTGTATCAATTGATTGCGCGCCAGTACCTCATGCAGTTCTATCCGGCGGCGGTTTACGCAGAAGCGAAATTGGTTTTCGATATCGCTGGTGGTACGTTTGTCGCGAAAGGTCGTCAGTTAGTTTCGCCGGGTTGGAAAGCGCTAATGGGCAAAACTGACAAGGAAGATGAAGGTATTGATGCCGTGCCACCGCTACCCGAAGGCACCGTGTTAACTTGTCGTGAAGGGGAAATAAAAGACCGAAAAACCGAGCCACCAAAGCATTTTACCGAGGCATCGCTGTTACAAGCGATGACCGGGATCGCCCGTTACGTTGCGGATAAAGAACTGAAAAAAATCCTTCGTGACACTGATGGGCTAGGCACGGAAGCGACTCGCGCTGGTATTTTGGACACGCTGTTCAAACGCCAACTGCTTACGCGTCAAGGTAAGTCAATTCTCAGTTCTCCTGCGGGAAGAGGTCTCATTCATGCCTTGCCAGAAGATTCAACATACCCTGATATGACGGCTCATTGGGAGCACCAGTTACAAGGTATGGCAGAGAGAAATCAAGCATATCAGCCGTTCATGCAAGCACTGGAACAACGCATTGATAGCTTGATGGCACAAGTAAAAGCAGGGCCTATCCCTGATTCATTACGTCATCTACCCAAGGTGGAACGTCCTGCGTTTAAACGTAAAAAGCGCAGTTATTCAAAGAATGGTGGCGCGACTAAATCTCGTGCAACCAAAGGTAAGCAGGCATAGGACAAGCGCGGCGTAATTAAACTCCGCGCATGCTTGAAAATAGATTACTCGAACAGATCACCGTGGTTTTGGATCGCGCCTCTTACTTCACCTTGAGTTAACACGCGTTTGTCCAGTACCTCTTTCACCTGGTTGCCCAAGTCAACTAATGTATCTCGATTCGCTTGAGTTTGGCGTTTACCAGCACTTCTCAAGCAGTAATTTAGTTCGTGCTCTTCGCTAAAATTAACCAAATCCCTATCTGCTGCCATCGAGCTTTCTCCTTATTTGTTCTACTTTTTCCTAAGTCTGGATTGGATGTAGATAAATTCAAGTTAGATTGCGCGAATTATGCTGGTGGATCACTGATGAACATTATGTTTGCCAACCAAGTCACGATTATGAAGCCTGGCTTTGATGGTATTTGGTTTAGTGATGGTTGTGTCTTAATGCTGCTACCAAGGTAACTCAGTACCATCGTAGTTAATAAATCGACCTGAAAGCTGCGGTGTGCTCAGTTCTATCACGTTCGCTAGGCCTTGCGCGGAGGTTTGCGTATCTATCAAAGCATTTGGCCCGCCCATCGCCGTTTTTACCCAACCAGGGTGAAGCGCCAAAACAGTAAACCCTTCAGGTGTTAAATCATTACTTAAGCTTTTAACAACCGAGTTAAGCGCCGCTTTCGATGAGCGATAAATATAGCCGCCGCCGGACGTATTTTCGGTCATACTGCCGACTTTTGATGAGATACAAGCAATCTTTTTCATCTTGCCTTGTTGTAAGCGAGGGTAACAGTACTCAACCAGTTTTAACGGAGCAATGGTGTTTACTTCGAAGACTTTACGCCATGCTTCTAGGTCAGTATTTCCAAAGCCATATCCCTTGGGGCCGTAATATCCTGCATTATTGATGAGTAAGTCGATGGCAGGGAGTTTATCGGCAAGCTTAGCGACTTGTTCGTAGTGCGTGACATCCAGTTCGTGCAAAACCAGATTACTGAATTGTGAGGCTAGAGTTTGTAGTTCTGAACTGTTCTCTAAGGAACGGCTAGTAGCATGTACTTGGTGGCCTTGCTTCAGGTACAGCTCAGTTAAGCTAAGGCCAATGCCGCGATTTGCTCCGGTAATAAAGACGGTTTGACTCATACAAACACCTATGTTTTTTTGATTTCAGTTGAAAGTCATTGTGTTAGCTAAGCACAATAAAATCAACCAACCACCACGCACCAACAACAAGAGATGAAAATAGGGACAGAGCACAAAGAGAGCCAAACAGTGCGCCGAGAATAGCAAAGAAAGTAGAATTCATATGTATATTAAATTTAATTGATATTGAAAATTATTATCAATTAAATTGCGTTTTATTCAACCCTTGAAGTTGATACTATTTCGTTACCATTGTTATTAAGAATTTCTCATGCTGCCATTTATCTACCACCCGATTTATTCTCAACTTGAGTTGCCAGAGGGGCATCGTTACCCAATTATGAAATACCAGTACCTCTATGAATCGGTATTGGTGCATATAGAGAAAGATAACTGGAAAGAGCACACGCAGTTTTTCCAGCCCGAAGCATTAACTGTTGGGGAAGTAAAACGTGTTCATGACGAGGAATACGTCGAGTTGCTTGTTAGTGGAAACATGCCAGCTGCGAAGATGCGCCGAATAGGTTTTCCTTGGAGTGAGTCTCTCATTACCAGAACGCTAACTTCAGCAGCGGGCACGGCTCTGACCGCAAAAAAGGCACTTGAGTACGGTGTGGCCATTCATTTGAGTGGTGGGTATCACCACGCACACAAAGAGTTTGGCAGTGGTTTTTGTTTATTTAATGACTTAGTGATCGCGGCCAGGCAAGCGCTCGAAGTCGAGCATGTCGATAAAGTATTGATCATTGATAGTGATGTTCACCATGGGGATGGAACAGCAACTTTATGTGACGATGAGCCAGATATCATCACGCTTTCTTTCCACTGTGATAAAAACTTCCCAGCGAGGAAGCCTCAGTCTGACCTCGATGTGCCTTTGGTGCGAGGGACAGGTGATGAGGATTTTTTAATGGCGTTTAAAGAAGTGGTCGATATGGCACTTAATCTTCATCGCCCTGATTTAGTTATCTACGATGCTGGTGTCGATATACATCAAGACGATGAGCTTGGATATTTTGATGTGTCGACTCAAGGGATTTTAGAACGTGATAGATTTTTAATGCAAACAGTGAAATCTCGAGGTATCCCTGTCGCAGCTGTCGTTGGAGGTGGATATCGAACGAATCATGCTGACCTCGTCCCAATCCATTTGCAGCTTATCAATGCCGCTAAAGAAGTCTTTATTGATGAGTAGATACAACTAGATGTAAATATCAAATTGATTCAACACTGGAACGAACGAAAAGGGCATTAATTTTTTGTGGGTTCTTTCGGAGTGTGGCGGAGTGCTTAGTTGCGTTCAAGAAGTGATAAGTGATTTGTACAAATCTTTTAAGTCTGGAGATGCGAAAAATCCCGCTAATTTCTTAGCGGGATTTTTCTAAAAGTGGCGGAGAGATAGGGATTTGAACCCTAGATACGCTATTAACGTATGCCGGTTTTCAAGACCGGTGCTTTCAACCACTCAGCCATCTCTCCGTTGTTGAGGCGAATAATATAAGGCTTTGAAAATGTTGTAAACCCCTAGTTGAACTGATTGGATGTTTACTGCGCAAATTTGTGGTTTGTGTTGTTTAAATAAACAAAAACTCCCCCAAAAAGGGGAGTTTGAATAGTATATGGATTGCTAGGTATTAATCGTTTTTAGAATAAAAACGCTGTAACTCAGTTAAACCTTGCATCAAAACTGGCAACTTCGGTGCATCATCTCGAAGTCGTTTGTAGTTTTTGTCATACAGCTTGTAGTTGCCAAACTTATCGATCACTGTGGTTTGTGAGCTAGTAATTAAGGCAAGCTCGCGAGTATCGCCCGCCAAGATCCAGCGACGACGGCTTTCATCGAATAGGTTGCGACCACTACTGTAATCATATGGGTTGGAAGATACGCCGAGCATATCTTGCAACAGTGTAACCGAGAGGTCCAAGTGGCTTGTGCTGTGATTAAACTCGCCAGCCAGCATTCCAGGCCAATGGATCACCATCGGAACTTGTAATTGATAACGGCTGTAGTTGCTGTTTGCTCCCCAGCTGTTCGTATTGGTTTCGTTAAATTCACTACCGTGATTAGAAGTGATGATTACGATGGTGTTTGTCAGTTGTCCCGTCGTTTCTAGTTCATCAATAATACCGGCGATAGTTCTATCCGCCGACTTCACTGCATATTCATAAGCTTTTTTGAATCGCTCACTTGCGGGCATTTCTTCGTCATTATTTGAAGGAATCGATTCAAAATTATCAACGGTGGTGACTTCGATGTAACTAAACCATGGCTGACTTGCTTTCTCTGCTAACCATGTATTCCAGTTTGCGATAGATTGTTTATCGGTATGAGCTTGCGTGCCATCTAGGTCTTCCGCTAAGTTCAAGTCGCGGAAAATAATTTCTGAGTAGAGATCATCTTCAAACCCACTGCCACTGAATAAACCAAAGTTGTAGCCCTGATCTTTCAGTACATCGAGCAATACTGGGGAAGCACCTTGCGCCTTGATGCTTGATGCATAACTGGTCGGTAAGCCATAGAACAAACCAAAGGCCCCGTATGTATCATTACTTGAGCTGTAATGATTACGGAAGTTCTGATTGTTTTCAGCAAACTCATAGAGGTTAGGCATCTCTTCTTGGTTAAGCGCATCCGCTCGTAAATTGTTTATGCTGATCATCAACACATTGAGCTTATTAACTCGGCGGTTAAACTCAAGCTTTTCAAGAGGATAGTTGACTAACTCTACGTTGCCTTCGTTTTCTGCTAAACGTTTTAGGTATTCCTCACGGTCAAGTAGACCATGTTTTTCCATAAAACTCTTCGCCGTCATCGGGTAAGACAACGGGAAGTTTGAACGCTGGCTAGTAATTGGGTTGTAAAAATACGCATCTGCCCAAATGTAAACCAAATGGCTGGTCATAAAGCTGAGGAAAAAGACGGCCGCGAGAGGGCGTCCTACGTGCTTATGAGATAGTTTGCGCTGTTTTCGCCATACCCATTCGGATAGTGCGAGTTGAATAAGGAAGATCAGCGGCATCACAACAAATAAATGTTGTAGGTCAGTGCTGAGCGCACTTTTGTCTTCGCTGAATAGTAACTCCCAGACAACGGGAGTTAAGTGCAAATTGATCGACTGATACGCTTGGGTATCAATTAATAATATGGTTTGCCCAAAGGTTGCGAAAATCACTGCCACCAAACGGAACAACTTCCGCGATGGCAGGATAAACGTCAACGGGAATAGAACAAGCAAGTAAAGTGCGAAAACTAGAAAGCCAAAGTGACCAACCCAAGAAACCGCCAGATAAAACTGACCAAGTAACGTCTCGGGCCAAGGAGACTGAACAATGTAGCGTGTGCCTATCAACATCGACGCAACGATATTGAAGAATGCAAACCAGTGACCCCAACCAACTAGTCGAGATACACGTTCGCCGTATGAGTTTCCGCTGTCTACCATGTATGTGTTCTATTGTCCGTGATTAGTGTGTTTTTGGTGTTTCTAAAGAAGACATCAGCGCCTGAGCAAATTTTTCAGCAATCGCTTTGCGTTGTGAAGCAGCAACACGTTGATTTAAGACATTGGTTGCGATATTTCCGGCAATCATTAGCGTCAACTCAGGAGAAGCAGCATGTTTTTCAAGAACTGTTGCTACTTCAGCAAGAATTTTTTCTACTTGCTCGTCAGTATATTTAGATGTAATCGGCATAAAGACTCTAATAATGATAGTAAAAGCGGCTTATGATAACCTACAATGCCCATCAACTAAAACCTTGTAGCAAGATAAAATCACTATGAGTCTTCATCTTTCAAACGTTATTCTGCATCAACTGTGCAAAAACGATCAGGACGAGCTGGTTGTAAACTTTCGTCCAGCATCATTAGAGAACGATGCATCTACAGAAAACTTAGTCGCTGAGCTTCACCGAGTATTCCATTCTAAAGCTGGTAAAGGTTTTGGCGCTTTCCAGTCAGACAGCGAATTTCAATTTTGGCTTCAAGAAATGCGCAAAGGAGAGCGAGATTTTTACGACTTCTCACAAATTAGTGCAAATCGCTTGAAAGAAGAGTTGATTAAGTACCCATTTGCGGATGAAGGTATCTTGGTTTTCGCAGAGTATCAGAGTTTAGCAACGGACTACTTGTTCATCGGTATCCTACCAATGAATCAAAGTTTAAAAGTGACCGAAGGTTTGGACATCAGTGCGACAGATTACTTAGATATCACCAAAATGGATATTGCCGCACGCATCGACCTGTCGAGCTACGAGACCGACAAGGAATCCAATCGTTATCTGCAATACATTAAAGGACGCGTTGGCCGTAAAGTGGCGGACTTCTTCCTAGATTTTCTGCAAGCGGATATTGGCTTAGATACTAAACAACAAAACTTAGTGTTGATGCAGGCGGTGGATGATTTTTGTGCTGACTCGAAGCTAGAAAAGCAAGAAGTGAACGAGTACAAGAAACAAGTTTACGACTACTGCAATGAGCAAATTAAATCCGGTGATGAAGTTCAAATCTCAGAGCTTTCCGGAGAGCTTCCTCAAAGCCAAGATGGCACGAGCTTTATGGATTTCACCAAAGAGCAAGGGTACGAACTTGAAGAGTCTTTCCCAGGTGATCGTGCGACGGTTCGCAAACTGACTAAATTTGTTGGAGCTGGTGGTGGTTTGAATATTAGCTTCGATAGTCTCTTACTTGGCGAGCGTATTTTTTATGATCCAGAGACGGATACCTTAACGATTAAAGGGACGCCTCCAAATCTAAAAGATCAGTTAAGTCGCAATTAAAATCATATCGTTAAATAAAGAGAGCAAACGGCTCTCTTTTTTTATGTGAATAAGAAACATCCATAGTATATGCTTGTAATTAATGGAGATATGCGAGGGGCAAGTGTTGCTGAAGCTAAAAGAAGGAATACGGCGGTTTGTTTGGTTCTGGTTCGTTTTGTGGTGTGTTTTAGCACTTGGCATTTGGCTGCAAGCCAAACAAACGATTCAAACGATTTCGACTGTAAATGAGTTAGGAAGTAAAGTTGAAGAAGTCAGGCACTTTTTTAACTTCGATCTGCCTTACCGTGTTAAACACGTCGACCAAATTTCACTGAAACTTCAGTTGGCTTATGCAGTTCGCTTACAGCTTGAAAGTGAGTTTTCTGAAGGGAAAATCACACCAGACATCACTCAATTGCTTTATACGACCGACCGATTTTTAGAAAGTGCTCGAGCTTTTGTAAGAAGTGACAGTGAATTGGTTTCGTTAGCAGAACAGTTACGAAGCAGCCGTGCTCGAACAGAAAACTCTGATCAAATTCAGGCAATGTACTATCGCTTAGGTGCGCTTGTTTTTGAGTCTGTCTTTAGTGACTCTGCAACGAATAGCGATACTTACCGTGACTTAGACCGACTTTTTATTGAATCAGAGACGCTCTCTCCCGAAGAGCGAAGTGCTCTTCAGCGCCAGCTTGCTCAAACCTCAAGCGCACTATCTGCTCAGGCACAGGGCAGTTATTTATCCAATCAACTGCTTAATCCAGATTTCCCGAACCAGTTAACTTCGATAAATGATCAGTTGGAACAGAAGCTAATGACTTTTATTGTTTGGTTGTCTGTAATCAGTGGTTTGCTCCTTTTCCTCATTTCATGGGGAGCCTTCTCCCCAAAAACGATTCAACCGATACCACTACCCAGAACCGATGATAAAAAGTCAGAGCAAGTTGGCGATGATGAAAATGGAGCTAACGCTGTTCCCTCAGCTCAGTCAGAAAATTTTCAAAACGTCCAAATGAACGAAGAAAGTTGTAATGAGGTGAATTCATCACAAGTGGAAGTAGTGGAACGTGAGCCGTACATAGATATCAATAAAATGTTAGATTCTCTGTCTGGTGACGAGGGCGCTGTGCGGATGTTACTGGAGGTCTTTATTCAGGATCACTCTGGCGATGGCACTAAAATGTATCAGCTGTTAGAAGAGGATAAAGAGCAAGCGCAAAGAGCCGCACACAGTCTTAAAGGGGTCTCAGGGAGTTTAGGTGCAATGCCATTGCACTGTATTTCGGGTGATATTGAACTGTTGATTAAACAAGGGCAAAAAGTGCCGGAAGAGAAGTTGGCATGTTTAGATGATGTCCTAAAACAAACCATACTTTTTGCTAATAATGTACTCAATAGTGAAAAGATAACAGAAGCGCTAACAGATTGATATTGCTCTGACTTAATGTCATAAGAGTTGAGGTAATAAAGGCTCGAACTATATGACTTAGTTCGCTTTATTCCCGTTCTATACAATTTGTTAAAGGTGTTTTCATGTCCGTTCGCCGAATGTCTTCAATGATGTTGATAGGGCTGGTTATGATGCTTTCAGGGTGCTCCCTGCTCGAAGTCAAGATCGAGAGTCAAACCGTCCCTCTTACCAAACAAGAGCTCAATATGCGTCTTTTGACTCGTGAGTATGCGCAGCAGTTTTTTGCTCAGGTTGAGCAAGCAGCAGATGCACTACACGAACAATATGAGCCTCATGATAAAGTTCATCAATATTATATTTTACTTTGGAAGATAAATGCTGAAGAAGGCATCCAAGCTTCTGCGTATCAAGTGTCCCCAATGGCTGCACTGATTGATACATGGACTTTCACGCTACAAATGGAACAGTTCTTTACTACCGCTTCTGGTAATGAGCTCTTTGCGTCTGATGAGGCCAAGTTAGTTTCCGTTTATTTAGCGAAAGAGGTAGATAAACTGGCTCAATCTTTATTGAAGAAAGAAGCATACATCAAGACACAAACGTTTGTTGCAGAGTTCGCCAAGCAGCATCCATTCGCTGATTTAAGCATGATTAGGACTCCGGCTTACCGTAAGTGGTTAGATGCAAACCAAATTAGCGAAGAGGAAGCCGTTACAACGTTAGGCACGATGCCAGAAGCACTTGGGGATGTCTCTGATCGTCTAAGTCTGGTATCAGAACAGACACCAAAAATAATGACGTGGAAAGCGCAGTTGTTGGCCTTGAATAGCTCTGCCAGCATCGAAAAAGTCAATGCGGCGCTCAATAGTTTGCAAGTTACCGCTGATTCGATGAGGGATTTTATCGATAACAACCCAGAGTACATGCGTTATTTGGCAGAACAAATGGCGCTGGAGTTACAACCTTTGGTTGACGATATCGATCAAAGGACGGAGGCGCGTTTATCTCAGTTGGGTGAAGAACGCCAAGCTATAGAGCTGATGGTTGCCAGAGAGCGCCAAGAAATCGCACAGATCATTACCCATGAGCGCGAGAAGTTTGCTCAAGATATGGATCGAGTGTCGCAAGAGGTTGTGAATCTCGCCATGACTAAGCTGATTGAACTTGTCAAAAGTACCATCATCTACTTTATTCTGTTCATTGCCGTTATATTCTTTGCACCGCTTGGATTGGGCTATTGGTTTGGGAAGCGTGCAGCCGTGAAAACGCCAGTCAAACAAAGCTAACGATTTGTTTTGGAAATAAAAAAAGAGCGCTTTAAAGCGCTCTTTTTTAGTATTGAATTCGGAAGGGAGGTTCTTCCTATCTCTGCGAAGTTAAGCGGTTTGCTGCTTTAATTCGCCTTCAGCTTCTTCAACTGCTTCTGCTGTTGGTTCGCACTTATCAACAAACCAACCCATGTAAGAAGTGAAGATCGTTACGATGATACATACAAAACTCAGCCACATGAACGGGGCATAAGACAGTGTAGCAACACCCAAAATACTGGCCATGTAGATACCGTTGTCACTCCAAGGGACCATACCTGAGGTTAGCGTGCCGCCAAATTCTGCGTTACGAGACAAATTCTTACGTTTGTAGCCTAGACGGTCATAGTTCTTCGCACAGATTTTTGGGGTCAGAATAAGTGAAACGTACATCGCTGAACCAAATACGTTGCCCATAAAGGCCGTACCAATTGTGCTTGTTGCCAATGAACCTGCACTTTGAACGCGTTTTTCAAACAGCTTCGCGATAGTCTCTAGCACGCCTACTTTATCTAGTAGACCGCCAAAACCAAGGCCGAATACGATAACCGCTACCGACCCAAGCATTGAAGACATGCCGCCACGGTTAAGGATTGAGTCAATGAAATCTACGCCAGATGAGATTGCAAACGGAGCCCAAGCCGTGTTGAACGCGGTTAGGAAATCGACATCTTGGATCATCACTGCCCAAATAATACCTAGCAGAGAACCAAAACTGATCACTGGGAATGAAGGCATACGCATCGCTAGAAGTGACAATACGATGATCACAGGAACAAATGAGTAAGGGGTGATGTAGAACTGCTGTTCCATCGCTTTAATGACAGAGTCTACCTGGCTCATGTCAACTTGACCTGCGTAGTGGAAGCCAAATGCAGTAAACATAATGCCTGTAATAATGTAGCTAATGAGTGCTATCGGCAACATGCCTTTAATATGTTCCATCACTTCAACGTTAGACATAGATGAAGCAAGGATTACTGAATCCGATAGAGGCGACATTTTGTCACCAAAGTAACAGCCTGAAAGTACGGCACCTGCAGTGATTGGCGCAGGAACACCAAGACCTTGACCGATACCCATCATTGCAATACCTGCTGTGCCAGCAGCTCCCCAAGATGTGCCAGTCGCTAGCGCAGTCAATGAACAGATGATCATGGTCGCGAGCAAAAAGATGGAAGGGTGGATTGCTTTAAGGCCGTAGTAAATAATGGTTGGAACAATACCACCAGAGATCCAAGTACCTACAAGCGCGCCAACGGCCAAAAGGATTAAAACGGCTCCAAGTCCATTGGAAATGCCATTTAGTGCTGCTTTTTCCAGATCTTTATACTGATGGCCAAGCTTTATGCCCAATATCATGACAATGAACCAACCGATGTATAGCGCTAGCTGAATCGGTAGGTCTAGCTTGGCTGTGAACGAAAATGCCAGCAGGAGAAATAAACCGAGCGAGATAAATACCTGTATCAAGCTTGGTAGGCGTGGTGTAACTTGCTTCATATGTGCCTCTGTCAATCTTGGAGCAATAGAGGAAGGCGCTCCTTGTTGTAATCGCGCATAACATACATTAACAAAAATTATATTTCGAACATTTGGTGTTTTATCTTGATGTTCGTCGGTAAAAACGTTTTCTTGTGAAATTAACTGTTATTTTGTTTTAACTTTTTTGGTTTTAAATGTTGTGTAATGTGAAATTATTGTGCTTCATGTGTTATTTTCTCATTGAGTGGTAAGACCAATTAGGGGGCTAAAGTACTTTCCCTACTTGAAAAATGGTTAAAACCGCAAACCAAACACTAAAAAATCTCGTGTAACCCGGTTTTTCAGAGGAAAAGGTTAAAAAACGCGCTTATTTACAAAATAGGGGTTGAGATTTTGCTGTGAAAAATTAACTATGGGGTAGGTTTTTTAATACATGGAGAGTTAATACGATGAGAGTTGGTTTAGTTGGTTGGCGCGGTATGGTTGGTTCAGTCCTTATGCAGCGTATGGTTGAAGAGAAAGACTTCGACCTAATCGAACCAGTATTCTACAGTACTTCTCAAGTTGGTATTCCTGCTCCTAACTTAGGAAAAGACGCAGGCTTACTGCAAGACGCGTATGATATTGAAAGCTTAAAACAGCTTGATGCGGTAATCACCTGTCAAGGTGGTAGCTATACAGAAAAAGTTTTCCCTGCACTTCGTCAGGCTGGTTGGAAAGGCTACTGGATTGACGCGGCCTCTACGCTACGTATGGCTGAAGATTCGATCATCACACTTGATCCAGTGAACTTAAAGCAAATCCAACAAGGCATCCACGGTGGCACGAACACATTTGTCGGTGGTAACTGTACGGTTAGTTTAATGCTAATGGGGCTAGGTGGTCTATTTGAGAAAGGCCTTGTTGAGTGGACAAGCGCAATGACTTACCAAGCCGCATCTGGTGCTGGTGCGCAAAATATGCGTGAATTGATCTCGCAAATGGGCGTTATCAATGACTCTGTTAGCTCTGAACTTGCAAACCCATCAAGCTCTATCCTAGATATCGATAAGAAAGTCGCGGATACAATGCGCAGCGGCTCTTTCCCTACCGATAAGTTCGGTGTGCCACTAGCTGGTTCGTTGATCCCATGGATCGATGTGAAGCGCGATAATGGTCAGAGTAAAGAAGAGTGGAAAGCGGGCGCCGAGGCGAATAAAATTTTGGGTTCTCAAAGTTCACCTGTTCCAATTGACGGTACTTGTGTGCGTATTGGCGCGATGCGTTGTCACTCTCAAGCACTTACTATCAAGCTTAAACAAAATGTACCAATGGACGAAATCGAAGAAATCATCGCCACTCATAACGATTGGGTGAAAGTGATTCCTAACGACCGTGACATCACTGCTCAAGAGCTAACACCGGCAAAAGTTACGGGCACAATGTCTGTACCAGTAGGTCGTCTACGTAAGATGGCAATGGGTGATGATTTCCTAAATGCTTTCACTGTTGGTGACCAACTGCTTTGGGGTGCTGCGGAGCCATTGCGTCGTACTCTGCGAATTATTCTGTCTGAGAAAGCATAATCACATCAATCCTTTATTTGATGACAAAATAAAAGAGCTCCTTAGGGAGCTCTTTTTTCATGCGTCGTCTTCCGTTCGAACGACTCTTTTGTCTGGATCGGCTAGTTCACTACCACAATGTTTACAGTAAATTGCGTCAGAGTCGTGCCCTGCGTGGGAGCAGTTTGGGCATTTCACCAATACTTTGTGCGATTGCATCTCTTGGTGCAGTTCGGCAGTGAAAATACCTGTAGGTACCGCCAAAATGGAATAACCCAGTAACATGGTGAGTGATGCAAGCCCTTTACCTAGGTCTGTTTGAGGGACCAAGTCACCATACCCAACCGTTGTGATGGTCACGATCGCCCAATAAATACTTTTAGGAATGCTAGTAAATCCGTTTTCAGGTCCTTCAATGATAAAAATCAATGAGCCGAAAATCGTTACCATAATGGCGACGGAACTAAAGAAGATAAAAATCTTTCTGCGCGCCATAAGCAGTGAACGTAAGAGGATATTGGACTCTTGGAGGTATCGGACTAACTTGAGTATGCGGAATATTCGCATCACTCGCAGCGCCCTGATCACACCCATAAACGAAGCGGATGGGAAGAAGAGTGCTAAATAAGTGGGCAAAATCGCAAGTAAATCGACGACACCATAAAAACTCTTTGCGTAGGCGGCAGGTTTGGGGGAGCAATAAAGCCTTAGAAGGTATTCAATCGTGAATAGGCCAGTAAATGTGTATTCAATAAACTTCAGCTCTTTTTCCCACTCGGCCCGAACGGAGGGTATCGAATCTAACACCAGTACGATTAACGAACTGATGATCGCGATAATGAGAGCAATATCGAACGTTTTACCAGCTTTGGTATGAGTACCAAAAATGGTGACATATAGAGTATGTTTAAGAGAGTCAGTCGTCATGACAAAGCGATCCATTGTTGAATCGCTCTATCATACAATTTTATAGAAACTCAGGCTAATCCTGGAAATAAGTTGCGTAAGCCATTCGCAATGAACTCTATGCCAAGTGCGCCCAATATCAAACCCATGATACGAGTAATGACGTTGATTCCAGTTTGACCTAGAAATCGTACGATCAATGGGGCAGAACGGAATAATAGCCATGAACAAAGGCAGAACAAACCAATCGTAATACTAATGCCCACGGTATCGAACATGCTTGGGTAGCGTGCACCATAAACAATAGTCGAACTGATTGCACCAGGACCTGCCATTAAAGGCATTGCAAGAGGGACCACACCAATCTGTTCACGACTGACGTATTCCGTTTTCTCTTGTTTGTTCTGCTTATCTTCCCCCAGTTTACCGCTCATCATCGAGAATGCGATGCTAAGTAATAGCAACCCGCCAGCGACACGAAACGAATCCAGAGAAATACTGAACATGTCTAACAGTAACTGACCAGCAAAAAGCGAAATGATCAGGATGATCGCAACAGCCACATTTGCTGTTGTTGCCGTATTGCGCTTTTCGTCGGGTGTCATATGCCCGGTTAGTGACACAAACACAGGCATGATACCAACAGGGTTTACTGCGGCGACCAAACCGAGAAAAAACTGCAAGAAGATAGCAAGTTCAAAAGTTTGCATGTTGCGTACTCATCAAAGTTCACATTAGTGAAAAGGAGAAGGGGTAATTTGGGCGTAATGTAAGGCAAAAGTTAGGTTGTAAGAAATGAAAAAAACTAACGCATTCCCTGCCATTTAAGTGAGAAAAACTAATTCTTTAATAAACTGTATCTAATCTGGAAAGGAAATGTTACGTATAAAGTTGCTGATAAATTGCACTGTTTTATATAAACGTTAACATTCGCACATTTTTGATAAAAACCAAGGTGGTTTGTAGAGAGATGTATTCGGTTCGATATACTCTCAGTAGCACAAAGAATTGGGCCTACATGTAATTTTGTTGGTCAAAAATGAAACTTTTTTACAGGTTGTTGTAGTTTCTTTTATTTATTTGTCCATTTGCTTCTTTTTTACTCAATAAAAAATGAGAGTTAATTTATTTGTTTATCAGTGATTTATGTCATTTTGGTGTGATGAGGCACCACTTTGGTAGTATTTAGGTGGTGAGAACTGATCCAAGTCAATTTTTTTCACACTCTGAAATATTATACTCAGTCCTGAAAGCAATTTACTAAGACGTTTGTTTTCTAAGTGACTGATAAACAGTAAAAACGATAAGTAATAGCCTTAGTAAAAAGTTTTTAATATTTGTTAATTTTAGGAGATTCCCTATGCCTGTAACTAATATGGCTGAACTAGATGCAATGGTTGCTCGCGTTAAGAAAGCGCAAGAAGAGTTCGCTACTTACTCTCAAGAGCAAGTAGATAAAATCTTTCGTGCAGCATCGCTTGCAGCTAACCAGGCCCGTATCCCGCTAGCTCAACAAGCGGTAGAAGAATCTGGTATGGGTATTGTTGAAGATAAAGTAATCAAGAACCACTTCGCTTCTGAGTTTATCTACAACAAATACAAAGACGAACAAACGTGTGGCATCTTAGAAGAGGATGACAACCTAGGTACTATGACTATCGCTGAGCCTGTAGGCATCATCTGCGGTATCGTACCAACGACTAACCCAACTTCTACAGCGATCTTCAAATCTCTAATCTCTTTGAAGACTCGTAACGGTATCATCTTCTCACCACACCCACGTGCGAAAAACTCAACTAACGATGCAGCTAAACTCGTTCTAGATGCAGCAGTAGCAGCAGGCGCACCAAAAGACATCATCGGTTGGATCGACCAGCCTTCTGTTGAGCTTTCAAACGCTCTAATGAAACACGATGACATCGCTCTTATCCTTGCAACTGGTGGTCCAGGCATGGTTAAAGCCGCTTACTCTTCTGGTAAGCCAGCAATCGGTGTAGGTGCAGGTAACGTTCCGGTTGTTATCGATGAAACAGCAGACATCAAACGTGCTGTTGCTTCTATCCTAATGTCCAAGACTTTCGACAACGGTGTAGTATGTGCTTCTGAGCAGGCGGCAATCGTAGTTGATGAAGTATACGACGAAGTGAAAGAGCGTTTTGCTTCTCACAAAGCTTATGTCCTAAGCAAAGCAGAAGCTGATAAAGTTCGTAAAGTTCTTCTTATCGATGGCGCGCTAAACGCGAAAATCGTAGGTCAGCCAGCAGCAGCAATCGCTGAAATGGCAGGCGTTAAAGTTCCAGCAGACACTAAAGTTCTTGTTGGTGAAGGTCTGGGCAAAGTATCTCACGATGACGCATTCGCTCACGAGAAACTATCTCCAACTCTAGGTCTATTCCGTGCTGACAACTTCGAAGACGCGGTTGCTCAAGCGGTAACTATGGTTGAGATTGGTGGTATCGGCCACACATCTGGTCTTTACACTAACCAAGATACTAACGCTGACCGTATCCGTTACTTCGGTGACAAGATGAAGACAGCTCGTATCCTAATCAACATCCCGACTACTCACGGCGGTATCGGTGACTTGTACAACTTCAACGTTGCGCCATCTCTAACGCTAGGTTGTGGTTCTTGGGGTGGTAACTCTATCTCTGAGAACGTAGGTCCTAAACACCTAATCAACAAGAAAACTGTAGCGAAGCGAGCTGAAAACATGTTGTGGCATAAACTACCTAAGTCAATCTACTTCCGTCGTGGTAGCCTTCCAATCGCACTGGGCGACCTAGAAGGTAAGAAACGTGCATTCCTAGTAACTGACCGTTTCCTATTCAACAACGGTTACGCAGATGACGTAGTAAGCCTACTAAAAGCTCAAGGCATGGAAGTTCAAACATTCTTCGATGTTGAAGCTGACCCAACACTGTCTGTAGTAGAAAAAGGTGCGGCTCAAATGGCTAGCTACCAACCTGACGTTATCCTAGCGCTAGGCGGTGGTTCACCAATGGATGCAGCGAAAATCATGTGGGTAATGTACGAGCACCCAGAAACTCACTTTGAAGAACTAGCAATGCGCTTTATGGACATCCGTAAACGTATCTACAAGTTCCCTAAAATGGGTAAAAAAGCTGAGCTTGTATGTATCACTACAACTTCAGGTACTGGTTCAGAAGTTACTCCATTCGCGGTTGTTACTGACGACAAGACTGGTGCTAAATACCCACTAGCTGACTACGAAATCACGCCAAACATGGCAATCGTTGATGCGAACCTAGTAATGAACATGCCTAAGTCTCTAACAGCATTTGGTGGTTACGATGCCGTAACTCACGCTCTAGAAGCTTACGTTTCTGTTCTTGCTAACGAATACTCAGATGGCCAAGCTCTTCAAGCACTTAAGATGCTAAAAGAGTACCTACCATCAAGCTATGCGAACGGTGCAAATGACCCAATCGCTCGTGAGAAAGTACACAACGCAGCTACTATCGCTGGTGTTGCATTTGCGAACGCATTCCTAGGTGTTTGTCACTCAATGGCTCACAAACTGGGTGCTGAGTTCCACTTGCCACACGGCCTAGCTAACGCACTACTTATCTCTAACGTGGTACGTTACAACGCGAACGACAATCCAACTAAACAAACTGCGTTCTCTCAATACGACCGTCCACAAGCACGTCGTCGTTACGCTGAAGTTGCTGACCACCTAGGCCTAAGCCAAGAAGGTGACCGCACTGCTCAGAAGATTGAACGTCTACTAGCATGGTTGGATGAACTAAAAGTTAACCTAGACATCCCAATGTCTATCCAAGCGGCAGGTGTTGCTGAATCAGATTTCGTAGCGAAACTGGATGAGCTAGCGGTAGAAGCGTTCGATGACCAATGTACTGGTGCGAACCCACGCTACCCTCTAATCAGCGAACTTAAAGATGTGTTGATGGCTTCTTACTACGGTAAAGCATTTGTTGAAGGCGAAACTTTCGAAGGTACAACTGTTATCAAGAAGAAAGCAGACCAAGAAGCAGCAAAAGCAGCACCTAAAGCAAAGAAAGAAAAAGCTGACGCGTAATTAAAAAATCGAGTGAGCAAGGTTTTCGCTAGCACGAAACCTTAATCGGGAAAAGGTTAAAGCCCCAGTCAAGTGACTGGGGCTTTTTTATTTTGGTGCAGGAGTTACATCTGGCTCGGGAAAACAGAGTTGCTGTGTATGCTTACACTTCGGTCGCAACTACTCGGCCACTGAAGTATTCATTCGCGACGATGTATGCTGTGTTGCGGACTAGTTCGTCTTGGATCTCAGCCCAGTGCCTCTCGTTGAGCTCTTCTTTTGTATGATTTACCGAGGGAATAACGCCGCCCACTCGAATGTTGAATGGTGTGAGTTCTTTTGCCCAGCTGTGAGTAAAACCTGACACCAACGCCGCCATGCTTTCAACTCCCGTAAAGTCTTCATGGTTGTCATGAGAAATGACGTTAACAATGACGCCTTTCTTGTTTCTGGCTCGAAAGCGCTCTGCTCCTACTTGGCCGTAGGTATAAAGGAAGCGTGCCGCAGACGACAAGTGATCAATGTAAGTACTCATTGGTTCTGGCGCCATTAAGCCAGGCATAGGGGAGCTGGTCCAGCAATTAACAATCACATCTGGTGTCGCACGTAGCTGTGATTCTATCTGGTCAAACAATAAGTTAATGGACGTTGTGTTATCACTACACACATTCATCGCATACACTTTGTCAGTGAAAGCGCTGATTTGCTCATAGCTCGCTCTCAAAGCGCTAGAATTTTGGTCACAAAGAATCAACGTTGCTCCAAGGTGAGCAAAGTGATTTGCACAGGTTCTTCCTATAACCGAACCTGCAGACGTGACGAGAATAATTGATTCTTTGATATCCATAGCACCTTCACTGTATCCATATGTGAAAAACAATACACCAGTGGTTTGTGCTAATAGCATGGTTGAAATTCGTTGGGTTCAGTGTGAAAGGCTTCAAACTAACGCTTTCGAGTGAGGACTATTGTGCGGTAATTTGTAAGACGTCACATTTCTGACGTGTAGGTATTGCAAGCTATTGGATAAAAACCGGATCTCTATGCTTTAGCTTGAATTTGATGCTGACGTTGAGCCGTCACTAGCTGATTATATAGCCCAGCATCTGGGATCAGTTGTTTGTTGCGTTCGCCCAATCTGCGTCGCTCATGACCAGATAGGTTGTGATAAACCTCCTCTGGTAGGTTGAATGTGTCTTCAGGCAGGTAAGTCAGCGCATCTGGTTTTAGGTAATGGCTCAGCTTTGCGGAAGGCAATCCTGCATCGTGAAACTGTTTCGCTTGTTCAGCTGCGAGTTCATAGCTGCTGCTATCAGAACGAAGAGCTTGAGGTTGCGATAAACCCAATTGTTGGCGAAGAATACTGTCACTGGTGATGACTTCCTGGACCTCTTCAACTGGGACCACATCGCGAACATCATTAGAGAACATAGACAGAATCAGCGAGAAATCCGCACGACGACCTTCGTGTACGGCATGGTTAATACCATTACCGAACTGAAGTTCGTTGATAATTGCAGCTTTGTCTAACGTATGAATTTGCATGATGTTCCTCGCTCGATGCTCTGTTAACGGCGTGGATAAGAAAAACTTTAGTAAAAGAGGGAATTATTTAAAGGTGCTAGGGAAGGCGAAACAAAAAAGCCCGCTAAATAGCGAGCTTTTGAATAAGACTAAATTGAACTTAGGGGGAAGTATATTACTTCGCTAGGTTCTCAGCTACGAAGTCCCAGTTTACTAGAGCCCAGAAGCCGTTCATGTAATCAGGACGTACGTTGCGGTAATCGATATAGTACGCGTGTTCCCATAGGTCAACAGTTAGAAGTGGTGTTGTACCTTCTTCTGTTAGAGGAGTAGCAGCGTTAGAAGTGTTAACGATCTCTAGAGAGCCGTCAGCTTTCTTAACAAGCCAAGTCCATGAAGAACCGAAGTTGTTGATTGCTGAATCAGTAAACTTCGCTTTGAATTCTTCAAAAGAACCGAATGCTGCGTTGATAGCGTCTGCAACTGCGCCAGTTGGCTCGCCGCCCGCATTTGGAGCAAGACAGTGCCAGTAGAACGTGTGGTTCCAGATTTGCGCTGCGTTGTTGAATACGCCACCAGTAGAAGTCTTGATGATCTCTTCTAGAGTTTTGCCTTCGAACTCAGTACCAGGGATAAGACCGTTAAGCTTAACAACGTAAGTGTTGTGGTGCTTACCGTGGTGGTAGTCTAGAGTCTCTGCTGAGATGTGTGGTTCTAGTGCGTCTTTCGCGTAAGGAAGAGCTGGTAGTTCAAATGCCATTACTCGATTCTCCATTGATTTGAAAGGATGACCTTTCGATTGCTTCCAGTGTTTTTTTATAGCTATGTCGCCTTTAAGGCTGACTTGCTAAGTATTTTAGCAAGTTTTTACTTTATTAAAACCCCGATATGAAAATATTTTAAGAGGTTAGCAGTGGTGAAGTGCTGCATTGCTCGCCAATGAGCAACCTAAAATTAAGCCTTATTAATTATATGGTTTTTATTCTGTCGTTATTGAGTAGAATGTGGCAAATAAATAAAGTTCAAACCCATGAATGAGGAAGCGATGGAAACTATCGACAAAATCAAACAGCAGATCTCTGAAAACTCAATCCTGCTGTACATGAAAGGATCACCGAAACTACCTAGCTGTGGTTTCTCTTCTCAAGCGTCACAGGCACTAATGGCATGTGGTGAGAAGTTCGCTTACGTAGACATTCTGCAAAACCCAGATATCCGTGCTGAGTTACCAAAGTACGCGCAATGGCCAACTTTCCCTCAACTATGGGTTGAAGGTGAGCTTATCGGCGGTTGTGACATTATTCTAGAAATGTTCCAAAAAGGTGAACTGCAGCCTCTAATCAAAGAAGCAGCAGCGCGCGCTGAAGATCAAGCTGAGTAATTCGTAAATACTCACATTTAGCGATAGAATACGAAGGAGCCGTACTGGCTCCTTTTTCTTTTTAGGTTAGTGGAATGAACATAAAGCTTTATTATGTGCCGCCTCCTTGCCTAACCTTCCTATTCGTTGCTATCCCTTGCTATATATAGAGTGTAAGTAACTCTTCAATCCGACTGTGACCTATGAATAACGACAAAAGCTGACCTGTGCCGCCATTTTGTCGCCATTAACCTTGACAGGTGAGATACGAAAGAATCGCTTGGTGAACCAAACAGAGCGCCTAGATAAGTCACTAATGAGAAACGCACTCTACATTAGATTTAGAGCTCATTCGTTGTTTGATACTTTCCTTTTTCTTAGCTCCAGATTCAATTATTTCATTTGTAGTTTGCCTGATTTAATCGCTTTCATAATAGCGATTGAATCGTCACGAGATGGATCTGAACCCCATTTAGCCTCAGGATCATAATCGATTTGGCTGTTGTCACTTGCCAATACTCTAACTTTCTCTTCTTCACTAACTCTATCGAAGATAATCTCTGTTTCCGTACTTTCATCAAGGTTCATACGAAAAGTTCCTACATATCTGTAAAGATTAAAACCCAACGAATCACGGGCTTTTGCAAAAACTATAGTTTTTCTACTACCATCAGCGACTTCACGCTCTTTTTGTTTTTGTATAGATACTAGAGCCTCTTCATTATTGTTAAGCGCACGTTCTATGATTTTCTTCCCATCTGCGGTTAACTCGTTGTGCCATAGACCGTGCTCATAAAGTCTTGGAAACCAAACCATATCTTTTGAACCATCAGGAATTTGCCATGCTCCTCGTTGATAGCCTTTTCCCTTGAAACCAAAGCATCGCAGTGCTTCAATTTGTTTCTGGAAAACAATATTGCCTTTGATCGAAACGATACCTGACTCGATAACTGGTTTAGCAGAGTATCTGCGTTCAAAGTCCCACGGGCAGAATTCATTATTTGATATCTGTTCGTTTTTCAAAGCTAAAATTTTGTTAACAATAGAGTCTACGTCGGAACAAATTTCGTTGAGGGGACGGTCTTGTTTGTTGTTATCCGCTATTTTAATGCGAGTAATAAAATGCTCAGTTACTTGTATGATATCTAACTCTCGCTTCGAATCTGCGTCCCTCTGACCTTCATGAAAGCGTTCATCTATCTCTACATGGATGTTAAATTGGGGGAAATACAAATCCGTGAGAGCTCTCGTCCCATCAGGGAAGCGTACCAATTGCTGTGTAATAAATTCAATATCATCAGGTAAAGCGTGGATAATTCGTGTAACAATAAAAAATTCCCATTTCTTGTTACGAATCTTACTGATACTACGCAATATATATTCAGTTTTTGTTAGTTGCATACCTGCACCTTTCGTGTTGTTGAACTTAATCATTTACAAACACAAGCTACCACGTAATCATTTAATTGCATAAAGTGAAGTTTTGATGAAATAAGCACAATATAAGGTGAGGCAGGGAAAATCATGAGCCAGGCAGTTATCGAATACGATCCTTTGGTACCAACCGAGAAGCACCCAGAAGGTATATCTCTCTGGTGGTTAGCAATTAACATAGGTACAGATAAAGAGGCATACACTAGCTTTGTTTGTAAGCCTACCAAACGCCAAATTCGACAGTTTAAAAAGAAAAATGCCCAAGCTTTATGAACCTCTAACCCTAAATCTTTAGTGAACTTAGAGGATTAAACCTCACAGCATCACTCAAATGGTTTGGTGAAAAGTGCGCGTAAATCATCGTGTGATCGATATGCTGATGGCCTAGGATTTCCTTCAATACAAGAATGTTGCCGCCATTAGTCATAAAGTGGCTCGCGAACGTATGACGTAAAACGTGAGTCGCTTGGCCTTCTGGTAAGTGGGGAAGGGCCTTAGTCAGCCATTTGTACGCCACGCCGTAACCGCAAGTGAAAAGGCGGTCATTGGTTGGCTTATAGATTTGGTTATACAACTCTTCAGAAATCGGTACCGTTCTGTTTCGTTTGCCTTTGGTATTGTTGTAGGTAATGCGGTATTTCGTCAGGTTAGAACCCTTCAGATAAATTGCTTCCCTGATACGCGCACCAGTCGCCAGGCAAACCTTATATATCTTCGTTAGCTCATCACCAATCGGGCTTTGTTGAGCAACTTCAAACAAGTGTCGAATTTCCTGTTCGGTCAGGAACGCAAGTTCGGACTCTGGCTTTTTGATTGCCTCAATACCATCAACCGGATTAGGCAGTTTCCACTCTCCAAGCTTTATCAACTTATTAAACAACGCTTTGAGCAACCCAAAGTCCACATTATTCGAAGCAATGGAAAGCTCTTTGTGTTGCTGGCCACGACCTTTGTTAGAACGGCTAGAACGGTAAGTCGCGAGTTGCTTGGAATTTAGGTGTGACGCGATAGGATTGCCCAAGTCTAAAACCATACTTTCTAAACGCAGGCGAGTATGAACACCGGACTTGAGATTCTTACCATGCAACTTAAACCATAGTTCGACTAAATCAGATAATCGACGATGATCAGGTTTAGAGCCTAACCACGGCTTGTCATCCACTTCTTTCATCAAGTGGAGTTCAAAAGCAGTGGCTTCGCCTTTGGTAGCGAAGCGTTTACGAACGCGTTTCCCCGTTCTGCCTTGAGGATAGCATTCGCAAAGCCATGGCTTTTTACTGCCGTCTTTAAGGTTTCTGATGGTCATATGAACTAACTGATTATATATACAGGGTAATGTTAGCGCGAATGAAAGATTATATCTATCCTATCAATGCTAGTTTGAACACTCTAACCCTATGTTTTTTCTGCAGAAAAACAAACAATGGAATATAAAATAATCCATTTATATCAGCATGTTAGAGTTGATAATTATTAGGTTAAGGTGTTTCTATATGGTATATTTAAGAAAATAATTTCTGCAGTTCTAAAATGAATCAACTTAATTCTCATAACTTATCCCTTCGTGATTATCTCGAACTAGATGATAGCGCGAGGGATTCCGATGCTTTACGGGAAATGGTGGACTTAGACTTAATCGACACTGTTTTGAGAAAGTGCTTAACCATAGAAGACATGCGAGAGGCTGGAAGCTTTTTCACAGGGTCAACCTTAGCTAAAAAAGCTTTAGATAGCTTTACTATTCCAGTTAACAGTGAAGCTGTTGTTTTAGATCCAACATGTGGCGCAGGAAACTTACTTATCGTATGTTCAAGAGAGCTTGAAGTGAAGGCTACGTTATCTGCAACGCTCGAAATTTGGGGGCAGGTGCTTTGGGGGTTTGATATTCATGAGTCCTTTATTGAAACTACTAAATTAAGATTAATAGTAGAAGCTCTGTATCGAGGAGCACGCAAAGATTGCTGTATAGAAGATGCCTTTGATTTACTAAATCATATTCTTTGCAAAGATGCGATGTTAGTAGAAGCCAATGAACTTGAGCCAGTTACGCATGTGATAATGAATCCTCCATTTTCTGACTGGCCATCACCAAGAGACAATTATTGGAAAAACGGAAAAGTTAACGCCGCTGGAGTTATTTTTGACAAGTATTTACGCATTCTACCTACAGGTTGCCTTGTTACTGCAATCTTGCCAGATGTACTTCGCTCTGGCTCTAGATATGGAGGTTTTAGAGATTTTTTGAATAGTAAGCTTGTTGCTTCTTGTGAAGTTTGGGGACGTTTTAACACTAAGACGGATGTTGATGTTTTTCTGTTAATTGGTTACGTTTCTGACTTATGCACAAGTGAAATTCAGTGGTACGAAGAGCTAAATGACTATCTTAAGCTTTCTGATAAATATGATGTTCGTATAGGTCCTCTAGTTGCATATCGTGATCCCGAAGAAGGATGTGAATATCCTTACTTTCACCCCAAAAATAGTCCGACTTGGGGAAGAGTGGAGAGCAAAGATGTTAGAGAAAGAAGAAGGTTCAAAGGTACCGTCTGTAAGCCTCCATTTGTTGTAATTAAGCGTACGTCGAGTCCGTCTGATAGGTATAGAGCAGCAGCTACGGTCATAAATACGAAAGAGTTGACCGCAGTAGAAAATCATATGATTGTAGTAAGTCCAAAAAGTGGGAGATTGGCGGATTGTATTTCTTTGCTAAAGGTTCTTAAATCGTCAAAAACCAATGATTTTTTAAACAACAGAACTCGAATGAGGCATCTGACGGTAGGTGTCATAAAAGATATACCTTTGGATTAAACCGCATAAATTAGTTTTATGCGGTTTAATTAGCTTGGAGCAATCTGTTAGCTTGCTTTTTTAAGATAGAGTTTATTCTCTGCCGCGTTTCTGACTAAATTTTGAAAAGTTTCTATCATAGTTAAAAGTTCTGTTTCCAGTTCACTGTGCGCGTCTTCTAACTCCAATTCGTTTAGTCTCTCTCCATGTGCGATAGCATTACGACACTTTAACAATTTTGAATTTATAAAGTGCTCTTTTAGTTCATAAATAGAAGTATCTAACCCTAGTTGACCAAGGATATTAAAGACTACTTCATATTTAAGGTTTGATTCAGTATCAATAACAACACTTTCGTCTACATCAAATTTTTCGTCTCGTTCTTGAGTAAGGTAGTTAAAAATCTCCTGTTGGGAGGAAAAGCGCTTTATGGAGAAGCCTTGTTTGAACTTTTCACTTAAGCTCATCTGAACAAAATTATCAGTCATTTGTTTGTAGCTAGGTGCGACATGCTTAAGATAAAGAAGATAAACTTGAGCACAAAACTTAATATGTCCCTCCCAATGTGCATAAAGCATTGCAACAGAGGCACGCATTAAGATTGTTTTCTCATGCTTGCGACTAGCTCCGACCATTAACTTTAGCGTGGTAAATTCCTTTCTCCGCCATGCTAAGTCCTTGTCTAGTAGGTCTTCAAGCTCCCCTAAAGACCTAACTTTCATGCAAATAACTCCTTACCCAAGTCGGCCATAATAGTCATTCTCTCAATTGGTCGAGAGCGCTTATCTAGCACTGCAATAAACTTTTCATGATTAGTTAAAGCTTTTGATTGAGCTCTAATCAGCTCAATTATATCGTTATTTGACTTTTGGCTGTTTTCTACAAGGTAAGAAACTCCGACGGTAAGAGCCTCAAATACTGGTAGTGAGATGGCGCCTTCATGTCGATTTTTCTGATGGTTGTATTTTTTAAATGCGCAATCTTCTAACGCTTGATTCAGTAATTTGAATGTGCGAGTAAACGTCGCTTTCTCCTTATCAAGGTCTAACTTGGAATCAGTTTTGAGTAAGCGAGTCATTTCGGCGTTTAGATAAGGCGCTACATCAGAATGTTCTTTCTTGATATTTTCATCAGAATGGCGCTGTACTATAAAGCGAAGAGCTAGCTCTTGGTTGTAACATTCCTCATTTTGTTTTTCTGACAATGGAGTAGTGTTGATGAAGTTTTTATCACTAGCTAGATCTTTCAGCCAGGTGTAGCTATCTTCATTCAACATTAATAACATACAGTTACGAACTTCCTGATCTGATAGTTTTGAACCGCCGGTATTTAAACGTTGAAAAAGTTCAAACTTTGTATCGCCTTCACTTTCTCTTTTGATTATTTTTATGTCTAGCTTTTCGCGTTTAAACACTCGTTTGATATCAAGGTCGATTTCGGAGTTTGGCTCATGTGGGTTTTCCCATACTTTTCCTTCTAGTGCAGGTAAGTATTTGGTTGCAAGTAGTTTTAGAGGCTTAACTATCTCACCTTCTTGGTTTTTTAGTTTCCCCATAAATGAAAGAATAGTTGAAATACGTTGAAGGCCATCTACAACGTCCCAAACACCATCTCTTCTTTGAGCGACAAAAATAGATGGTAGAGGAATACCTAATATAATTGATTCAATTAGCTTGCTTTTTTGTTCTTCAGACCAACGGTAAACACGTTGAAATTCGGGATGTATGTCTAATTCGCCATCTTCATACAAGTTAACCAACTCCCCAATAGACATAGGGTAAGAGTCGGTATGGACCTGCATTCGAGCAGCATCTATTTGAGTTTGTAATTCAGACATAGTAGCCTCTAATCGTTAAAATTATTTGTGTTAGTAAGTATAATTGGTTGATCTCAAACGAAACCATTTTCATGAATTTATATTTCAGATAATAATTTGGCTTTTTGCTGTTGAAATTCTTCTTCGGTAAGGACGCCAGCATCTTTAAGTTCACCTAGTTTTTTTAGTTTATCAATAGCTGATTCTGCATTGCCTGAAGAAGTGCTTGGTTGGCTAGATGTGCTTGAACGACCGTCTTCGATTGCATCAACAAGAGCTTGGACAACTTCCTTTTCTTGCAAGCATTTAAATGTAAGGTCATCATGACTTGTATGAAGGCTAATCGTATAGTGGCCAAGAATAGATTTACGCTCGATAGAGGTAATACTTTTCAGCGGGATATTTTCTAGAACTTCGCCAAAAAATCCTTTTCGATAGAAATACACTTTCTCATTAGTGATGAGCAAGGCACCATTGTGTTGGGTTTTGTCACCAGAGCCCATCATTTCACCGATATAGCCTTCGCCAGTAGCGATAATCGTTTCACTCGGTTTTAGGTGTTTTTCTCGAAAAGCCTTCACGTGTTTACATTCTTTAGCCATTCTATTTCTCCTAGCCAAATAACAATCAGTCTTTTTTTGAAGTAACGGCCACTCTGCCCATTACTTTTATATCACTGTCGGATACTTCCATTGTTGTTTCGCCAAAAGCAATCGCAAGCTTCTTACCAGGCAGGCGTTGAATTTGGTTTATTGATAAGTTTCCGTCGATGTCGATTAGATACTTACCCGATACTGCGTTGCGAGTGTCTTTATCTACTAGATAAATCGCTTCGTTCGTTTCAACTTCCATAAGTGAATAACCACTTAGTCCGTAGCCATTGATACGACGTATAGAGTAAGGCACTTCGCCAGTATCAAGTAGTTCCCCGTTTGTGAGGCAAAAGCTTTCAAGGATGATTGTTCCTCTCTGCTCGCCTGCATACTGAGAGGGTAAGTGGCTACTCAAGTATGGAGCTTTAGCGCCGTTTGATTCTTCTTCGTCGATTCCTAATGCCAGCTTCTTAATTGGGATACCTTTGGCCAAATGAAGTCTAACTATAAGTTCATGCGAAGTTCTGTCATGAGTATTCCAAGCGCTAAAAGTAGCTTTAGGTACGTCAAATAATTCTGCCATCTCCAAAAGTGTTTTACAGCCAGTCACTTCTTTTAGAGTTTCCGTAAATGCCTCGCCTTTCAAATAATCGAATGGTGGAATCTTTTCCATTTTCATAGTTCGTATATGCTTTTGTGGATTCGATCTGCTTTTGTGTATTGACTAAATGCAAAAGTGGATCAAAAATGTATTTGTGTTTCGGAAGTCACGCCGACCAAAGCAAGAGACAGCCGAAGAAGATAGACATAAATACAAGGATATCACCATGTTAACGTACAAGATACCTCCACTAAGTCCATATGTGACTTACGAAGAATACTCTCGCCTTACTGGTTTACCTATGGGCACCATCAAACAATACGTGACTGAAGGTCGCGTCATCATCAAGCCCAAAGATAAACGCCGCGATAAGCCTCTGATTAACATGGTTGCCATGCACGAAATGGCGGCACGTGAAGCCATTGCTGCGCTAGGGTAAGTCATGGTTTTTACCTCTCATGTTCCAACTCAAACGCACTGTCCAATGTGGCTAGGTGTGTTCGCGTTGGTTGTCATTCTCGTACCGCCTTTCATGTAAGAGTGTGGATCATGGACGCAAATATAGCTATGTGCGGATTCCGCGAACGCAAACAGCGTTCTTTTAACGCTGCATGCTGCGACTTCGCCATCAATCATAATATGGAAAAGCTGGCTCCACGCATTGGCCTGACTGGGAGAATGTTGCGTAACAAGCTCAACCCAGAACAGCCGCACAAGCTGGACCCAGTGGATTTGGCATTGCTGAGCAAAGAATCCGGCGATTACACCATTGTGAACACACTCTTTGCTGACCTAGGTGTGGTGACGGTTCAGTTACCTCAAGACGGCGAAGAGAAGAACCTTTTAGAGCGCACACTACTTAACAGCCAATATTCAGGTGAGCTGTCTAGCGATGCAATGCACATGTGCAGTGCAGACCGTTTACCTCGCAGTCAAAAACGCAAAACCATAGCCAAGGTTCAAGCGGCCATCGGCAACTTGGTTTTGTTCGTCAATGATTTAGAAAACCGCACCACCGGCTTTCAGCCACTCATGCAAATGGGCACAGATTTCCTAGCCAACGGTGCGCCACTTCCAGGCTTAGCCTAAGGAGAACCTATGAGTCAGTTAGCTATTCAACAAGAACAACAAAAGCAAATCCCCAACGCCAGCGAGAGCATTGCTGCCTGTAAAGCGTTGTTCAATGGTTCCGCTACACGCGGCAAGTTGAAGCAGTTGTGGAACGGTATGCCACCACGCTTTCGCGGCTTGGTATTGATAGCCGGTGATCTGAAAGCCTCAGAGCACGTGCGAGAGTTTGAAAGCTTCAACGATTTGGAACTCCAAAAAATCCGTAACGGTATGCAGCAGATTAAAGAAATCGCGACGTTGTTCGATCGCAATCTTGGTGACGTTCGACGCCTCAAGCATTACCAATTCAGTAGTACGCATTGATTCTCCAAGCCTTTGCCCCTGTAACAGGGGGCTTTTTTTCGTCTTAGCGTAGGAGCATAAAAGATGAATCTAAATGAAGTCGCAAACAAACTCGCGATCCAAACAACTATTAATAGTCTGTTCGCTTTGGCGTTGGATAGCTCAGATGTCATCAGTATTCGTATCGAGTACTCATCAAAAATGAGTCTTATCAACGTGATTGTGTTTGATGAGAACACAACGAATAACGCTCACAACGTTGTATTGATTGATAAAGAGCGTGCGCTAGAAGAACTACTAAATATTGAAGATTACCTGATTGAACGCATTGCTATTCGTCGCGATAAGAAAGAACTGGAGCCTGATTTATGCAATATGCCGCAATAATGCTTTGCCCAGCTGGCGGTGTTATCCGCCATGAAGACACTCAAGAAGTTGCCAATGTAATGGTTGGCGACTTCGACTCGCTAGACCAAGCGATCGAACAAGCGTGTGTATCCCTCAGTTGCACTCATTTAACCAAAGGCGTTTTGAGCAAAGGCAATGGGAAAGGCGGCTTTATGTTGGTAACGACCCAAGAACTGGAGGCGGTATGAAAAATAAAAGGATCACTTCAGTTAGTGTCGGTGATGATGTCATTCAAATTTTGGAAGGACGAACAAAGACATATGAAAAGTGTGCTATTGCATATTTTGCTGGGCCGGAAGGATGGGGCATAACCATGACTATTCGACTCGAAGAGGTCGAAGGTTTTCTGAAGTCTCCTGATACACAGAGACTATTCGTTAAGTTTTCGAAAGAAAAATTAGGGATAGAGTATGAACCAGTCTGACCTTCTCTATATCGGCGGGGCAGTGATGCCCCTGGACCGAATCAAAAATAACGACGCCAGCTATAATGCTGGTTTTTTAGGTTCCAAAATTTACTCAGACCAAGAACAAGCGCTACTGGATAGCGGAATGGTCAAAAAAATAGCGATATATGACCGCGTTCCCAATCGAAAGTCTAAGCGTGAGCGAGATCTTCAAGAGCGAACTGACTTCTATAAATCTGTAAATTACCTCTCGGAACACGACCGCGAAGCGGCGGCGAGAATCGCCGAAGAGTATAGGCTAGTCAAAGGGCGCAAAAGTCCGACAGAGAAATTTCGCCACAGAAAAGACAAGCAAATTAAGCAGTTGATGAGTCTGAGCAAGTCTCTACGCCCTAAAAGTATCATCAGCAATGCCGACGCCAACTTTAGCCATGATGCTTTGTATGAAACGAACGAGCGCTCCAAACCTGCCATTCTCAATCAGAATGGAAAACGAGGACAAGCCGAACCTAAAAAGATTCCTATTTCAATGCAGTTAATGCACCGGTCTTGGAATGAAACTTATAAGTTTCAGGCGGTAACCGAAACGCCATCTAGTGCTGCGCCTTCGGAAAACAGTGGTGAGAGGTTCTCGGAAAAGCTGACGTCCCGTTCTGTTTCTAAAATATTTGAGGCAGGGGCTTACACTGCAGCTTGTCATGGTGGTTTCTCTACTTTTCTCACGCTGACTTTCACCAAGGCACAACGAATGGCCATATTCGGTGGAATGTTGGATGGAAGTGAGTGTGTCAGCATGGGGTCGCATCATCCAATAATCTATAAGCGCAACATGGTGACAGTACATCCTAAGCGTGGTGAAAAGAAAATTGACCAACCAATCACGGATATTGGTGGAGAATACTGGCTGTTTCCAACCTTAGATAGTAAGCGTGTTAAAGCTATGAACCAGGGCAGTGTCATAGCCGGGCCGTATTGCGATCTCAAACAAAAGCCCAAGCAAGAGTTCTCGATGGAAAAAACCTTAGAGACAACGATAGGTAAAGAAGTCTCTCGTTTTCTTGATGGCGCAAAGAAAATGTATCAACGCGGCTGGGTTGCGGATCATACCATCCAAGTTGACAAAGATAGTGGACGAAAGTACTGCGACTTATCTCAGGAGAAAGTTGCTAAACATGTTCAGCCCAGCGATGTTGGCCCGACTAACTTGCCTGCTGATTTCCATTACATATGGGTAGCCGAGTGTCCAGCCAATGAAGATGGAGAGCCTAATCCGCACGTTCATATTTTGCTACGTTGGACGGTACCAGAGCATCTCTTTAGTCCTTGGGCTAAGCGACTTGAAAAAATATGGGGGCATGGATTTGCGAAATTAGAGCGAATCAAAAAACCAAAAGCCGCCGGTTCTTACATCATCAAAGCAGTCGGTTATGCCGCTAAAGGTGAAAATGCTGACCAAGGGCTAATCAAGGGAAATCGATACAATATCGCGAAGTGCTCAAGAGCTCCTGCCTGGGAAACTCTTGCTTCGTTTGAAGCTGGCAATATGACCGCAATAATTAAGGAGTTGGGCTATAAACTTGAGCAATGGAAAAAGCCAATTAAGCGGCAAATCCGCAAGCTACGAAATGCCAAAGAGCAAACCATCAAAGCTAAAGCCATTGCCAAAAAGCAGCATAAACCTGAGGAGTACCAGAACAAGCTTTATCAGCGAATCATCCGTTTGGAGAAGAAGGCCGAAAAGCTGAGCCAGAACTTACATAGCAGGGGAGTGCATGTGAATACGAGCAATCGCTTCTGCATTACGTTTGAGGGAGAACTGGCTAAGGATAAAGTAGACAAGTTTATGGTTTGGGCTGCTGGTGCAAGAGGGTGGTCATTGAATTGTAGAGATCTGGACCTGAGCGATATAAAACAAGACGCGAGCCACTTCTATCAATCTGAATATCAGCGATTTAAGGAGAATCAGTCCTATTGGCAATCACTATTACATGAATCTATACCACACATGGAAGTTGATGAAAGTGAGCTTTCTTATTGGTATAGCATTACGGCAGATTATCTCGAGGGGCGGCTTTTCCCAATATTGAGTTAGTCCGGTTTGTGTCGCCATAAGAACCTAAAGGTTAAAGTAGTGAACCGTTATTTCTTAAAGTTGATTTAAAGTGCTATTGCTTGCATAAAAATCTGAGCTGTAGGCCACATAAAGGCTATTGATTATTTGCTCGTCAGTTGTGCGAATGTTATCCAACGGCTTTGTTTGTTCGAGGGATACGAGTATGAAGCATAATTTGAGTATAGTTGGACGAAAAACGAATCGTCCTAGTAATCCAACTGCAGCTGAGTTGGCCTTAGATCGTTTTGATGCGTTAGTCGACGATTTCTATAGTAAGTACCGTGTGGCTCCACCTGCGGGTGAAACTGAACAGCAAAGAGCAAAACGATTGCAGTTTGAAGCACAAGACTTGAGGTTTTTGAAAAAAATGAGGATTGAACTCATTGCTCATGCTCGAGTTGAAGATATGCAAGCTAAGTTGCAATCGTACTCTGCAGAAAACTTAAAAAAAAATGCGAAAGAGTTGTTCGTTGAAAAGCATCACCCGACGACGAAACTAGCTAATAACCTAACCGCTGCAGGAGAGCCTAAACCAACTAAAAACCATGAGCCTCACCATATCATTCCTGGCTCGGGAAGGTTTAGAAAAGCAGAAATGAGAGCCGCAAGATTAAATTTGCACATGCATAAAATTGGCATAAATGCGCCCGTAAATGGTGTTTGGTTAACAAATTATGCGAAACATACGGACTTTAACTGGGAAGCACCTAAGTCTCCGGCTCACCGTTCGATTCATACATTTAATTATGAAACTTGGATTAGTTCCAAATTTTCGAAGGGTATTCCGAGTAAACAGCACTTTGAGGCTAACTTACTTCGGGTCAAAATGGAGTTAAAGAGTGGCACCTACCCTAAAGAGGTCTTGGAAGCTAAGAATGAAGTTTGGAAAGGATGATGACTGTTTATAAAATTACAGATGATTTAACTAAGTTTCAGTCGGTATGTTCTGGCCCAGATGAAATCGCTACCCAGTTGGGGGATTTCGACTATTTTGAGAGAATCTTATTGCAGGCTGTTGAAAATAAATCTTTGAAAGATATTTGGAAGCCTGCGGAGGTCGAGTTTGAAGATGTATTAACCGATAACTCCGTATTGCCTGATATTAGCTTATGGTTACGAACATATCTTGTTTTATCGCCGAGGGCATATGAAGCTTTAAGTAGTTGCTTATTTGAAAGCGGGGATTTTTTACCTGTCAACTATCAAGGTGAACAATGGTATTTATATACATCGCTGACTTTTGGAAAAGAAGATAGACAAAAGTGTGTAGAGAAGATCTCATATGGAAGCCCTGATGGGTTAGAGGTTCTTGAATTCATTGATGATGATGTGAAAGATAAAGTGATCTTTAAATCAAGATTAGAAGGGGTCAGCAACTTATACTGTACAGAGAGGTTCAAAGCTATGTGTGAACAAAATCAGCTTAATGGACTCGTATTTTCTTCTAACCTGACAGATCCATTCAGTTAACGAATAACTTGATTTTAAACAACCCGTCCGCAAAGAAAGCAGAGCGAGAGCTCTGCTTATATTCAATATCAGAAACCTAGGGTTTAATTCTCGGAGTTCTGTCAATAACTGTACGGAACATCGCGAGTCACAGGTCAGCGATCAGCTATCCCGAATACTTGAACCAATGAAGGATAGGGCGACTTCACTACCAAATATTGATAAAACGGCACTAGCCGCACTGCTAAAAGGCAGCAGTTTACGCATTGATGATGAGACTAGTGTTCAAATCCGCGCAGCGGAGGTCGATGAGTACGGCAACGTTCGTCCAGCTCAGCTGGTTGAAGTTACCCGCACACCTGCAGAAAATAATAGTTGGATGAATTTTGAAGGTTGGGACCAGGCATTAGCCCAACCCGAAGAGAAAACTAAAGAGTACCAACAGCCCGACCTTTCGTTCTTCCCAGAGATGGAAGATGACTGGCCGTTGGTGTGAAAGTAGGTAATCTATTTAGTTTCTTGAGAGCTATCGTTTTCTTCTATTTTACTAACTTTAGGACGTGTTACTTTTTTACGCATGAATACACCAGCAAGAACGGCTACTGAACCAACAACACCAGCAGTGACTGGTTGTCCCGAAACCGCCGCATAAGTTATTGCCCCTATTGCAGATAGAGAGATAATCAGACCAGATATGATCCCTAAGACCGTCTCAATTGTATTTCCTCGCAAAGCACCTTTTTGCATTTGTCTGATATGCTCTGCGTCATTTTTGGCCATATCAAGAATATCGCGCGCTGCACCAGGACAAATATCTTCATATCCTTTCATTATATCAGGAGGAGGAAGAGGTCCAGAAAAGTGTGTTTGGGTGGTGACTTGGAGTAGTGCTCCTGCAACTTCGGGATGTTCACGAAGTATTCTTTCTACTTCAGGGGTCTTCTTTATGACTTCACCAACGCCAGGTTCTTCTTCTACAAGAACATCTAAAGGATTGGGAGGGAGTTCTGAACTCTGAGTAGAATCAGAGCCAGAGTTTTTGTTCTCTGGCTCTGGGGTTATGTCTGATTTGGTATTAGTCATTGTTGTCTTTGGATTCTTCGACTTCTGTCTTAAGTTCGTTTTCGAGTTTTTGCAGCTGTATTTTTAGCTCACTGATTTCATTTAGTAAGCTGTCTTTTTCCAACTCAAACTCTTTCAGGTGGATAACGATATTAATAAAATGCTTTTTATTGACAGTGCTTATGTCAGAAGAATCTAGATGTTGGTAAAAGTAGCTTTTAAACGAATCGTTTCTCGCACTACTTAACGCTTCATCTCCAATCTCTCTTTCTTCTAGCATACGGTCATATTTTAGTACGCTATTTGCAAGGTTCTTACCCACGTTACTCCATGCATCAACACTAGGTGAACGTTTAGGTATAAACTTGTTATAGTCAGTCTTTGGCCAAATACAGAATGACCTGGAAATGCCCTCTAAGAACGCACTCATGGTGTACTCTCCATATATCTTTGGCTTGTTAAAAAATGCATCATATTGCAATGGTGAAATAGAGTTTTTATGTGCTTTATACTGAACAATCGTAATCGAGACTACTAAAATGAGCAATAACTAGTGTGTCAATTTTTGACACTTCATTCGCAAAAAAGTGCTTGGATATAGCCACCTAGAATCGTAGCACTATAAGTTGTTAACGAAATTTTAGTTTCTTAAAACGATTAACCGCCAATATTATTTTAGATAGTTTGAGTGCAAAGATCGTGTTCTCAAATTTCTGGAAGATGCTTAAACATACATGGATAAACTCTACTAATACTTACTCCCTCTCTTGCCCAAAAGCAACCTCACTACGACGTTGACACCCAGCTTGCATAAATGCAAAACGGAAACAGAAAATTCTTAATGAGTGAATTATGTCTAAAAACCACTGTGGAAACCTGTATGGATATACAGTATATTTCATTGGTGATTAGTAAGGGTGTTGATATGTCGGATAAAAATCAAAACGATATCATGTTGTCTGCTTTAGAGATCGTCATTGATGGTGTAGCAAGTAGTGAGGCGACAGAGCGAACTCGAACGGCAGGTGCATACATAGCAGGCTTAATACTGGCGGATGCGAAAGGGCGGTTGGACTCTGAAAAACAAAAAGCCATCTTGAGTATTATCGAGATGGCTTGCGAAACGGAGAGTACTGCTTTTATGTCGAAGTAATTTACAACATAGATAGTTGGTGTTTGAGCTGTTGCCGTGCCTCTGGCGGCAACGCCTTACACAAGTTGAATGCCAGTTGGCTTGTCGTTTTTGCCGATGGGCTCAACGTATGGCTATAAGACAAATTCATCACAAATGTATGTCCACATTCTGGGTCACTGCAGCTGCAATACAAATCTGAATGACTGTTGGTTAAGCGGTTGGATTTTTGGATACGGCTTTTGCTTCCACACTCCGGGCACAACACTCTCATATAAAACACCTAGCTTATTGACTGACTTAATAATCATACGTCAAAAAGCTGTGTTTTTATACAGTTTTGGAGGCGTATTTAGGCCGTGTCTCCATGTATTAAATTGAAATTAAGGCGCAAGTGCTTAGGTACCTCGGGGTCTGAGTTCACCTCATCCATAATCAGCTCACACACCGGAATGATCTCATCCTTGGCGTATTCACTGCCTATCTTCGTTGGGTCGCCTAAACTGGTCGTACCCTGCGGAATAATCCCTGCTTTACCTACTGGGAAGCGGTGGCCGACAAGAATATCCTGCGCGGTAATATTTTTGATGCGCTCAAATTCATCTTTGGTGGCGATATCACCAACTGGAATCAGCTGAATCCCTTTCTCTTTGCCATTCGGAATGTTCACAAACATACTGCGGAAGTTACCCACGCCTTTAGAACTGGCGATCTTCTGCTTCAACATTTCTTCATCTTCTTCACTAAGGTTTGGGTCGGTGGCGTAGAAGATAAAACCCATGTGTGCGCCGTTCTTATAGTAGCGACGGCGGAACAAAGTCGCGTCTTTATTCAGCAAGCTGCTCTGAATGCTGCCTAAGTAATCCGCCAAACCGTAGATTTGTTGCTGCGGGTCATACTGAGGCAAGAAAATAACATCTTCCTTTTTATATTCGCGTTGCTGGTTGTCGCGTTCCAGAATGACGAAATTGCCGTTTTTGCGTCTGCGAAGGTACATGCCAGGTAATGGATGCAAACGAACCACACGTTTGAAACCATCGCGGATTTTAAGAAACGCAGCATCACCAAAGGTGAAGTAATCACGGCAAAAGGCTTGGATGTGTCGGCGGCGGGTCGCGCCTCCATTTAGGAAGCGCCCAGCTACGTAGTTTGCCCGAGCAATAAGTAGTGAACCGTGGTAGGCGTTGGCTCGGGCGATATCGGCCAAGCCACTGCGTGAAATAGGTGGTTCCCAATAGTTATCGGCATCGTTGTAGAACAAATCTGAATAGGTGGTCATCCAACTGTTTGAGTCGATGGACTCTGGTGAGGAGTCGATGTGATAGACCGACTCTGGCGCGTGTTCTTCTTGTTTGACTAAAGTGTTCATTTGCTCGGTCATGCTGCAGTGGCCCAGGTTGATTTAGTTGGTGTTGAGTGATCTAACGGCTCGTTAATGATGGCGTGAGAGATTGCCCAGAATGCATCGGCGTGTCCGGTCGTTTCGCTGCGTTCTGCTTTAAAGGTCATGGCGTTACCGCTGGCCGTTGGGACGCGCTTAATCGCCATAAACGCCATGGCAATGTCTTTGTGTTCGGCATCAAACTGCAGGCGTTTGGCTTCTACTACGTCAATCATCTTCATTACCAAGCGGTTTTTGTTTTCGTTGCTGTAGTGGATGGCGTGCGCTTCACGTGGGTATTTCTTCGAAATTAAGTCCCAAACACCGCCGCCAATACCCGTGGTGTCGACTCCGATGTAAGTCACTTTGTAGCGCTGAAAGACTTTGTCTATTTCTGAAACGTGATATTGGAAGTTCAGACCTTTCCAATAGTGTTTTTCTAATACACGGAAACGTTCGCCAGCTACGACAGGCGGAGCGACAACCACCAAACAGGCATTGTCACGGGTTCGGCTTGGGTCGTAACCTAACCAAACTTCCCTGTTGGCAAAAGGTCGTTTGTTATTTGGTTTAAAGTCTTGCCAGTGGGCGGCATCCACCATGCCTTTTTCAAGGTCAGAGAATTTGAAGACAGACAGCGAACCATCGACAAACACACACATAAACAGGTTTTTGAAGTCGTCACCACTGTACTCTTCGCGCAGTTCGTCAATGTCGAATAGGTCACAGCCACCGTTTGCCGCATCTTCAATGGTGACAACATAACGCCACTGTTTGTCTGGGCAGAGTCGGCCACCGTCTCGGAATTCATCAAAAGTCGGGAATTCAACGTGGGCGCGAGAGTCTTTACCTTTGCGCCACTGGTCTCCAGTCCAGAACGGGTAAGCCTGGTGCATTTTAGACGATGGCGTAGAAAAGTAGGTTTTGCGCCACTTCTTATGCGTCGCCATTGCCGAAGCAAGTTTGTTCAGCTCATCGAACTTAGGGATCCAGAAATATTCATCGACATAAACGTGGCCGTGGTAACTCTGCGCGGTCTTGCTGTTCGTGGACAAAAAGCGCAGTTCGGCACCGTTGGAGAGAATAATAGGGTTGCCGGTTAACTCAATGTCTAAGAACTCTTTACCAATCGCAATGATGTAGCTGCGGAAAACTTCAGCCTGTGCGCGTGATGCAGAAAGAAAAATTTGGTTGTCACCAGTCAGAATCGCATCTTCTAAGGCTTCACCACTGAAATAGTAGGTAGCGCCTATCTGGCGAGACTTCAGAATATTACGAATACGCTGTTTGATGTTGTTACGCATCGTGTGCTGGTATTTGAACAGAGATTCGTGCCAGCCTTTAAAGTCATCTTCTGTCAGGTGCTCAATGCTGTTTTTCTTACGGTTTTTTTTACGGTTGCCATTACTGCTGCTTTGTTTTGATGAGTCACCATCACTCTTTGGTGAACTGCCTTGCGAAAGGTGCCGCTCTACTTTGGCTTTTGCATCAGCGTGAGCTTTTAACAGCTTAACGTGGTGATCGATAAGCTTGTCCATTTCCTTGAGCTGCTGATCGGTTTTCTCATCCTTATCTATCAACACCGCCAAACGACGATTAATCATTTCCTCAACAGAAAGTTCATTAAGCAACAAAGCCCAGCCGAATTTCTCCGCCCAGGTATAAAGGATGCGCTCACTATTAAGGTTCAGTTGCGCCGCAATTTCTTTCGGAGGAACACCGCGTAAATAGAGCTTTTTCGCGGCTTCTCTTATTTCATCTGAATATGCCATAGCTGCATCATACGCGCCGAAAACTTGCAGATGACCTAGATAATTTCCTGAAAATTCTAGTTTTGGTTAAATCCGAATTGGCAGGAATTGAAGTGGCTGAAAGCCGTTATTCAAAGGCGTATTGTTTGCTCACACCGATATGTGAATGACAAGTTTGAGTACCAAAATGCCAAAGATTAGTGACTGGAAAATCATTGCTACTGAGGGGCCAACCGTAGACGGGCGCAAAATTACCCGTGAATGGATTGAGCAAATGGCGGCAAGCTATGACCCGAAAGAGTACACCGCGCTAATCTGGCCAGAACACCGTCGATTTTATGGCTACGGTGAAAACTGGGGCAATGTTGTTGAGCTTAAAGCGGAAGAAGAAGACGGCAAATTACGTCTGTTCGCGAAGCTAGAGCCAAACGAATTCATGCTGGAAGCCAACCGCAAAAAGCAAAAGTTGTTCACATCCATCGAGCCAAATCCCGATTACAAGGGTGAAGGGCGTTGCTATTTAATGGGCCTAGCTGCGACTGACTCCCCAGCCTCCACAGGTACATCGCGCCTTCAATTCTCTCGTAAATCTGGCGAAACCACCGAATTAGAGTGCAGCGCATTGGAAGAAGTCGATTTTTCCGAGTGTTTCACGCGCAAAGACCGCTTTTTCGCGGCATTCAATGAATTTTTCTCTTCTGGCGATGAAGTGCCAGAAACTCCATCAAAAGCTGAGGATCCCGATGTGACTGAAGAGCAACTTAAAGCAGCACTGCAAGAGCAGTTTTCTGCATTCAAAGGTGAGTTCAAGAAAGAGCTTGCTGAAGAGTTCAACTTGCAAAACGAACCAGAAACACCAGAGCCAGAAGGACAGGGCACAACCGTTGAGCAGTTCTCTGCCACTCTGGACGAAAAGCTAAAACCGTTAACTGAGAAAGTGAACGGTCTCGAAACCAAATTCGCTGAACTTTCACAAGAAGTACCAGGCCAAGAGCCGAACCCATCGGGTACCTCTGAGAAGTTCTCACCTGAGGAGACTTTTTAATGCTGAATGCACTATCTACCACCTACCTACAAGAGTTTTGTGCAGCGACGTTAGCAGCGGCAAATGCTCCGCAGGGTACTCAGTCATTTAACCTGACGCCTCCAATGGAAACCAAACTTCGTCAGGCGATTATGGAGTCAGATGCTTTCCTTGGCATGGTCTCATTGCTGCCAGTTCAGCAAATTAAAGGTCAGGTTGTTGATGTGGGTGATGATGGCCTGTCTACAGGTCGCAAAGACAATGGTCGCTTTAGCGTTGAAGTCGGTCAAAGTGGTAATACTTACGAGCTGACTAAGACGGATTCTGGCGCACATATCTTGTGGGAAACCATGACTCAGTGGGCAAACTCAGGCTCAAAAGGCCAATGGTTGACCATGATGAAAAACGCCATCTCTCGCCGTTTCGCATTAGACATGTTGCGCGTTGGCTTTAACGGTACGTCTATCGCAGCTAACACAGACCCAGTCGCTAACCCGCTTGGTCAGGATGTGAACAAAGGTTGGTTAACCATCGCGAAAGAGAAGAAAGCGAGCCAAGTTCTTGCTTCAGCCCAACTCGACCCAACAGGCGCAGCCGCGGATTCATACAAAAACCTAGATTCGTTGGTTCAAGACCTGATCAATACCACGATTGCACCAGAACATCGTCAAGACCCTGATCTAGTGGTTCTCGTCGGTTCAAACCTGGTCGCAGCAGAGCAGCATCGCTTACTGGAATCCGCAAACACACCAACGGAACACAAAGCCGCGCAGCAGTTAGCCAAAACCATTGCAGGTAAGAAAGCCTATACGCCGCCTTTCTTCCCTGCCGATATGGTTTGGGTAACCAACACTAAAAACCTGCAAATTCTTACTCAGGAAGGGACGCAGTGGCGCAAGCAGAAGAATGACGAAGACGAGCTTCGCTTCAAGCAAAACCACATCCGTATGGAAGGTTATGCAATCGGCAATCTTAATAAGTTCGCTGCTATCGAGTCTGTCACCGTTGTTGAGCCTGTAGCTTAAGGAGTAATGCATGGTTAGCCCATTAGCAAAACAGCGCCGAAAGCTCATTGAACAGCAAGCTAACCAGTCTGCACCGGAAGCCGTTTCCGGTGCAGATACCGACAGCCTGCACATCAAGCTGATTGAGTTTGAAGAAGATCGCAAGTATTTGCGCTCATTCAACGCCATCGCTGATCGAATTAAGCACAAACGTGAAGTACTGGTACCGAAGTACAAGCCGTATGTTCAAGCCTACTTAGAAAGTGGCGAAGCGTTCGAAAACCCAATTTTTACCAACATGGTGGTTTGGCTATTCGACATTAAAGAGCTGGATTCCGCGATTGAGTGGTGCATGAAAGCCATTGAGCTAGATTTGCCTACGCCAGAAAACTTCCGCCGTGACTGGCCGACGTTCTGTGCTGACGAAGTGTTGGCATGGGCGGAGAAAGAATCCGAACGTGGTCATTCCATTGAGCCTTGTTTCTCCCAGGTGTTCGACAAGGTCGAGAAAGAGTGGAGCTTGCACGAGAAGGTTCACGCCAAGTGGTACAAGTTCGCGGGTTTATACCTAATCCGAAATGAAGAAGGCCAGCCGCAAGCCACAGCGGTTGGCAACGTAGAAACGCTAGAAAAAGCCTTGGCTCTGCTTCAACACGCGCACGATAAGAACAGCAAAGTGGGGGTGGGTACCCAAATCAAGAAGATTGAAGCCCGTATTCGCGCCATTAACGAAGGCAAGAATCTGTAAAGACTCCTACGCCACCGCGCCTCGGCTGGTGAGGTAAGAGAAGCTAACCGGCTAACTCGATACCGTCGACCCAGTGGCTAGAGGCGCCCTAATTTAACTAATCAAGGGACCGTTATGAGCTTTGGCGGAAATGTTAACAGCGCAGTCGATATCGCTATACCAGGTGAAGGATGGCCGGATTTATCTACGGCTGAATTTCGCAGTTTACGCCGTGTTCCCCATACGTTTGATAACGACTCTTTGAACTACGCGGTGACCATTGCCGCGCTGAATATTCAAGAACGATTAGAAAGCCTGATTGTCGGTGGCGAAAAACCAGTGCTGAGCAATCCGAAAATCATGCTCTACAAACGTGCGGTTTATGGTCGGGCTCACGCCGAGCTGCTGAAAGAGTTTGCGACCCAAGACCGCCGAAAAGAAGGTGAAAGCGTGGCAACGGATGAACCGGAACAAGAGGCACGTTTTCTCGCCCAGAGTAACAAAGATGTGCGCGCACTCCTTGGTCGCAGTGCGAATGGGATTGACTCGATATGAGCGAAACAACTTACAACAAAACCAAGCTTGAGCACCTGACGGATTACATCGTCAGTCACCTGAACTCCAATGTGCTCGATAACAAAATCGATGCCTGGCAGGAAAACGGCTCCATTGTGCCAAACGGTGAAGACAGAGGGAACGGCGGTTATATCGCGTGTTACTGGAAGTACAACGCAGTGGTCAGTATTGAAGAGTTTCCACACCGACTTTTGGACCCTCGCTGCTTACTTGCTTTGGTTGCCTGTTGGCTGAGCGATTACGACACCACGCGTAATGAAGATGAGTTAGGTGACCCAGACCTTTCGGTTGATGTGATCAGCAGTGAAGTAGCCGATGTTGCCATTGAACTGGAAATGATGGAGCCGATTGAGCTGATCCCTGACCCTGCGGGAATGATCACTTGGCGAGGGGAAACCTACCGAGTACAGGCCGTTGAAATCTACACCGCAGAAGAAGCGGAGTTGGTGAATGAAGCCACAAATTAAGGTCAATGAGCGCGATGTGCTCAACATGCAGGAAAAGCTGGCCATGCTGGCTCTGCCACCTAAAAAGCGAGTCTGGATACTGAAAACCCTTGGCCGTTGGGAAACGACCAATACCAGAAAGCGCATTCGGTCCCAAAAAGACGTTAACGGACGCGCTCTGCAACCAAAGAAAGGAAAGAAGAAAGGCAAGGTTTTAAAGCGGATGGCAAAGGGCTTAACGCCTTATGTGAGAAACGCTAACCAGCTTGATTTGACTTGGAGTAACGAGTTAACCGCAAAAATCGCAGCAAGGCACCACCTTGGTCAAAAGCAAAAAATGACCAAGCGCCAAATGCAAAAGCGATGGGGTAAACCAGATTACTCAGCACCTTGTACCAAAGGGCAAGCGAGAAAGCTAAGAGAACTGGGTTACACGGTACCGAGAAAAAGCGGTAAAGGACGAAAGAAACCCAGTTTACGTGAGTTGATGGCAACCATCACCCACGGACAAGCAGGACAGCTTATTCGAGAACTCTCTAATCAGCCAAATATCACCAGTTGGGATATTCCATTAGCAGAGCGTCAGATTCTCGGTAGTAAAGAACGTGAAGTGAACCGCCAGCTCATCAAGATATTTGAGCAGGCAAAACAGAGGAAATAACCAATGGCAACCGGAAAGGTAGAGGTTAACAATCTCAATTTGGCACAAGGCGGTATCCCTGAGATAGAACGTCACGTGCTTTTCATCGGGCGTACTGACAAGGCAGAACTGCAAGGCAAAGTGACCCGCATTAATAACATGACCAACCTTGACGAAGTTGTTGCCGATGATGCGCTTGGTCTGAACGTGAAAGCCGCCCAACTTAACGGCAAACAAAACTGGACGGGTGCGATTGTCGGCTTAGGTGCAGACGATACGTGGCAAGACGCTGTTGATCTGGCGAACCGGACTGACTCATTCGAAGGCATTGCCATTTGTGACCCAGTCACGGTCAAAACTCAGTTTGATGACATGCAGTCGAAAGCAACCGAGCTGACCAGCAAACTTGGTCGTTGGGTGTTCTTCCTCGCCGCTTGTGCGGGCATTGATTTAACCTCTGATACAGGCCAAACGTGGGCAGAGTACGAAACCGCCATGCTTGACCTGGTGAAAGATGTTTCTGCAAACCTCGTGACGCCCGTTCCTCAGCTTAACGGCAATAACGTGGGTGTACTGGCTGGTCGTTTATGTGATCGAAACGTCACGGTAGCAGACAGCCCAATGCGTGTCGCAACAGGCTCAGTATTGAGCTTGGGTGACATGCCAACGGACAGCGCAGGCAAAGCATTAGAGATGAGCACCATCGCAACGCTAGCCGACGCACGTTACTCACTGCCGCAATGGTACGCCGATTTAGAAGGGGTGTACTGGTCGGACGCAACCACATTGGAAGCCAAAGGCGGTGATTATCAGTACCTCGAATACGTTCGCCCGGTGCACAAGCTTAACCGCCGTGTGCGTATCAAAGCGATTCGACGTATTGCCGACCGCATTCTTAACTCAACGCCTGCAAGCATTGAGCTGAACCGCACTTACTTTCGCAAAGATATGCGTGATATGTCGAAAACGACAGAAGTTGGCGGCATTACCTTCCCTGGCGAAATCATGCCGCCAGAAGATGGTGACGTCACCATTCAGTGGGTAACCAAAACCAAAGTGTCGATCGGTTTGATGGTTCGTCCTCATAACTGCCCGAAACACATCGTGGTCAACATCGCGCTTGATCTTACTAACCCTGCAGATTTGGAGGCGTAATCCATGAGAATTTCTGGCAAGAACATGCATTTCTCTTTGGGTGACTACAAGCTCAAAGCACAAAAAGTCTCGTTATCCATTACCGATAATTCCGCTGTTAATAAAACCTCTGGTGTGCCAGATGGTTACGTCGACGGAGATGTTGAGGCTAGTGGTGAAATGGAGCTGACCACGCAGCAATTTAACCTGCTAAGCAAAGCAGCGAAACAAGCCGGCTCTTGGCGTGGAATGCCTGATTTTGACGCGCTGTTCTACGGCAAGATTGATAAAGATGAGCTCAAAATTGAAGCTTTCGGATGTCGTATCAAAATCTCTGACCTACTTGATGCCGATTCGAATGGCGGTAGTGCATTAGTTCACAAGCTGCCGTTCGAGGTGACAAGCCCAGACTTTGTCAGCATCAACGGTGTGCCGTACCTGCGTCCGGATGAAACCGAAGACTTGGTTCAATAACAAGGAGGCATGATGGCAGATGTTATCGACCATGCCTGCGGTCTTGAAACCCAATTCACAGAAGTGGCGCTTGCCAACCAACTGGCAAGGGCTAAGCGAATTGAAGAACGGGAAAGCGCACATGAATGCGGCGAATGTGGCGACCCAATCCCAGAAAAACGCCGCCAAAAAGTACCAGGTTGCATCTACTGCACCCAGTGTCAAAGCGAATTGGAGCGAATGAACCGATGAATTTAGCAAAGCTCTTTGTTGAGAAAATCATGAAGCCAGTCCTTGACCACTTAGATATGGCATCCGGTGGTAGAGGAACAATGAACACTCAAGCGGCCATTAATCTGATCCTGATGATTATTGCCCATGAGTCTGGAAAGTTTACTTACTCAAAACAAGTACGTGGTCCTGCATTGGGCTTTACCCAAATGGAGCCAGCCACCTTCAACTGGCTTGTCGAGTGGTTAGGTAACAGTCGCCCTCACTTGTTGGATGCACTGTCGATGTTTTGCCCCGTTGAGCACTTAGACCCTCGTTACATGGTGATTTCACCCGAGTTCGCAGTGGCAACCGCACGACTCAATTTAATTCGGTTCCCAGAAGCCTTGCCAGATGACGATGACCTAGAAGGTTTGGCTCGGTACGCGAAGAAGTACTGGAACACAAGCGCAGGTAAAGCAACAGCAGAAGATTACCTACAGGCATATCAATCCCTAATCGGAGAAGCAGCATGAATTTCTTAACTGGAATCGTTGGCAAGACATTGTTGGAAGTACTGAAAGGTCTGTTCTTTCAAATCAGTTGGTCAATCATCCTTGAACGTTTCGCCACACGCTCAGTGGTGTGGGGCTTAGAAACCCTAAAAGGCTTAACTAGCAATGATGTGATGCAAGAAACGGTTGACGACATCATCAACGCATTACAAGGCAAACGCTTAAAAGAAATTCCACAGAAGGAATAGCGATGGATTCATCATGGATATCGGCGATTGTGGCAACGATAGCGCTGCTTATCGCCATCATCAATGTGGTTTTCGGCAGAACGGATAAAGGGCAAAGCACCGCCCGAGACCATGACCGTCGTATCCATGCCAATGAGCTAGCCACTGAGCGACTGCGCGGTGATGTCGCCGAAAAGTACGCCACTAAGCACGAACTACGGGAAGCCGTAGATGATTTGAAAGATTCTATAAACGGACGATTCGACCGTTTAGAAACCAAGTTAGATAAAGAGAGAGATGTAGCATGAGCAAACAAATTGCACTAACGGTTGGTGATGCAGATATCACGTTTGTCCCGACAGAAGCAGATTACAACGACTACATGAACGCGTTGGCACAGGGGGAAATCGTGAACTCTGCGCATAACTTTCTGATGAACACCGTTACAGAAGAAAGCAAAGAAGTATTCCGTGAACTGACGAATGAGAATCCAGGAGCTGCGATTCAGGTTGTGGGTGAAGTTCTCAAGGAATACACGCCGAAGCTGCAAATCAAAGTAAAAAAATAGATGCCCTTGTTCGGGCTATGGACTCCAACGAGCTCGAACAAATGCTCACCTGGCGCCGTAAGTGGTTGCCGGGTGAGACAGACAGCGAAGAGAACCTTGCAAGGGCCATTTGGTTAGAGCGTCAGTATTGGGAAAACATGCAAGCTGCTACCGCTAACGGGGTTGCCAAGGCGTTTAGCTGATAAGGAACACGATGTTACCAGAAGCACTCAGATTTCAAGTTGGATTGATTGACCAGATTTCTAAACCTCTGGGCAATATTCAACGCAATTTGAATGATGTCACCAATACCTACCGTCAGGGTACTCATACCATGATGGCAGGAGCGGCAGGCATGGTGGGTGCTGGTTTTGCATTGCAACAAGCCTTGATGCCAGCGATTGAGATGGACAGGGCATTAGGTGAAGTGAAATCACTTGGTGTTGCCGATGACCAGCTAAAAACCCTTACCCAAACAGCAATGAAGTTTTCGGTTGAATACGGTAAGTCGGCCACTGAATTTGTGGCGGCTTCGTATGATATCAAATCTGCTATGGGGGATATGACAGGCGATGAACTGGCGGGTGTCACAAGAAGCTCGGCTATTTTAGCCGCTGCGACTAAAGCAGATACGGCCACCATTACCAACTACATGGGTACCATGTACTCGGTTTTTAAAGACCAAGCCGATCGGATTGGTAAAGACAACTGGGCTGAACAAGTTGCAGGTATGACCGCAAAATCTGTCGAGAGGTTCAAAACCACGGGTCAAGGAATGTCGGATGCGTTTAAAGGTGTTGGCGCATTAGGTAAAACTCACGGCGTAGCCATTCAGGAGCAAATGGCAGTGCTTGGACTGCTGCAAGGTTCTATGACTGGTAGTGAAGCGGGAACTCGTTACAAAGCCTTTATGAGCGGTGTGGTAAAAGCGCAAGACAAGCTAGGCATGGCGTTTACCGACAGCAACGGGAAGATGCTGCCAATGTTCGACATTATGTCGAAACTACGCAACCAATTCGGTGATTTAGATTCACTGGAAATTGATCAAATTAAGCAAGCTTTCGGCTCGGATGAAGCCGTACTGCTTATCACCGACTTGATAGGTAAAACGGGTGAGCTGCAATCAAGCGTCAAAGACCTAAATGATGCCAGTAACTTAAATACGGCAATTAACATGGCCGGAGCAATGACCGACCAATGGGAGCGACTTGAACAAGGTGTGTTTGCTGTTCGAACTGCTTTTGGTGCGGCGTTGTTGCCTTCTCTCTTGCCTGTGATTTCGAGCTTGGCCGATGGTGCGATAGAAATCATCGAATGGACAGAGATGTTCCCGAACCTGACAAAGTACATTGGTTTTGCTGCCATGGCGATTTTAGGTGCTGCTGCTGCAGGTGGTGCTTTTACCTTAATGATGGGTGTCGGCAAACAAGCCATGGCGACTTATATGCTCACCATGAAGATGTTCACAGGGGTGAACTTTTTGCTAACCAAAGGAATGGCAGCGCTTCGCGTTGCAATGCTAGCGGCAAACATCGCAATGATGGCGAACCCCATTGGATTCATTGTTGGTGCTGTAGTTGCCGCAATCGCCGCAGTTGGTGCACTGATTTTCTACTGGGATGACCTGAAAGCTTCGTTTGGTGACACAACATGGTTCCAAGTACTAGAAGGGGCAATCACTTTAATCACACTCCCATTTAGAGCCATGTTTGAGTTCATCAAGGCGGGGTGGCAATGGGTAATGAGTGGCTTTACCGACACTAGTGGATTTGCCTTTATCGGTGATATGGCTAACTCCATTAAGGAAGTTTTTTCCGGAGTGTTCAATTGGATTACCCAAAGCCTAGCGGGAATTTGGGACTCAGTGAAAGGGCTCATTGATTGGATACCTGGCTTCGGCGGTGATGATGAAGCTACTCAAGTGAAATCGAAGTCCGTTCAAAGCGCTACGCCTCGTGCACAAATTCAACCAGGTGGCGCAGCGAAGAACATTGCCAGCTATCAAACCAGCTCAACCAACTACGGTGGAGTGGCGATTTATCCAACCTACATGAACAGCCCGCAAGACATGGCGAGTGAAATAGAAATGGCGGCAGGCTAATGGCGGATTACAAATACCAGGACATTTTGATTGAGAACGGGGATGTGGTGCTCGATGCAGGCCGCAACCCAATATTGATTCAAGACCGAGCAGTGATCGCCCAAGACATCAAACACGCCATCATCGAGAGCAACTTAGCAGTGGATTTAATAGCAGAGCGAAGCCCATCCAAGAAAGCCGATATCCGCACCAAGCTGGAATTGCTCGTTGAAGAAGACGTTCGATTGGTACCAGGTACTGTGCGTTTGGATGAACCAACCGAGGGCACGATTTACGTATTTGCCGACACCATGGACTTTGGCGAGTTGCAATTAGAGATAGTGAATAACGGAGAGCGTTAATGACTGATATTCCAAAACCAGACTATTCCGAACTGGTGAAGCAATCCGGTATCCCAACCGATGAAGCAGGGTGGAAGAAAGTACTCAAAGAAGAGATGGACAAAGAAGGTTCCATCATCTCAAACGACTCGCCGTTCTCTCCATTTTGGCGCCTCATTGAAGCCACGGTAGTAAAAGTCACGATGTGGCTCATCAATACCTTATTGGTTGGCTATGTCTTACCGAACATGTTTGTCGCCACTGCCGTTGACCAATGGCTCGACTTGTTGGCGTGGCAATGCAAACTCACCCGTAAAGGCGCAACCAAAGCCAAAGGCATGATCGCCTTTCAACGTTCCGCGGCTAAAGGCCCTGCGTTGGTGATCCCCAAAGATACGTGGGTACAGACCGAACCGATTAACGGCACGATTTACCGGGTGAAGGTGCTTGCTGATACCACGATGCCAGAGAACGAAACCATGGTGATGGCAGAAGTCGAGGCAGAGAACGAGGGCGCGGCTTACAACCTAGGTGAAGGGTATTACCACATTTTGCCAACAGCCATTCCGGGCATTGGCGCAGTGACGAACCCTGCCGAATGGTTGAATGAAGCAGGGGCAGACAAAGAGAGTAATGACGAACTCCGCCTACGTATTCGTAACCAGTGGAGCGCAGTAGCGAGATGGCACATTGATGCGGCTTACCGTTCACTGCTCACCAGTCGCGCAGGCATCAACGACGACAATGTTTATTTTGAGCATAACGCCCCGCGTGGACCAGGTACCGCAAACGCACTCATCCTTTTAGACACTGGTGAACCATCCGCAGAAATGTTGGCGGATTTGAATGAATACATCCGTGTCGAAGGTCAGCACGGCCATGGTGATGATCTGCAAGTGCTCGCCATGCCTGAAACGACCCACGATATTGTCTGCCGAGTGTGGCCGCTGCGCTCACTAACGATGGAAGACCGAGACGCGTTGAAAATTAAAGTGGAGCAGTTCATTGGTGCGGCTTTCCGTGAGAACACCGATTACTCGCCAACGGTGACCAATCCGGTTCTACGATTTAGTTTCTCAAGGCTAGGGCAGGAGCTGCATGCGCAGTTCTCAGAGATTGAATCACTCGAATTCGATAACGCCGACATCATCAACAACCTGACGGTACCGCGCATTAATTCTCTGGGGGTGACGATTGAAAATTCCTGAGATTAACCTGCGTTACTGGATGGGCAGAGGCGAGCTGGCTAAGTTTGCCCGAGCCATGCGCAACTACTGGGAACACGTGAGAGCGGCATTCGAAATGCCACTGCAGCAGCATGATCCACTTACTGCACCAATAGCACTGGTAAACATTCTTGCCTGGCAACGTGAGATAGAACGCTTAGGCCAGGAGCCTGAAGAGTTATTTCGAATTCGTGTGGCTCATGCTTACGGGTTTGCGCGTGACGCAGGCACGATAGCGGGCTGGGAAGATATGTTTGAAAAGCTCGGTTATCCGCACATTGGTCAAGACGAGCGTTTAGCCAATGTGGATTGGGATGTGATCAGTCTAAAAATCCGCGATGGCGATTTAACCAATGTTCCCAAGCTGCTTGATACCGTCATCAGACAATACGGCAGAACCTGCCGCCGCTATCAATACACCAGTTATGTCGAAATGCCGTTGGCCGCGCGAAGCAAGAATGTTGAAGCGCAATACAACACGTCTCACGTTAAGACTCGACTCAACGTTGGCATGCCTCCAAGTGTGCTGAACGTCGACTGCGAATATTACCAAGCCACAGTGAAGGGTTAAGGAATTACTAAACATGGCAAATACCACTGACAAGTCAATTTTAACCGCCGCAGGTAAAGCACTGTTGGCACAGCTTAACGCTGAAGAAAAACCACTTATCATCGACAAGATGATATTCGCCAACGTACCAAACCGCCCAGAGTTTCCACAGCCAGATGATGTGGTACCGACTGACGATATTGTTCACCAAGAGCAGGTTGAGCAGCGCGGCCGTCTTTCTGCAGACTCGGTGATCTACAGCACTACCTTGACCAGCGATATTGGTCCATTCGAGTTCAACTGGACAGGCGCATACTGCTCTGAATATGGAGTACTCGTCACGATTGACCATCACGCGCTTACACCTAAAACAGCCGATGAGCCGGGTGTCGCGGGTAATACCTTAGTGCGTTCGGTCGTTCTTGAATATAAAGACATCGCGGAAATCACCAACATCACGGTGGATGCATCCAGCTGGCAATACAACGCCACTGACCGTATGAAGAAGATGGACAGCGATGTAGCGCAATCCATCATCGACCAGAACGGCAAAGACTGGTTTATCGAAGACGGTTTCTTGGTGACGCCTTCGGGCAGTGCATACAACATCAAATCGGGTGCCGGTTATGTTTCGGGTAACCGTGTCAGCATGGAGTTTGACCGCAGCGTTCAGGTACCGAACAAACCATCGTTCATCTACATCGACGCGCACCGCGAAGGCACGCCAACTGGCGAGCAGGTTACCTTGTTTGATTTTGTCATCACGGCCGAAGAGAAAGACGATTACATCGACTCATCTACTGGTAAAGATATCCCGCATTTCGTGTGCAAAATTGCCAAGGTGCTGGCTGATGGAACAGTGAGTGATTTGCGAGGCATTGGTGGCACGAAAATGATGACAATGTCATTACCAACTTTTACGTCATTCACCGATAGAAGCTTGGACTGTGAACATGTGATCACCAGAGGCTACTATTCGCCAGGCGATAAAGGTTCAGCAGAATTTACCTTTACGGGGAACGTTAAGCTTGAAGAAGCGGGTAAGTCGTATCTCGACATTGGGTTAGTCTACGATTCGAAGGGTAGGGAATTTGAAATTGTCAGCAGCCCTTTGAATTATCGTCAGTTTGGTGCGGTATTAGACGGTCAAACATCGGTAATGAAGCAAATTAAAGACTGCCATGACTGCGCGAATCTAAAACTGGTACCTGTGGAAAATGAAGATGGAAAAGCGCTGATTGACGATAGCCACTTAGTGGTTATCAACACGAATGTGGATTGGGGAATGACAGAGTTCATCATTGATTCAAGTGTTGGTAACCCGGCGACATGGAGCATGCCCGTCCTATTTCGAGCGGAAGGAAACCCGCTGGAAACCTTCCTTTTGCCGCTGGATAAAAGTGAGTTCTACGAATCGTCAAGTTGGTTGCCATCACTGGCTACACTCCACAATGCCTTTATATTCATTGATTCTGATACGCCTCATATCAAGCGTTATCCATCATCCTCTACGTTTGAAAATAAACGAGAGCCAAACCGAGTGGGTAAAAACGGTGAGTTGAATAAGCCTTTACGATTTGACTACACGCAATCTGAATCACTGACCGTTCAGTATCGTAATATGGAGCAGTGCTACATTACCATTAAGGGAGGGTTCCTCGACCAAAATGGTAGTCCTAGCCATATCTTCTTAGAAATAGCGCGCAACAATACGATTTGGCACCTGATTGGTTTCAAAGATAAAACCAATTCAGACCAAAAAAATATCCGTGCTCCAATGAGCTATTCAATGTGTGCTGACGTTCGCCTCATCGACGTCAACGCAGAAGCACCGACTCGTTTGGATGGGACAGATGGCACTTACGGCCTTTCCGGAACGGGCGTCGTGGACTTATATCTGGAAAACCTGAACGCCTATTGTGGTTATGGTTTTGCGGGTATGAACCTCGTCAATGGGGTGACGTTGAAGAGTTGTAAAATCAACCGATTTGATGGGCACTTCGGTCTTTGGGATCTCTTAGCCGAAGACACCCATTTTAAAGAATGGGGGATATTGGTCGGTTCTGGAGGCGGTTATCTCAAGCTCAAGAACTGCTCTAAGTTCTTTGGGAAGTCTACCAAGCTTAATTCTAAAGATTACGGTTTTAGTGATGTGGTTCAGTTGCGTCCTGACTATGCAAGTGAATGGCGGGGGTCAATAGAAATCAAAGGCCTGAGAATGATTGTTGATGCCAGCATGTCGCGTGATATTGGATTGCAGATAGTTAAGTTCCATTGTGATGGCGACTATGGAGCAAGCCATATCGTCGAGTGGGCAAGAAATATCATCATCAAAGACGTGGTGATTGAAGCACCAGACTCTCATCTCACTTATCAGGCGTTTGGTGTTGTGTGTGTGGATTTCTCAAATAATGCCATTACTACAGGGACTCGACTTCCTGCGCGAGTCATTATCGACAACGTCAACTACTCAAAAGAAAACCCTAATGCCTACATATCTGCCGTAAACGGGCCTAAGGATTTGTATGTCAAGATGAATGCTGAAGCAGGCAATGCTGCGGATGGGGCGCACAATGCGGTTTGGTCTGTTTCTCGAATTTTTAACGCGAACCGTAATCCAAGGTATAACGAGGGTAATTCTCCTGGTGCAGAAACGCTGATTCAATATGCTCCAAATACCAATGAGAGAAATACTGGTGCGGATAGAATCAAGCTCCGTATTTTGATTAGCCAGTGCACCATGTTTGATGTTGAAATTACGGTATCCCATTACTTGGAAGTTCACGGTGGATCATGTGTGGCTTATGATCAATATTCCGGCTCATTTGCTTCAGACGGTATCGCTTGGTTTCACAATTGCCAAATCATGCCATTACCCGTTGATAGTACCGGAAAGCCAGAGTTTGGTCCGCATCATCTCAGAGGGTGTAGCATTTTAAAAACGGATGCAGGATACACCGCGAGTTATTTACGCAGTTCTCAAGGTGTGCTAGTTGAAAAAGATGTGGTGATTACAGGTAGTGTTACGCCTTCCATGATGTTTAATGGGTATCTTTCTGATAGCCGTTTTGAGCCAGTTGCCTAGGAAGTCGACTAACAATGCTTACCCTAAACGGCACTCAAATCTCACTCAAGAACCTGCGCGTTAGCGTTCGCCAACAGCTCGCCGGACAAGATATGTCCGGCCAGTCGTCGTCGACTGACCAGGCAGAAACGGGCAACAAAGGCAAAGTGTTGTCGGTTAGTGGTGTGATCCCATTCAACAAGAGTGAAACTCTAAGCAATCTTTTCACCATGGCAGGCGGGCAAGATAACAGTGCCCGCCAGATTTACCGCATCAGCAACAACACGGCTGCGGCACTCAAAATTCGCCAGGTTAAATTCCAGGGCACTATCCGAGCCGATGAACAAGAGAGCAACCGACAATGGAACGTGGCCTTCGAGTTAGTCGAGCACTTGTCCGTTCCTGAGCGTGTTGAACAGCGGCAGGAAGATAAGCCTGCAACACAGCAGCAGGTGCAAGGGGTGACCACTCCGGTAGAAACGGGACAAAGTGAAGACGTTCCACCGGATACCAGCGTCGAACTCACGGGCATCATGAAGTTTCTCAAATCACTAGACGAAATATTGTCATAAGGGGAGGGAATGGAGCCAAACCATAAGTTTGTGTGCCGAGCCTATCTTGGTAGTCAAAAGGTTAAAGCAAAGAACCATCGCATTCTTTTTGATGTTAATACACCTGGTCGCTGCTCGATTTCCGTTGAAGGTTCTCCAAAGGTAAACACCATCATTGCGGTGGACATCGGGTGGGGTGACAGCATCTCGCGGGTATTTCTTGGTTACATCGAGCGGGTTCAGGCATCAGAAAAAGGGTGGTCAGAACTGTTTTGTCGCGAGTTGGCGGCATTGTTGTTTAAGCCACTCGATATCACGCTTCGCCACCCAACGTTAATGCAGTTACTCAGCGATGTGACCAACAAAACCGGACTGCAGTTCGTGGTACCGGAAGCGGCCTACAGCAAAACATCTATCCCTTGCTTTTATAGTGATGGAAATGGCTATCGAGTGATGGACGAGCTGTCTCAAGCGTTTGGTATAGAAGACCTGTTTTGGCAACAGCAGGGTAACGGCCAAATCTATGTGGGCACTTGGAAGGATTCTTACTGGGCAGATAAGCCGGTGACTATTCCTGATAGCCTAATGACGGGGCACACTACGGCCAAGTCAGTGAAAATACCTGCGAGCCCTAAGCTAAGACCGGGTGCAATCGTCAATGGCCTGCGTTTGGTGGGCGTTGATTTTCAAGGAACAGAGGTGAAGCTGACATGGACGTAAATGCAATTAAGCGGATCATCTTCCGATTGTTTCCAGAACTGACCGGACGCTGGCATTTGCCACGATGGGGTAAGGTGGTTGCGTTACCTGAGCTGCCTGAAGAGGGCGACATGTCTGATCGCTTTTACCCGCATTATGCGGTGGACGTTCAGCTGCTTGATGAAAAGGGCGTGGAGTTCAAAGACAAATCACCACTTCAGGCGGTACCACTTCCAATACCAGGGGTGGGTGAATACGCCGGCAGACTTGAGCCACCGGCAATCGGAAGCATTGTAGAAATAGGCTTTATGTTCGGCCAACCAGATAAGCCTTTCATTCGTTGTGTGCTGCCATTGGGATTCAAGTTGCCAGCGATTAAGCAAGGTGAAAGCCGTTACCAACAACGCCAAGGTGTTTACCAATTGGTAGATGACGCGGGCAACTTCGAAAGTAAGACCGACAAAGACAACATCACCGAATGTTTAAACCAACGCATCAAAGTGTTGGAAGACAAAATAGAAGAAATCACAAATAACAAAGCCACTACAGCAAAGAAAATCATAGAAGTCGCTGATCTCATAACCATGAATGGCGGTAAAGGTGTTGTGCAAGGTGACTGCATTTGTGCTTACACAGGCAAGCCTCACTCTGATTTATCATCGACAGTTAAGGCAGGTAAATAACATGGCAATGAGTAAAGCATCACTAAAAGAGAAGTTAGAGAACGAACTGCAAGCACAAGGGTTCGTTCTTACAGGTGAATTCGCCATGGCAGGGAAAATGGCAGAAGCTATAGCCAACGCTGTGTATGACGAAATCACACAGAACGCCGAGGTCCCCGTCACGGGCGGTAGTTCGGAAGGGATTTACAGCGTGACGTAACATCCTGTCTTACACTAAGCACCAGCTAATTAACCAACCCTATAGATAAATCAACCTATCTATAGGAGTAACCGAAACTTGAACATTACACCAAACGACATATTGCCATACTTAGAAATGATGTACTTCACTATCCTTATCATAAAAGAGTTGTCACAACTATAGCTACCATCCATAGCCAATATAAAAGCAAGCGCCAATCAAGGGCGCTTTTCTTTTGCCTCGAACATCTACAACTATTATGCGCGCGTTGCTACTAAACCATAAATAGGATCATACAGTGACGGAAGGCGACCTCTAGGTGACGGAATCCGCACTCCTCCTCCCCACCTGCGACGTTTTCGATCTGGTTTTTTCGCAATTCTTAAATGTCGAAATTCAGCTGCCTACGTAACACGGTAGATATCAAGCGAAGCCTTAGCCATAGCGGGGTTCGAGAATCCCAAAGACCTCTAAGAATCGCTTCTAGAGCCATTTTAGAAATTTCAAAAGTTGAAAAGAATTTCAGGAAATTGCAATTTTAATGATCTGGAAAGATCAGGTGGTGATTGGTAAGTGTTTGAAAATAATGGAGTGAGTGTGTTTTTCGTCATAAATGAAGACGATCCAAAGAAGAAAGAGACGATCAATTGTGAAGCTTACGAAGCCTTGTATAGACAGGCTTGAAGGTGAATTGCCAAGATAAATAAGTTTTTCAATTTATGAGACTGTATAATTACTCTGAGATTTTGAAATGACTTTGAAGTTAACGGTAAGAAATTGCTGTTTTTGTCGGGAGTGAATGAGAAGAGCCAAAGCCTGCTTCTTTGCCGGACAGCTCGTTAACTTCGAAGTCTAAACCAAGCAATTAGATTTAAATGTGTCGCCACTTCATCGCCACTTAATGTTTTTGTTTGATTTAACTAAATGATTTTAAAGGTTTAATTATTAAAGTGGATATAAAGCTTTACTACGTGCATGACCCAATGTGCAGTTGGTGTTGGGGTTACAAACCAACGCTGGATAAACTAAAACAGCAACTGCCAGGTGTGATTCAGTTTGAGTATGTGGTTGGTGGTCTTGCGCCAGATACTAATTTACCGATGCCGCCCGAGATGCAACAAAAACTCGAAGGTATTTGGAAGCAGATTGAGCGCCAGTTAGGCACTAAGTTTAACTACGATTTCTGGAAGCTTTGTACGCCAGTTAGAAGCACTTACCAATCTTGTCGTGCGGTTATTGCAGCCGGCTTTCAAGACTCTTATGAGCAGATGCTAGAAGCGGTTCAGCATGCGTATTACTTACGTGCGATGCCTCCTCATGAAGAAGCCACTCACTTGCAACTAGCGAGAGAAATTGGCTTGAATGTTCAGCAATTCAAGAATGACATGGATGGCTCTTTCTTAGAAGGTGTGTTCGAAGATCAATTGAGCCTTGCAAAGAGCCTAGGTGTGAGCTCTTACCCTAGCTTGGTTCTTAAAATTAACGACGCTTATTTTCCGATTGCCATCGATTACCTGTCGACAGAACCAACCTTGAAGCTGATTCGTGAGCGTATTATTGACAATATGCCAGCGCAATAACCACAGTTATGAATAACAAAAAGCCGCTCATTGAGCGGCTTTTTCGTAACTAAATGTATATCCATCCAAACAATAGTATTAAAGCACCATTGCTGCAATCCAACCAAAGATGATTAGAGGGATATTGTAATGGATAAAGGTTGGAACGACTGTTTCCCAAATGTGCTCATGTTGACCGTCTGCATTTAGACCAGATGTAGGGCCTAATGTAGAGTCAGAAGCTGGAGAGCCTGCATCACCTAACGCCGCCGCAGTACCTACTAGTGCAATCGTTGCCATCGGCGAGAAACCGAATGCTAGCGCAAGAGGAACATAGATAGTTGCAAGGATTGGAATCGTAGAGAACGATGAACCAATGCCCATTGTTACTAATAGACCAACGATCAGCATCAGTAGTGCAGCTAGAGGCTTATTGTCACCGATGCTGGTTGATAGCGATTGTACTAGTGTTTCAACACCGCCAGTTTGCTTCATTACTGCTGCAAAACCTGCCGCTGCGATCATGATGAAGCCAATCATTGCCATCATGTGTACACCTTTAGTGAACACGTCGTGCGTCTCTTTCCATGCGATAACGCCGCCGAAAGTGAACACCATAAAGCCAGCTAGAGCACCTATAATCATTGAACCCGTGTAAAGCTGAACACCCAATGCAGCGACAATACCAAGTGCCGCAACTAAGATGTGCTTTTTATTGATGACATGATCGGTTTCGTCAACGACTGTCAACTCAGTTTCTTTGTAGACACGCGGTTTACGATAGCTAACAAAGATAGCCAGTAATAGACCAAACAGCATGCCTGCACCTGGCAGTAACATGGCGGTTGGGACTTGGCCTGCAACCACGTTTTCCAAACCGTTGTCATGTAGGTTCTTTAATAGAATGTTGTTTAAGAAAATACCGCCGAAACCAACAGGTAAGATCATGTAAGGTGTGATCAAACCGAAGGTAAGAACACACGCGACCAAACGTCGGTCGAGCTTAAGTTTCGCGAATACGCCCAAAAGAGGTGGAATCAAAATTGGAATAAAGGCGATATGGACCGGAATTACGTTCTGAGATGACATCGTGACAAGCACTAACGCCACCAACACGGCGTACTTTAAGCCAGTAGTGGAAGCGGAGTTTTCTTTACCATTTAAGCGCTTGATAACACTTTTGGCCAGTAGATCCGTGATGCCTGATTTCGAGATGGCAACAGCGAAAGTACCTAACATGGCGTAGCTTAGCGCGATAGTTGCACCGCCACCTAGACCACTTTCAAATGCGGCAACCGTATCCCCAAGGCTCATGCCTGCGACTAGGCCGCCTACGATGGCACTAAACGTGAGGGCAACCACCACGTTTACGCGCATCAATGCTAACACGAGCATGACGCACACTGATATAACGACAGGATTCATACTTTTCCTAATATGTTGTGTTTACTTATTATTCTTCGTCGACAAGCGGCCAACCGCCGAGGGCCTTCCATTTGTTGACAATACCGCAGAATAATTCTGCTGTTTTTTGTGTATCGTAAAGCGCAGAGTGTGCTTCACGGTTATCAAATTCCATCCCGGCTGTTTTGCATGCTTTAGCGAGAACTGTTTGGCCATAAGCAAGGCCACTTAATGTAGCCGTATCAAAAGTAGCAAAGGGATGAAAAGGGACTCTTTTTAGTTTACAGCGTTCATTTGCTGCATTTACAAAACCCAAGTCGAATGCTGCGTTATGAGCAACCATAATTGCACGTGAGCAATCTGCGGCTTTTTGTTCTTTGCGAATAAGCTTATAAATTTCCTTTAGCGCCTCTTGCTCAGAAACAGCACCACGAAGAGGGCTGAAAGGGTCACGAATACCATTGAATTCAAGCGCTTCTTTTTCTAAGTTAGCGCCTTCAAATGGCTCCACATGAAAATGAATGGTGGAGGCCGGATGCAACACGCCATGTTCGTCCATTTTCAACGTAACGGCACAGATTTCTAAAAGTGCATCAGTTTGAGCATTGAAACCAGCGGTCTCAACGTCTACTACCACAGGGAAATAACCACGAAAGCGTTTTTTCAAGGTTAGAGCTTCATTTTCTAGTGTCATGTTGGCTTATTTTTGTGTGACGAAGGCTGCATTATTGCAGATTATACCGATGAGAAAAACCGCAATTTAAGAGAAAACCGGAATTCTATTTTGCATCCAATCAATAAGTTTGTATTGCATATTATGTAGACGTTTATTCGCCATACTTTGCATCATGTAAACCGATAAAACATGAGGAAGTAAAACGCTAAGTGGCGGTTAAGGTGATTGGAACACGGTGGCTCACATTAATGGCAGTGTGACAGATAACCCTATATTGGCGAGATTTTTGCATGCCGGTTGAAGTAATTTTATTGATGCAAATTGACGGCAACAGACTGCCGTTTAAGAGACAGTATTAGATGAAGAAATGGCTGATTACCAGTGGTGTTGTATTTTCGTTGTTTAGCACAAGCAGCTTCGCTTTGATGGGCAAACGTTATGCTGCAACTCCACAGCAATCTCAATGGGAAATGGTGGTCAATACACCATTAGAATGTCAGCTTGTACACCCCATTCCAAGCTTTGGAGATGCGGTATTTTCATCTCGTGCAAATAAAAAAATCAATTTAGACTTTGAGTTAAAAATGCGTCGCCCGATGGGAGAAACACGTAACGTCAGTCTCATTTCTATGCCGCCACCTTGGCGACCAGGTGAACACGCCGATCGAATTACAAACTTAAAGTTTTTTAAACAGTTTGATGGTTATGTCGGAGGGCAAACAGCATGGGGCATTTTGTCTGAGCTGGAAAAAGGCCGTTATCCGACTTTTAGTTACCAAGATTGGCAGAGCCGAGATCAGAGAATTGAAGTCGCATTGTCATCAGTACTGTTTCAAAACAAGTACAACGCGTTTAGCGACTGTATTTCCAACTTATTGAAATACAGTTTCGAGGACATTGCTTTTACGATTTTGCACTACGAAAGACAAGGTGATCAGTTAACCAAGGCTTCTAAAAAGCGTTTATCACAAATTGCAGATTATATCCGACATAATCAAGATATCGATCTCGTGCTGGTGGCGACGTACACAGATTCAACCGATGGTAAAAGTGCGAGTCAAAGTTTATCAGAGCGACGTGCAGAGTCACTTCGTGACTATTTTCAGTCTCTAGGGCTACCGGAAGATCGAATTCAAGTGCAAGGGTACGGCAAGCGTCGTCCTATTGCAGATAACGGTTCGCCAATAGGAAAAGACAAAAACCGCCGAGTCGTGATATCTCTAGGGCGAACCCAAGTGTGATGCATATAAAAACGCCGAAGCTGAAAGCTTCGGCATTTTTGATTTACTGACGTTGTTAATAATATTTTAGTGGTATTTTGCCAAGCACGTTTCGGTGATTCCTGCTGTATAATTTGAATGTTAGTTTAAGCGGAATTTGGCAATGACTTCGCAATTGGTGGCGGTATCGATTTTTTCAACCTGTTTGGCAATAGCCGGATTAGGGTGACGCTTCATAAAGTCTATCAACGCCTTAGTACAGCATCCTATCGAGTCGATAAAGCTTGCACACTCTTTATTTGGGCATTGTGGGATAAGTGTTAAGACCTTCTCAGAGGCCAGTTGAAGGTATTTGAGTTCATAGTCAGTATCTCCAGCCCAACGCCAGAACTGAGCTAAGTTATGACAAGAAATCACAGAAATTAATAATCGCTCGTCCGCCTCAATTTCCACACATTCGCTGATATCTTCACTCAGGCTTAGGGCTTGCTGGTAATGAAGAATGCTGCGAACAGGGTCATCTAGTTGAAGTGCCGTATCGGCTAGAAGTGTGTGTTTTTCCCATTCACTGATCATTATCGTAATCCCGCATATCGAAGTTGCGGATAAATCTAAACGATAACTATTATCAAGTAAAGGGTTTTGTTTATAAAAGGACAGGCAGATCGCAGACCTGCCTGTAATCGGAGTTCAACTTGCAGTACAAGTGATTATTAGAAGTGCCGCTTAGCCTTCAAGACCTGATGAAGCTTGCTTGTTTTGAATAAGCTCAATCATATAACCATCTGGGTCTTTTACGAATGCAATGTGCGTGCTTCCGCCTTTTACTGGACCTGGCTCACGCGTCACATTACCGCCCGCCGCTTTGATAGCGTCGCAAGTTGTGTAGATATCATCAACACCAATGGCGATATGACCAAAAGCAGTACCTAGGTCATACTCAGTTTTACCCCAGTTGTAAGTCAGTTCGATCACTGCACCTTGGGATTCGTCACCATAACCAAGAAACGCTAGCGTGTATTCGTACTCTTTATTTTCGTTAGTACGAAGCAGCTGCATGCCCATAACTTCAGTGTAAAACTTGATGGATTTGTCTAGATCACCTACGCGAAGCATAGTGTGGAGAATTCGACCGTTTGACATTTTTTGCTCCTAGCTTTGATTTACAAATAGCATTAGCTATCTGGGTATACTTTCTCTTTATATTCGCACAAATCTTCGATAATACAGCTACCGCAGCGAGGCTTTCTTGCTACGCACGTATAACGACCATGAAGAATGAGCCAGTGGTGCACATCGAGTTTGAACTCTTTTGGCACAACTTTTAATAGCTTCTGCTCGACATCATCAACCGTTTTTCCCATCGCAAATTTAGTGCGATTCGACACGCGATAAATGTGCGTATCGACGGCAATAGTTGGCCAACCAAAAGCGGTGTTGAGCACGACGTTTGCGGTCTTGCGACCTACGCCTGGTAGCGCTTCTAACGCGGCACGATCTTCAGGAACTTCACCATTGTGTTTTTCCAACAAGATCTTACAAGTCTTGATTGTGTTTTCTGCCTTTGAGTTAAACAAACCGATGGTCTTTATGTATTCTTTTAAGCCATCGACTCCCAAATCAAGAATGCTTTGAGGTGTATTCGCTACAGGGAAAAGCTTGTTGGTGGCTTTATTGACGCTTACATCGGTTGCTTGAGCTGATAGTAATACAGCGATTAGCAGCTCAAAAGGGGAGCTCCAGTTAAGCTCAGTTTGAGGATTCGGATTGTTTTCTCGTAATCGCTCAAGAATTTCGATTCTTTTTATTTTGTTCATTGCTGACTTCCAATACCGTCTCTGCGGTTTATGAAAAAGGCTCCTATGACAGAGCCTTATCTTGTTATGCGTTAGTGACGCGAGCACGTTCTATGGTTGGTTTTTCTTCTTTTGGTTGACGTGCCTGAATTGAATTATCTATGACATTTTTGAGCGCTATCAACAGCCCAACACCGATAAATGCACCAGGTGGGAGAAGCGCTAACAGGAAGCTATTGTCAAATTGGAAAACTTGAATCCGTAGAGCTGAAGCCCAGTCTCCTAGGAGAAGGTCTGCTCCGTCGAATAGTGTGCCATTACCAATCAATTCGCGCATGGCACCTAAAACAACCAAGACGCTCGTCATACCAAGGCCCATCCACAAACCATCTAGCGCAGCGGGTGCAACATCATTTTTTGACGCGTAAGCTTCTGCTCGGCCAATAATAATGCAGTTCGTTACAATCAGAGGAATAAAGATACCTAGAGACAGGTACAAACCGTACGCATAGGCATTCATTAACAACTGAACGCAGGTAACGAGTGAGGCAATGATCATAACGAATACAGGTATACGGATCTCTTTTGGCACATAGTTACGAATAAGAGAAACTGTTACGTTGGATCCAACTAGCACGAGTAAGGTTGCAATACCAAGACCTAATGCATTGGTTATCGTGGAAGAAACCGCTAGCAGTGGACATAAGCCCAGCAGTTGTACGAGAGCGGGGTTGTTACTCCACATACCGTTTTTCATCAGTAATTTATTCTCATTCATTACTGCTCTCCTTCACAGCCTAACGGCTGGTTAAGAATGTCTTCACGAGATTGGTTTACGTAGTTTACGGTATTTCGCACCACTTTTACGACGGCTCTTGGCGTGATCGTTGCACCAGTAAATTGATCGAAATCGCCGCCATCTTTACGAACTTTCCACGAATTCCAATTGTTTTCCGTGACTTGTTTTCCTGTAAAGCTCAGGATCCAGTCGGTGACACGAAGATCGATTTTATCGCCCAGACCAGGGGTTTCTTGGTGGTTTAGGACGCGTGTCCCCAAAATATTGCCCTGATTATCAATCCCAGTAATCACTTTTATCTCACCATTGTAGCCATCTGGCGCGATAGATTCTATTGCGATTGCTATTGGTTCACCATTCTTCGTGGCGAGGTAGGCTGGCATCGCACGTAATGTCCCCAGATCTGGAGACGTGACCATTGTACAAGCTTGCGTGAGTGCGTTGTCATGCATGTTTTCTGGAATGACTTGATTCAAAACAGAAAGTAATTGTTTTTGCTCTTGTACCTTGATTTGGTCTTTTGTTAGGTACTGAGTAAGGGCGACTAATCCGGTTGTTGCACATGCAAATATCGCGAGTGTCAGACCATTTTTTCTAATAGCGGTTAACATGTTTACCTCAGTGACCGTAAGTTCTAGGTTTGGTGTAGTAATCGATCAGTGGCACACACATATTTGCAAGCAACACTGCAAATGCAACACCATCTGGGAAACCGCCCCAACTGCGAATGATAAAAACCAAAGCACCAATAAGCGCACCGAAGATTAAACGTCCTTTGACGGTGGTAGACGCCGAAACGGGATCGGTTGCAATAAAGAATGCGCCAAGCATGGTTGCACCAGATAACAAGTGTAAAATTGGCGACGCAGTTTCCCCTGGCGTCAGCAACGTGAACACTAGGCTAAACAGAGTCAGACTCGCAAGGAAACCTGCTGGAATATACCATTGGATGATACGCTTTTTGATCATGACTATGCCGCCAAGAAGGTAAGCAAGGTTTACCCATTGCCAACCAATACCACCTAAGCCATCAAATATCGGCTGCGACATTACTTCGCTTGGAGTGGCACCTGTAAGAATGCCAGTCTTAAATGCATCAAGTGGTGTCGCCATTGTCACACCGTCAACACCTGAGCGAACTTGCTGAAGTGATAAGCCGTCGTAATCATAGCCCGTAAAAATTAAAGAGAGTGTATCTGCAAAATTTACATGATCAGGTATGAGTGATGTCGGTGCACTCCAACTCGTCATTTGTACTGGGAAAGAGATCAACAAGACCACATAAGCGACCATTGCAGGGTTGAATAAGTTTTGTCCAAGGCCACCATAGAGGTGTTTAGCGATTACTATCGCAAAAATAAGCCCGATCACCATAATCCACCACGGAGACCATGGTGGTATAGCAACGGCTAACAACCAAGCGGTAACTATTGCACTGTTATCACGTAGCGCTCTCATTGGTGAGCGTTTACGACAGATCATGACTAAGGCTTCAAGGGATACAGCGACTGCAATGGCAAAAATCAGCTGAATAAGCGTACCCCAGCCAAAGAAGTAGGTTTGAGCTACTAAACCTGGAAGTGCGCAAAGTGCCACCCATTTCATTAAGTCTGGCGTACTACGACGACTGTGGGTATGCGGTGAACTGGCAATAAAAAACGACACTACTCGTTCTCCTCAGTATTATTTTTATTAGCTTCTTGTTGCGCTTTGCGTGCCTTCGCGCGCGCAATTGCTGCGGCAACCGCGGCTTTCTTCGGATCCACTTCTGGGTCTTCGGAGGTTGCTTCTTCAACAGGCTCTGTTTGCGTTTCTGGCTTCGCTTTGCGCGCTTTGGCTCGAGCGATAGCAGCAGCCACGGCGGCTTTTTTCGGATCGTCGGTTTGCTCGGCAGGTGCTTCAGCTTCTTCCGCTTCAGTTGAGTCTGCTTGTTTCGCTTTACGAGCCTTCGCGCGTGCAATTGCTGCGGCAACCGCGGCTTTTTTCGGATCCACTTCTGGTTCTTCAGAAGTTGCGTCTTCAACAGGCTCAGTTTGCGTTTCTTGCTTCGCTTTGCGCGCTTTGGCTCGAGCGATGGCAGCAGCCACGGCGGCTTTCTTCGGATCTTCGGTTTGCTCGGCAGGTGCGTCAGCTTCTTCCGCTTCAGTTGAGTCTGCTTGTTTCGCTTTACGCGCTTTGGCACGTGCAATGGCAGCAGCCACTGCGGCTTTCTTCGGATCGTCGGTTTGCTCAGCAGGTGCTTTAGCTTCTTCCGCTTCAGTTGAGTCTGCTTGTTTCGCTTTACGTGCTTTGGCACGTGCAATCGCGGCAGCCACGGCGGCTTTTTTCGGATCTTTGGTTTGCTCGGCAGGTGCTTCGGCTTCTTCCGCTTCAATTGAGTCTGCTTGCTTCGCTTTTCGTGCTTTGGCACGTGCAATCGCAGCAGCCACTGCGGCTTTTTTCGGATCTTCGGTTTGCTCGGCAGGTGCGTCAGCTTCTTCCGCTTCGGTTGAGTCTGCTTGCTTAGCTTTGCGCGCTTTGGCTCGAGCAATTGCAGCGGCAACTGCGGCTTTTTTCGGATCGTCGGTTTGCTCAGCAGGTGCGTCAGCTTCTTCCGCTTCAGTTGAGTCTGCTTGCTTCGCTTTACGTGCTTTGGCACGTGCAATGGCAGCAGCAACCGCGGCTTTTTTCGGATCGCCGTCTTGCTGCGCAGACGTTTCCGATTCTACAGATTCAGTTGAATCTTCTTGTTGTGCTTTTTTCGCTTTAGCTCGGGCGATGGCGGCCGCAACTGCCGATTTTTTATCATCAGCGTTATTGTCTGGCGTTTCGCCTTGTTCTTTTTGCGCTTTACGTTCGCGAGCAAGACGTTTGCGTTCTTCGCGCAGTTTTGCCATTTCTGAGTTATCAGGTTCACTAGAGCCTGCTTTAGCTGCTGCCGCTTGTTTAGCCTTCGCTTTGGCAATGGCTGCCGCTACGGCTGGTTTTACTGCTGGCTCTGCTTTTTCAGTGGTTTCTGTCTTTTGAGCTTTCACTCGTGCGATCGCTGCTGCTATCGCATCATCGCTACCAGAAGACTTCATCTCTTTTCGGCGTTGATCGGCAGCTTTCTTGAAGCGATTTTCACGTTCTGCTTTTTCGCGTTCCATACGCGCTTTTTTCTCTTCAAAACGCAGTTTTGCTCGCTCTGCAGCTTCCGCTTCTTGTGTTCTAGTTCTAATTTCTGCTTTCGCTTGGCGGTAGTACTGTACGAGCGGAATTTCACTTGGACATACAAACGCACAAGCGCCGCACTCGATACAATCCTTTAAGTTTAATTCTTCGAGTTTGTCATACTCTTCAGCTTTCGCATGCCATTGCAGTTGTTGAGGCAGCAGCGAAGCAGGGCATGCTTCGGCACATTGGCTACAGCGAATACATTCCATCTCATACTGGTGCGGAGAGATCTCACGACGAGTCGGAGCAAGGATACAGTTTGCTGTCTTGGTAATCGGCACTTGGGAGTGAGGAAGGGTAAAGCCCATCATTGGCCCACCCATAATTAAACGCTGTAACTTCTTATCTGCTTTATAGCCAAACTCATCCAACAGTGCTTGTACTGGTGTCCCTAATAGTGCCCAAACGTTGCATGGTTGTTTGAAGGTTTTACCAGTGAGAGTCACGATGCGTTTTATCATCGGTTCACCGTCGATGACTGCGCGTTTTATAGCGTAAAGAGAACCAACATTCTGAACCAAAATACCAATATCGGCTGGAATCGCGCCACTTGGCACCTCTTTATTGGTTAAAATTTTGATCAGCTGTTTTTCACCGCCAGAAGGGTATTTAGTTGGGATAACGCGAATAACGATATCTTTGTTTATAGCCGCAGCTTCTAGCGCTTTGATTGCTTCTGGTTTGTTGTCTTCAATGCCAATAATCGTGAGCTTTGGTGTCAGGATATGTTCGACAATTTCGATACCTTGAATAAGCTCTTCGGCATGTTCTTGCATGAGCTTGTCATCAGACGTGATGTATGGCTCGCACTCTGCTGCATTAACGATAAGAATCTCGGTACGAGCAAAACCTGATTGGATTTTTTTTGCAGTAGGGAAGCCTGCGCCACCCATACCAGAAATACCAGCGAGACGAATAATATCAATCAGTGCGTCAGGGGTTTTTTGTTGGTAATCTGCGACGGGGTTTCTTTCACACCATGCATCTTTCCCATCAGGCGTGATGACTGCGCACAACTCACTTAACCCAGAAGGGTGCGCGACAGTTCGTGGCTCAATCGCGGTGAGCGTACCTGATGTTGGAGCATGCACTGGAACCGTAAAGCCGGTCTCCGATTGCGTTAATGGCTGACCTTTTAATACGTAGTCACCTTCGGCAACCAGTAGGTTACCCGCTTTACCAATGTGCTGTTTTAGCGGCAATACAATTTCTGACGGGATCGCCGCATGAGCGAGTTCAGTTTTGTTGGACTGCTTTTTATTTTCTGCCGGATGCACACCACCTGGGAAATCCCAAAGCGCGCCTGTACGAATTTGTTCAATCAAAGACAACATGTGAAACCTTACTTAATTGAATCTTTCACGTTCGCTGCATTGTCGGCAGCATCCGTAATGTTAAGTACTGGAATGGAGTGAAGTTGCCACTTCCAGCTTTCGGTGGTCGTTGCCACAGGAATCATTTCAATACAATCAGTCGGACATGGGGCAACACACAAGTCACAGCCCGTACATTCGTCTTTGATTACGGTATGGACCGCTTTTGTTCCACCTACAATTGCATCCACCGGACACGCCTGAATACACTTAGTGCAGCCAATACACATGTCTTCATGAATAAACGCAACGGTTGGAATTTTGCTGTCGAGATCGTGCGCAGATTCTTCTGGCTCAACACCCATTAAGTCGGCGAGCTTTTCGATTGTTGCCTGACCACCAGGGGGACATTTGTTTATGTGGTCGCCATTTGCAATTGCTTCAGCATAAGGGCGGCAACCAGGGTAGCCACATTGACCGCATTGAGTTTGCGGTAAAATGGCGTCGATTTGATCCACAATAGGGTCCGCTTCAACTTTAAAGCGAATAGAAGCAAAACCAAGTATCGCGCCGAAAATCGCAGCCAGAACCGCTAACGCGATAATCGCAATTAAAATCGTACTCATCGCTTACTTCACCAAACCTGTAAAGCCCATAAAGGCGAGTGACATTAAACCTGCTGTAATCATTGCTATTGATGCACCTTTAAAAGGTACAGGAACGTCGGCGGCGGCTATGCGCTCTCGCATGGATGCAAAAAGTATCAACACCAATGAGAAACCAACAGCGGCGCCGAAGCCGTAGATGATCGATTCAATAAAGTTATGGTTTTCATTAATGTTAAGAAGTGCCACGCCCAATACTGCGCAGTTTGTTGTGATCAGCGGTAAGAAAATGCCAAGCAAGCGATAAAGCGTCGGGCTGGTTTTGTGCACAACCATTTCGGTGAACTGCACCACAACGGCTATCACCAAAATAAAACTCATGGTTCGAAGGTACTCAATACCCAGTGGACGAAGGATGTAGCTTTCCACTAAATACGCACACACTGACGCGAGCGTTAGCACAAAAGTTGTCGCTAAGCCCATACCTATTGCTGTTTCCAGTTTTTTGGACACACCCATGAAAGGACATAGGCCCAAAAACTTCACCAGTACAAAGTTGTTCACCAGCACAGTGCCGACCAACAACAAAACATATTCGGTCATAGTTA
>NZ_JAWOTT010000008.1:0-168909 GCF_033338995.1 Vibrio sp. Vb0304
CTACAATCAAAAATTGCAACGCAGTTATCGAGTATTTTAACAAGCTAGAATGACCAGTTATTTACTACGATTGGTATAACCTATACTCAATCTCACTAAAGCAACCAACCCCATGTGAAACTCCACAAACAAAAGGCTGAGGAGCAGATCTTTACCCTACAAACAATGTACTAGCTATTTTGATTTTGTTAGTTCGTATGGCCTTAATATGAATGTTCAATATAAATAGGAAAACACTTGAGGACTTACTAGAAAAAGTGGGCTCGCAAAATTACCAAACGGACTCAATTAGTGATGTTTGCATAAAAACACGTACAAGAAATATAAATGATAGATACAAAAAATCCCGCAGGGGATGCGGGATTTTTACTAGTGACTAAATTGGTTTAAAGGTGACTAGCCTTGAATACCAACGATTAACCATGGCGCATTAGGCGCAGTCAAGTCACGCTCTAGGTGCCAGATATCTTCGATTTCTTCTTCAACACCTTCTACTGTGTCACGGTAACGACCGCTAAACTGCAGACTAAGCTGTGCTTTATTTGCATCGTAATCAGCACGGACGATCTCCGCATCAACGTACATTACGTCAGTATGCTGCTCACCGTCGAGCTTCGCGCGCTCTGCTTTTAGGTCTTCAAACAAGCTTGGAGAAACATATTCTTCAATAGTTTCTAGCTGGTTGTGATTCCACGCACCTTGCAGGATTCGATAGTGTTCACGAGAACCATTAATGAACGCTGCTTGGTCAAAACCCGGTGGGTAGTTATGTGGTACGTCTGTTTGAGCGCCAAAACCACCAAAGCCACCATTATTTGTGTTTGGTTGTTGCTCAAAGTTTTGCATGTTTGGTTGCTCAAACTTAGATGCGTTGCCACCAAATGCAGGCTGTTGACGATGCTGGTTCATACTGCCCTGCTTCGCACCTAGCATACCGCGCATTAGTTTAAAGATGACAAAGGCAATCAAACCAATAATTAGGATATCCATAAACTGGATACCTTCAAAAGCACCGCCAAAGAATGCAGCAAGTAGACCACCAGCAAGAAGTCCGCCTAGCAGCCCCCCCATAAGGCCTTTCTTACTTGAAGACTTTGTCGTCTGATCTTTGCCGACCGTATTGGTGTTTTGTTGCTGTTGTTTCGGTGCTGGTGCAGTTTTGTAGCTCTTACCGAAAGACTTACTGCCACCAAACTTCTTCGCTTCCGCGATAGGCGTTACAGCAACAGTAAACATCAATAAAGCAACAATAGAAAATAAACGTTTCATCGTTATCCTTAAAGTTAGCTATCTAAGATAGTGCCCCATTTTCAAGACGAAACAATCGTTGTTTCAAACAGTAGCACGCCAAAGATGATTTTTAAGTCATCATACTCTGTATACCGATTGATGAAAATAGCTTATAGAAGCTGACATGTATCAGAATATTGCCAAAAATGCAGACTGCTCACACTGCTTACAATTCAGCTGAAGGCGCTTGATCAATGTAAAAAAAGTATGGAATAAGTTCACTAATACTCCAGATTGTTTTACTTGAATTAGAATCAGTGACACAGCTCAGAATCCTACACCTTGAGGGCACTTGGACACATTGCCTTGTTGACGGTTAATAGGTAGCTGACTATCATATTGAACGATGTTCAATAAAGTAGTTTGAGAGTATGGCGCGCAGAAACGATCACACCCGAGAAGAGTTAGTGAATTTGACCTTAACAACGGTCAAAAACTTTTTAGATGAGAATTCTTACCACGAACTCAGTCTTCGTAAAATCGCTAACATGATTGGTTACGTGCCAAGCACATTGGTAAATGTTTTTGGTAATTATAATTTGTTGTTGCTTCATGTTGTCGCTCAAACTTTAGATGAGTTATCTCAAGAAGCACGCAAAGCGACTAATGACAGCAAAGACTCCCATCAAGCGCTTTTTGAACTCGCTTATTGCTACCACGATTTTGCTCAAAAACACCCATACCGTTGGCAGTTAGTGTTCGAACACAACATGAATGGAGCAGAACTTCCGGAATGGCATGCCAAACGTATCGATGGTATGACGGGAATGCTAGAGTCACTATTGGCTCAAATCGCACCACATCGTACTGAATCCGAAGTGATTCAAGCGAGTCGAGTCCTTTGGTCTGGCGTACATGGCATTACTTTACTCAGTGTTGATGATAAGTTTTTCTCTAGTGAACCGATTGATGGCAAAGAATTGATCAGTAATCTTCTTTCTAACTACCTCACGAACTGGTAACAAAGGATTATCCATGTCATCCGACAGACAGCCGTCCTTACTTACGCAGAGAAAGTTCCTGCCCTATTTCATTACTCAGTTTTTTGGCGCTTTCAACGACAATATTTTTAAAAACGTTTTGCTGTTGTTTGTCGCATTCGCTGGCTCCAGTGCACTACCTATTTCGAGCAATTTGTTCATCAACCTTGCGGCAGGCTTGTTCATTCTACCGTTCTTTCTGTTCTCTGCTTCCGCTGGCGTATTAGCCGACAAATATGAAAAGTCATGGTTTATTCGTAAGGTCAAACTATTTGAAATAGCCATCATGCTGTTAGGTGCCATCGGATTCATAACCGAAAGTTATGGTGTGCTTTTATTGCTACTGTTTTTAATGGGCACACAGTCAGCATTTTTTGGCCCAGTTAAATATGCCCTTTTGCCTCAAAAGTTAAATGCTAAAGAGTTAGTGCCCGGCAACGCTCTTGTTGAAGCTGGTACCTTTATCGCCATCCTTATTGGCACCTTAGGCGCTGGGATTATAGCCTCTGCAGACAACGCAAAATACCTCGCCGCATTTTGTGTCGTGATCTTCGCATTGTTAGGCTACTTGTCGAGCCGCTCAATCCCCTTTGCTGCAGCCAGCGCACCCAATCTCTCTTTTCGTTGGCAACCATACAAGCAAACCAAACACACGCTCTCTATCGCCAAATCCGATCGAGTTGTTTTTCAATGCATAATGGCAATAAGCTGGTTTTGGTTTTTAGGCGCCGCATATCTAACACAATTCCCGAATTTCACTAAGATTTACCTAAATGGCACCGAGAGTGCGGTGTCTTTCTTGCTCGCTCTATTTTCCATTGGTATCGCGCTAGGGTCGCTACTTTGCAATTGGATCTCAAACCATCGTATCGAAGTCGGTATTGTGCCAATTGGTGCCTTTGGCATTACGGTATTTGGGTACCTAATGGCCACTTCCATTCCCAATGATCTACCTGTTTTCCATAACTTTGTAGACTTCTTTAGATATGAGCCTTTTTGGCCATTATTTTTCTACCTATTGATGATTGGCGCTTCGGGCGGTTTGTTTATCGTGCCTCTTTACGCATTAATGCAGCATCGAGCAAAGGAAACCGAACGTGCTCAAGTCATCGCAGGGCTCAATATCTTTAACTCTCTGTTTATGGTCGGCAGCGCTGTCTTAGGTATTGTGTGCTTAAGTGTAATCAAGATGACAATTCCTCAGCTGTTTGCATTGTTAGCCATTTTAAATTTCTTAGTCGCAGCTTACATCTTTTTGCAAATTCCTATTTTTGTAGTTCGCTTTGTCATGTGGATGCTTACGCACACCATCTATCGAGTTAAGCATAAGAATCTACACAACCTACCCGAGCATGGTGGGGCATTAATTGTATGTAATCATGTAAGCTACATGGATGCATTGCTACTTAGTGCAGTATGCCCAAGGTTGATTCGTTTTGTGATGGAGGAAGATTACGCCAACCTACCTCCATTAAGGCGCTTTTTACGTCGAACTGGGGTAATTCCAATTTCAGCGAGTAACAGAAGCTCTATCAGACGTGCATTTAACGATGTGGAAGCCGCGCTAAGCGAAGGTCATATCGTCTGTATTTTCCCTGAAGGAAGATTAACTTCAGATGGTGAAATGAATGAATTCATGCGCGGTATTGATATCATTCTACGTCGTAGCCCAGTACCCGTCATACCTGTTGCACTTAAAGGCTTATGGGGAAGCTATTTCAGCCGCGCAAAAGGTCGCGCATGCTGTGGCTTACCGACTCGATTTTGGTCAAAGCTAGAAATAGAGGCAGGACAACCGGTGCCACCAAATGAAGCAACGGCAAAAACAATGTTCGATAAAGTGCATCAACTCAGAGGCGACTGGCGATAAATACACTTGAACACATGTTTAGGATAACTGAACATGTGTTCAAATCATTAAGACAAACTGACCACACCCAGTGCGATATACTCTCCCTTTCATTCACAACAGCGAATAAAAACCTTGAATAGAAACTACCTCCTGTTTGGATTGGCGTTACTTTTTTGTTTAACCCCCCTTGCCTCCTCTCCCATTGCTCTAGTTATCGGTGTTCTACTCGCAAGTTTTGGTTTTGTGCCTTCCGAGCTGCCCATCGCTTCTTTTACTAAAAAGCTGCTGTCTTATTCGATTATTGGCTTAGGCTTTGGCATCAACTTCGAGCAAGCGCTTGCAGTCACATCGGATGGTATCGGCCTGATCATCGCCACTATTACAGGCACACTGCTCATGGGCACTCTCATTGCCAGGGTAATTAAATTGGAGCGAGTAACCGCTTACTTAATCTCATCAGGTACTGCAATTTGTGGTGGTAGCGCAATTGCTGCTGTGGCACCGGCGATTAAAGCGAAAGACGAGCAGATTGGATTAGCACTGGCAACGGTATTTGTCCTGAACTCCATTGCACTCTTTGTGTTTCCTGTGATTGGACATGCTTTAGGGCTAGATCAACACACGTTTGGCACATGGGCTGCGATTGCCATTCATGACACATCTTCTGTTGTCGGGGCTGCCTCGGCCTATGGGGAAGAAGCGCTAACTACGGCAACAACATTGAAACTCGCGCGCGCTTTATGGATCATTCCTGTTGCTTTGATCAGTGCCGTCATCTTTTCAAGAGGCCAAAAAGAGAATGGAAAGAAAAAACTAGCTATCCCTTATTTCATTTTTTGGTACTGTGCAGCTATCGCGTTTAGCGACTTCTTTCCTCAATTTGAAATGGTCTATCACGGCATTTTCATTGGAGCAAAGCAAGCATTGGTTGTATGTCTGTTCTTGATAGGTTGCAGCATTTCAATTTCAAAACTAAAGTCTGCTGGAGCTAAGCCACTGTTGTTTGGTGTGACTCTGTGGGTGCTAATTTCGACCACTTCTCTAAGTTGGTTACTGTTTTAGATATTGGTGGTCTGCTTATCGCGTTGAGGGGACGGCATTTCCCGTTTGCTATTTTTGTATATAACGACCAACGCAATAGCGATCAAAAATGCCGTTAGCTCTGCAAGAGAGCGGGCTAGCCCTTCACTACTTATCGCGATACCAATTTGTAGTGCTACTGCCGCAATTAAAACTAGCTTTGCCATCCTGAACCTTATGCATTTTATCTCCACGAAGAAGCATAATTATGATTCAGAGTTATAAGGATACGAAATTCTCTTTATGACTAATACATAGCAAAATTGACTAATGCTGAAGTGATGACAGCAGCCACTCTTTCACGGCCTTACGTGAAATTTTGATCCCACCTTCTAGTAGAGTTAGTGGCATTACATGGTATTCCACTGGCCATTTAAACTTCTCTAACTTTGATTGCAAGTGCTGGTCATACTCCGACTTGCTGCGCAATCCATTGGTCTGAATCACAGCTACTGGTCTATGACCAAACTCCGCGTCTTCGACTGGAACCACTATACTCTGCACTACACCATCAATTTGGTTCAAAGCGGCTTCAATCTCTTCACAATGGATATTCTCACCACCAGAGATAAACTGATTGTCGGCACGGCCGATTATCTTTAATTCATCACCTTGCCACTCGCCAAGATCTTTGCTGTCAAACCAGCCTTTCTCATCCAGAAATGGGGTAACATGTCCTTGATGGAAATACCCTGCCGCTAATGTCTTACCGCCAACAAAAATGCGTTGGTCAACTAATTTTATCTTACGGTGCTTCAATACATGTCCAGCATTACTGGTGCTGTCAATTCTCTTTGCGGTAACGGTAGAGGCCGCCTCCGTCATCCCATAACCTAACCACGTCTCAATGCCTTGCCCTGATGCTCGTAGTGCCAACTCATGATCAACGTGACTGCCGCCCAGTAGCACATGTGTCAATGACAAATGTGCATCATCATCCAATAACCGTTTGAGCTGAGTCGCAACCAAAGAAGCGTGTGATACGCCCTGAACATCATCAACAAGTTTCCCTGAACCGACTTTTAGTGTTGCTCCGACATATAGCCAACGATAGACAATCGCTAATCCAGAGACGTGATACAGCGGAAGCGATAACAGCCAAGCATCTTGCTGAGTGAAAATGAACTCCTGCAACAAGCCCTCTGCAGACGCAAGATGCTGTCGATGTGTATGAACCACAGCTTTAGGCTCCCCTGTAGAGCCAGAAGTAAATACTACTGAAGCGAGCCGGTCATGATGATAGCTATCTTCAGTCAACGAATCACTCTCTTGCTGTGATACTACAGGCGATGAAAGCAATGTTGCCTTGAGTTTTTGTATATCATGTTCAGAAAAGGTCGAAGCGCACTCCTGAGAAAACCAGATAAACCGAGTTTGATCAGGCCTGTAAAGTGTAGCAAGCTTACCCTGCAACTTATCTAGTGGTTGTTCCATGGTCAGCGCAGCGAGCGCACCTAACTGTTTGGAGGCAAGATAAAACAACAGTGTTTCTACTTGGTTCTTGCCAACCAAAGTCAGCACATCCCCCCGAGTTACACCCAAGTCATTCAAATAGTGAGTGTATTGGTCAATACGCTTCGAGAGTTGTTGCCAGTTTAATACTTCTGTTGATGTCTTGAGTGCAATAGAAAAAGGGCTCGTTTGAGCCCAATATTTCCATGGTGCCTTCGCAATATTGTCTACGCAGAATGCCACACAATCTCCTGGTCTTTTAGAGGAAGAACGGGAAGTTCACACTTAGGCCAGCCCTGCTCTAGCTGAGCTTTGAGTAAGCCAATCGTATCCAAACCTGGAACTTCATCAGGCAGCTGCCATTGGGCAAAGCGCGCTAATTGAGTTAAACCGAGACTGGATTCAATGCTCGAGCTAATCACTGCTTTCATCCCCAGTGACTTCGCTTTCTCTATCAGTGTAATACAAAAATCCACTGAACCAATGAGTGTGGGTTTGATGATGATCGTTTTCACACCAGTTAGATCTTCAAGACGGAAATCTTCACGACGAACCGCATCTTGCAATGTTTCATCCCAAGCGATAGCAATACCAGTATTAATCGCAAAAGAGAGACTATCGCCAGGAGAGCGGCACGGCTCTTCTAGAAACGTGATTCGTTGACGCAGAGACGGAGCAATGTACTTAGCGAACTGCTGCGCTTTTTCTGGTGTCCAAGCGCGATTGGCATCGAGTCGAAGCGTTAATTGAGGGATTGATTCAAGAAAAAGGTTCACAAGCATGCCATCGCGAATTGGCTCATAAAGTCCAACTTTCACCTTAGCGACTTTCTCACCTTCCATTTCGTTCAGCTTTGGAATGAGCTCATCTGGGTCGCCAGTGCATAGTGGCGCTGTTTGGTATTTACCTTGTTGTGGTAAGCCACCAGCTAATTCAAGCTGTGCCATCGATAAACCAAACGCAACCGACGGGTACATCTTGGCATAATCCACATCCAACTCTGCTACCCAACGCTCCGCCTGTTCTTGTAGCTGAACACCCGCATCTTCGGTGCTCTCTAAGCTAAAACCAGGAAGAGGAGCGACTTCTCCAAGCCCTGTTTTACCATCTTCGGAAAGCGCAACAACATAACCAACACGTTCGGTTAGCTTGTTGTCACGTAGGATGACACCACTATCCATGGGCAAGCTATAACGATAAATTTTCGCTTCACGCATAATTCAAGTCCTATGTAATGCCGTATATTTGAGCGTTCTGACGAGCAATCCCACCAGCCTCCCAGAGGGCGAGGCGCTCAGGAAAAAAGGAACAGAGGAGCTAACACGCTCCTCATTTAGACGGATTATGGGTTGCGAGGGAATTTATCGAAGTCTGGGCGACGCTTCTCGTTAAAGGCATTACGACCTTCTTGGCCTTCATCAGTCATGTAGAACATCATCGTTGCGTTACCCGCTAGCTCTTGCAGACCCGCTTGACCATCACAATCTGCGTTTAATGCAGCTTTCAGGCAGCGCAATGCCATTGGGCTGTGCTGTAGTACTTCACGACACCAACGAACGGTTTCTTTCTCTAGATCCGCTAGTGGTACAACTGTGTTTACTAGGCCCATGTCTACCGCTTCTTGAGCATTGTAGAAACGACATAGGAACCAAATTTCGCGAGCTTTCTTTTGGCCTACGATACGAGCCATATAAGATGCGCCCCAACCGCCGTCAAATGAACCCACTTTAGGGCCTGTTTGACCAAATTGAGCGTTGTCAGCTGCAATTGTTAGATCACACATCATATGCAGTACATGACCACCGCCAACAGCCCAACCAGATACCGATGCGATCACTGGTTTTGGACAAGTACGAATATCGCGTTGGAAGTCCAATACGTTGAGGTGATGTGTGCCTTGGTCGTCTTTATAGCCGCCGTAGTCGCCACGGATCTTCTGGTCGCCGCCAGAACAGAATGCGTCTTCACCTAGACCTGTCAGAATGATCACGCCAACACCAGAGTCGTAACGCGCATCTGCCAACGCATCAATCATCTCTTTTACCGTTTGAGGACGAAACGCGTTACGCACTTGAGGACGCGCAATGGTGATTTTCGCGATACCATCTTCAGACTTATGGTAATGAATGTCCTCGTATTTCTCGCCGCAATCTTTCCATTGAACCGGAGCGTAAAGTTCTTCTTCAGAAATGCCTACTGTTTTAGCCATGGTGATTCCCATTGTTCTCGTTACTCTCACCAAAGTGAGACTGAATTATTTGCTTGGTATGTATCGCAAACTGTTTGGGCTGCTCTTGATGGACGTTATGACCAGCGCCTTCAACTTGTCGATACGCCAACCCGCTACGTTGTGCCAGTTGGCTAAATTTTTGGTCTTTCTCACCACACAAGTAATACACTGGTATGTTCTGCTTTTGCAGTGAGGGCAACAAATATGCCTGTTTGGCTAACGATGTCGCCATCAACATATTCGCCACCGCTGAGCCAAGATTATCACTTCGCTTCGCAATGAATGTTTGTCTTTGCTCATGGTTTAGTGAAGAAAACACCGCTTGTTGGTACCAATCGTTCAAAACACGTTCAAGTGGTTCAGTTTTGAAACGCATTGCCCAGCGAGCATCATTCTCTAATCTCACCTGTTTCTCTGACTCAGTTTGAAGCCCGAAGTTTCCCCCTTCAATAATCGCGCCTGCAATATTGAGCTCTGGAAAGCATTGATGGGCAATACCATGCATCGCAATGCGGCCGCCCATAGAGTATCCAATCAAAATAAGTGGTTGTTGTGAGGGAAATAATAAAGATAGTGTGGAACCAAGAAGTTTGCAGCAATCATTTAAATCGCAGCAAAAAATAGATTGGCTGCGTCCGTGACCAGGAAGGTCAACCGTAACACGCTCATATTCGGGTAATGCATTTAAACACGCGAGCCAATCGGCACCGCTACCGAGTAAGCCATGCAAAAACACCAAAGTGGGCAACGTTCTACTTTGGTGTTTTTCTAATACAGGGAAACGTTCAAAGTAAAGCATTCAGACTCTTATTAAATGCCTTGAGTGTCTCAGCTGCTTGGTTAGATGGGGTTTGAACCTCGACCAGCAACGTTCCTTGGCCGTGACATAAATGCTCTTTTACAGATGATTGGAATTGCTCCAGTGTAGAAACATGCAAATACGCCAAACCAAACTGCTTTGCCGCGTGTTCAAACTGATAACCATGAGGCATTTGATAATATGTCGTCCTGCGCTCTGGTGGTACTGGCAACATATCAAAAATCGCACCGCCGTCATTATTGGTAACAACAAGTACCGCCGGCAGTTTATTGTGAGAAAATAGCGCCAGAGAATTGAGATCATAAAGTGCTGCTGTGTCACCGATATACATCAGTAACGGATTACCTCTTGCCCGTTGCACGCCTGATGCTGCAGCAAACAAACCGTCAATCCCTGACGCGCCTCGATTAGTGAAAACCTCTACACCATCCAATTTTCCGTACATATCGACAAGCCGAACAAACAAGCTATTACCCAAGAAAACATCTACGTTCTTTGTGCGCTCGTTGATGTCTGCTGCCAACGCAATTTCGTCAATGGCAGACGCTGAATCAGATAGGAAGGCTTCTTCGATACGTTGATGAACTCGCTTAACGTCATTCGCTAACCTATCAGCCCACCCAGCAAATATTGACTTCTCAAAACTAATGCGAGAAACCCACGTTTTAGGAGGCTCAACCCAGTGCATTTGCGCCAGATGATTTTGGTTATTCCGGTCCATACAAGGTGAGACATACCAATACTGAACGTCTTTACTTTGTTGATTTTTCGATACTTGTTTATCAATCCATTGGTTCAAACGTTTGGAGATGATTCGGCTACCAAATTGGATAATAAGTTCACAAGATTCAAGCTCGTTTGCAAACTCGGGAAGTTGAAGCCATACATCGTAATACGCCCAATCCGAACTGAGGCCACTTTGCGGGTCTGCAAGTACTGGCCATCCCATCTTTTGTGCAAATGCCTGCGCCGAACGCGCTTGTTCAAGCGGTAAGCTGCCAATCACAACCAAGCCTTTTTTGTCCGAAAAAGGCGGGATGTTCGCCTGTGACAAATGGCTAAAACGCTGAGTATAAGTGCCGCTTCCTTTTCGCCATCCGGCGACCGAATCTAAGTAGGTTTGATAATCCGCTTTTGCGCCGTTGGAATACAAAGGCTCTGGAAATGCACAATTAATATGAACAGCACTACCCTGCAATTGCTGAGTAAACATCACTTCGTCAACAGAGGTCAGCAACCAGTTAAGCGACGTTGCTAAATTTGGGCTTGGTAAATTCAAACTGGCCGAGACATGATGTGAAAAAATACCCAATTGATTTATCGCTTGGTTTGCACCACAGCCGACAAGTTCTACTGGACGATCTGCTGTCAGCAGCACCAGTTTTTCACCAGTAAGTTTGGCTTCGGCAACCGACGGTAATAGGTTCGCCACTGCCGTACCAGAGGTAACGATAATTGCCACTGGCTCCTGAGTAGCTTTCGCTAAACCAAGAGCCATAAAGCCCAGTCCACGCTCATCAAAATGAGTATGAATGGAAAAGTCGGACTGTTCTGCCGCTTCTAAAGTTAAAGGAGTAGAACGAGATCCGGGAGCGATACAAACATGCTTAACGCCAAATCGCTGAAGCTCAATCAATATGGTTTCTGACCAAACTCGATTGAGCACCGCTTGGTCATGACTCATGATGCGACTCCCAATGGCGGATGATCAGAAATCAGCGTAAGTAACGTCGACATTTTCTTATCAAGTTCTGCCCACTCATGTTCTGCCACAGAACCAGGCACAATCCCTGCGCCCGCAAACAGTTGTACTTGATCACCGAGCACAAGCGCGCTTCTGATTGCGACACAAAACTCTGCTCGTTCATGGCTTATATAACCCATTGACCCCGCGTACCAGCCGCGTGCAAAGGGCTCATTATCAAGAATAAACTGCATGGACTCTTGTCGGGGTAAGCCAGCAACCGCCGCTGTTGGCTGAAGCGCCGATAACAACTGAACACCATTTATCCCCGCTCTTAGACTAGCGTGAATATTTCGCTTAAGGTGCTGCACTTTTCGTAGTCTGACCAAACTCGGTTCAGCTTCCACTTCAACCATTTCAGAATGCGGTAATAGACGATCAATGATGTCGTCCACCACATACTGGTTTTCGTTGAGGTTCTTTTGGTCTTGGGATAACCAATTCGCCAACTCCATATCTTGAGTGGCATTGTCTCCCCGACCAATCGTACCTGCTAACGCTTCGGTATGTAGCTCATGCCCTACGCGAGAATACAAACGTTCTGGCGTAGACCCCATAAAACTGTGCTTACTGTCTAAGCTCAGCATGAAATGGAAGCTATGATGGTTATTTAAGTAACTTGCTTTAAGTAGCTGTGCAGCACTTAATGTGTTATCAAGCTGCACGGTAGAGCGACGCGCTAAAACCACTTTCTTAAAATCATCATTCTCTATACCAGTCAGAACCTTATGAACTAACTCATTCCATTGAGGCTGACTTGGCGTGTGAACAATAGAGCGGATGTGAGACGAAATTGGAGCTAAGGCCGCGACCTCACAAACCAGTTTATTCAACCCAGCTAGAGTTCGCGCTTTGTCTTCTGAAATATTAACTGCGAGAGACCACTGTTGGTCAAAACGAATTAACTCAATTTGAGGCAAAAAGAAAAAAGAAGGCATACAGCGACGATTCTTCTCATGCTGTCCATCAAAAGAGCGCCCGCCCCAGACTCTTTGCCCTTCACCTAGAATGGTATAAGCAGGACCTGGCTCAACAAAAGCGTGCAATTGCCCTAGTGCAACGACCTCTTCACGTGTATCGCGGGACTGCCAATAAAACTTAGGGAAAAGTGGTTGTGCATCAAGCCAATCAATAAATGAGAAATTAGGTTTCTCGCTAAGGGGCTCGACCAGACGTGTTTGATTGCCTTCCGATTGCTGAACTCGCTCGATAATTCTCTTTACGGCTTGATGGAACTGTGACAAATCAACCTCGTTGTATGTGAGGATAAATGGTAACTGACGGCTACTCTAAGTTTAGACCCAAAGCAAATCAAGGTCGTATGCGATCTTTTGCGAAATCCTGTGATAGCAAGCGAGCAAAACTTAACCAGCAGACAGATTATTTACAGATATATATTCTAATAAAAAACAAATTATTGTATTTTAATAAAGAAATTAACGAATTTTTAGGAATTAAACAATGCAAAATATCGGGATGTCGTCAAAACTCGACAATGTCTGCTACGACATTAGGGGTCCTGTACTCAAACATGCTAAGCGCATGGAGGAAGAAGGGCATAAAATCCTAAAGCTAAACATTGGTAACCCTGCCCCATTTGGTTTTGACGCCCCTGATGAGATTTTAGTCGACGTGATTCGTAATCTGCCGACTTCTCAAGGCTATTGTGATTCCAAAGGTATTTACTCTGCTCGTAAAGCTGTGGTCCAACACTATCAGCGTAAAGGTATACGCTCGCTAGATGTCGAAGATGTGTATGTAGGTAACGGCGTGTCTGAGTTGATCGTAATGGCCATGCAAGCGCTATTAAACAATGGCGACGAAATGCTGATCCCAGCACCAGACTATCCGTTATGGACAGCTTCAGTTGCACTATCTGGTGGTAAGCCGGTTCATTATCTATGTGATGAAGAGGCTGACTGGTACCCAGACCTTGAAGACATCAAAAAGAAAATCACACCAAAGACACGTGGCATTGTTCTGATCAACCCGAACAACCCGACAGGTGCGGTATACAGCCGTGACTTCCTACTTGAAGTGATTGAGATCGCACGCCAGCACAAACTGATCATTTTCGCAGATGAGATCTACGACAAAGTGTTGTACGACGGTGCAACACATACCTCAGTCGCCACACTCACTGAAGACGTGCTAGTCATGACATTCAATGGCCTTTCAAAAGCCTACCGTGTTTGTGGTTTCCGTGGTGGCTGGATGTTCCTAACGGGGCCTAAACATCTGGCTCAAGGGTACGTGAATGGCTTGGAGCTGCTTTCATCGATGCGTTTATGTGCAAACGTACCAATGCAACATGCCATTCAAACCGCGTTAGGTGGATACCAGAGTATCAATGAACTGATTTTACCAGGCGGACGCTTATTAGAGCAGCGCAACCGAGCGTATGAACTGATCAATCAGATTCCTGGTGTTTCTTGTGTCAAACCTAAGGGTGCGATGTACCTCTTCCCGAAAATCGACACTAAAATGTACAACATCAAGAACGATCAGCAGATGGTTTTAGATTTCTTAAAACAAGAGAAGGTCTTACTGGTGCAAGGTTCCGGTTTTAACTGGCCAAAACCAGACCACTTCCGCATCGTGACACTACCGCACGTTGAAGATCTAGAAATCGCTATTGGACGTTTTGAAAGATTCCTATCAACCTACAGCCAGTAATGAATCACTGGTAGTAATTAGTGCTGATCTCTCATATGCTTAGAGGAACTCCTAGTGAGTTCCTTTTTTACACCAGAAACGGAGAAAGCCATGAAAGAAAGCCATTTTTTCGCCCACCTGGCTCGAATGAAGCTGATCCAACGCTGGCCTTTAATGCGGTCCGTCTCACCAGAAAACGTTTCAGAGCATAGCTTACAAGTTGCTTTTGTCGCTCATGCCCTTGCCCTAATTAAAAACAAAAAGTTCGGCGGCAACCTTAATCCAGAACGCATCGCTATTCTTGCCATGTACCATGATTCCAGTGAAGTATTAACGGGTGATCTTCCAACTCCAGTGAAGTATTACAACCCTGAAATTGCCAAAGAATATAAGAAGATAGAATCGGCAGCGGAACAAAAATTACTCTCAATGTTACCGGAAGAGTTCCACGATGATTTTGCCCCCTATCTTCTTTCTCACTCTGCACACGAAGAGGACGCAAAAATCGTTAAGCAAGCCGATTCCATCTGTGCCTATTTAAAATGTCTTGAAGAACTAAGCGCCGGCAACCATGAGTTCGCTCTGGCAAAAAAACGCTTAGACGTCACTTTGCAAGAACGCAGAACGCCTGAAATGGATTACTTTCTCGATACCTTTGCCCCAAGTTTCGAATTATCGTTAGATGAAATCAGTTAGCTTACGGAGATAATCGTGTCGTTTGAATTACACCCGCAATGGCAAGAGCGCCATGATGATGAGCATAAAATCCGTCGAGACGACCATCGGAGCCCGTACCAACGAGACCGAGCGCGCATTCTTCACTCGGCTGCATTTCGACGCCTACAAGCAAAAACCCAAGTACACGGCAATAGCTTGGAAGACTTTCACCGCAGTCGGTTAACACACTCCTTAGAAGCGTCGCAACTAGGGACAGGTATCGTCGCCCAGTTAAAGAAAAAACAGCCAGAGTTCCGTGATCTATTACCATCAGACAGCTTAATTGATTCATTATGTTTGGCGCACGACATCGGGCATCCTCCATACGGTCATGGGGGAGAAGTCGCTCTAAACTACGTAATGCGCGAACATGGCGGCTTCGAGGGGAACGCCCAAACCTTTCGTATCGTCACTAAGTTAGAGCCTTATACCGAGCATTTCGGAATGAATTTATCACGCCGCACACTGCTTGGTTTGATTAAGTACCCAGCCCTCATTAGTCAAACACGCTCCGTCAAGTTGCCTCAACCAGCCGAGCATCAACGTAAACTAAAAGCAAAAGATTGGAGCCCAGCTAAAGGCATTTATGATTGTGATAAAGACTTATTTTATTGGGTAATTGCACCGCTTTCTGACAACGACAAGGCATTGCTTAGTCTGATGCGTTCAACGCCAGAATCGGAGTTTGAGCACAGTAAAACACGTTTTAAATCACTCGATTGCTCAATCATGGAGCTAGCAGATGATATCGCCTACGGTGTTCATGATTTAGAAGATGCAATCGTACTTGGTATGGTGACACGTCAGCAATGGCAAGAAGGCGCAGCAAGTCAATTAGCGGACTGTGGCGACCCGTGGTTTGAAGCTCATATCGATTCCATCGGACAGATGCTATTTAGCGGTAAGCACCATGAGCGGAAAGATGCCATCGGTGGTATGGTTAACGCGCTACTGACCAGCATTTCAATCAAAACGGTGGATGAGCCGTTTAATAACCCGTTACTGTCTTGGAATGCGTGTTTAGAACCACAGATGGCACGTGCACTTGACGTACTCAAGCACTTTGTCAGCACCTTCGTTATCCAAGTCCCGCAGGTCCAGATCGTTGAGTATAAGGGTCAGCAAATTATTATGGATATTTTTGAAGCGTTAACAGCAGACCCAGAGCGATTACTACCCGTTCATACAAAAGATCTGTGGTGTCAGGCGAAGAGCGAGAGCAATAAGATGAGGGTCATCGCCGATTATATTTCTGCAATGACCGATGGTCACGCGCAAAAGCTACACCGCCAACTTTTCTCTTCCATCGTTCTTTAGTAACACTCAACCTTTCAAGTAATTCTTTTCAAAAACGCCCGGAGGCATCTGGGCGATTTGGAATTCGATCATATTTTCAAAGGCACGCATCAGCGGTGTAAAGTCTCGCTCGGGTTCAAGCAAGCGAAGCGAATGATAACCAGCCTCGACTGTCGATAAGCTATTCTCAGAGGGCGCCTTACGAATGGTGTAGTGCCCTTGTAGTTGCTTAGGCAACTGCACGGTTGGGAGTGGATGTAAGTTGCTTGAGAGTTGCCACATTTTGTACGCTTTTTTCCACGTACCATCGAGCAAAATCAAACGTATTTTCTTAGATACACTATGACTCGCTTGAGTGATTTCAGAAATGCATCGTGACTCTTCTGATGGGTAAAGAACAAAATGTTGATATGACTCATCCGCTAATAAGTGATTTAAGGCATCATCACAAGAAAAGTCCTCTCCTATCAAACAAATACAGTTATCTAAACTCAAATTGAGAATCCGTGCCGTACCAAGCGGACGATGTTCTTCACTCGTGTGCTGAAGAATGATAAGTTCTACCTCGCTTGCCAGCGGTACAATCCATTGGCAAATACACGCTTTTTGCGATTTTCCACAACGAGAACAATAACGAGACATAGAGTGAACCTTTATACCTTGCTGAGTATTATCAGCGTGATCTGTTTGATACTTCAATTTGAACCAATGGCCAGCCTAACCGAGTGGCACAGCTACAATATACGCCATGGTGAATGGTGGCGAATCGTAACAGGAAATCTCACACATACCAACTTTGCGCACTTAGGAATGAACCTCGCCGGATTGTGGATCATTACTTTTATTTTTCGTCCAAGCACTCGTAACTTCCTTATCGTTTTTTCAATCTTATGTGCATGTGTTGGTGCGTTGAATTTGTTTACCAACATGTCGGTATACGTGGGTTTATCCGGCGTATTACACGGATTGTTTGGATTTTGGGCGCTCAGAGAAGTCTTTGAAAGCAGAAGAAGCAGTGTGTTGTTAGTCGGAGGGCTAATTGCCAAAGTAGCATGGGAGCAGGTCTATGGCCCATCAAGCAGTACTGCTGAACTTATCGGTGCAAACGTTGCTATTGATGCTCATATGTTTGGCGCACTCGGTGGGTTAGTGATGGCTTTACTGGAAAAAGGCCTTCGCCGTCGTTTATTCGGATAAAAAATCCCGAACCACGAAAGAGGGGCTGGTTCGGGAAAGCAGTAATAGGGAAGCAGATATTGTTCTGAATTCAGACTCAATATCTGCAATACATCAAGCTACAGTAAAATGCGGTCTTCGTTTTTCTTAACTGTCGCTTCACCAATGCCTTTTACGCTCTTCAAATCTGCTGCCGTTTTAAAAGGGCCATGTTCCTCGCGGTAGTCCACTATACTCTGCGCTTTCTTCTCACCTATACCTTTCAACATGGTCGCAATTTCTTCAGCAGTGGCCGTGTTGATATTTACAGTAATTTCAATTCCTTCATATTTGTCAGTGGCTGAATCCGCAGCCATGCTAAAAGGTGCAAAAACAAATAAGCACAATGTCAAAATCCATTTCATATTGAACATACAATCTCCAAAATAGTAGGCTAAAAACAGTCATCGAGAGCGAGTCACTATCAAGTTTGCAATGAAAGCAATATGGTTATGCATTTAACAAACTGAGATGACCCGGAATTCACAACGGCCGCTATCACTTAAACGCGCACTAATTTAAGTAATGCCTATTGATGATTGAAGTTCATAAAGACAAAAATAAAACGGACCGCTTATGCGGTCCGTTTTATTCAACATACAAATTACACTAATTGTGCTTAGTTGCTCACAACAAAGTACTCAATGTCAGTATTTGCACGCAGTACGGCTAGTACAGATGATAAGTCTTGCTGAGAAGATGCACGCTGCATTTGCATCGCAACTTGATCTTCTAACTCACTATCTAGCTCTGCGTTTACAGCATCAAGCTCGATGATAATGATGTTACCTTCAAGATCTTTAGACTGACCGTATACTGGTTTACCATCGACTGGTTTTGCCATCGCGAATACCGTTGTTGCCAACGGAGAACGACGATCTACTGTCTCTTGTTCACCAAAGGCAAGATTGTTTTCAGCAAGCACGTTCGTCTTACCTTCTTTCAATGCCGCAACGACTTGTGTTCCAAGCTCCATCGCTTCTTGCTCACCTTTAACACGAGATAGCTCTGCAACAACCTGATCTTTCACTTCTTCTAGTGGAAGAACTGTCTCGTCACGCGCATCTTCAACACGAACAACGATAATATGCTCAGGCGCAACTTCGATAGCTTCAGAGTTTAGGCCATCTTCTTTAACTTCAGGACTTAGGATAGCTTGCATTACAGCAGGGCTACGAAGCACTTCAGGTGCATCAACCTGAGAAATAAAGTCCGTTGTCTTCACTTCTTGGTTAACCGCTTGAGAAGCATCATACAATGAGTCTGGGTATTCAAACGCTACGCGCTCAAGCTCATTTTGCAACTCGTAGAATTGATCGATCGCTTGTTGGTCGACCATCTCTTGTTTGATTTCAGCAGCGACTTCTTCAAATGGCTTCGCCACAGAATCTTTTAGCTCTTCAAGCTTGATAATGTGATAGCCAAAGTCCGACTTTACTAGACCCGACGTATCGCCAGGATTCTTCAGTGCGAATGCCGCTTCTTCAAAAGCAGGGTCCATCACATCACGCTCAATCCAACCTAGGTCACCACCGTTTTCAGCGCTGCCAAAATCGTCAGATTTCTCTTGAGCAAGCGTCGCAAAATCTGCACCCGCGTTTAGCTCATCTAGGATAGCTTGCGCTTTTGCTTCATCGTCCCCTTCTACAAGAATGTGAGCGACACGTCGTTGCTCTTCTGAAGAGTATTTGTTTAAGTGCTCGTCGTAGTACTTTTTCACCTCAGCATCAGAAACATTAACTTGTTCCTTTAGCGCTTCAGCTGACAGTTCGATGTAAGAGACTTTAACCTGCTCTGGGCGTGTAAAGTTGTCTGGGTTTGCTTTGTAGTACTCTTGAATTTCTTCGTCGGTCAATTCAATATTTTTCGCAAACTCCGCTAAGTCGATCTGAATCGTGCGAATATCACGAGTTTGAGTGAACAGCTTGCCTTCTGCTTGTACTTCACCCGGCAGAATAAATTCACTGTTTTGTAGCGCATTCAGCAGTTGCTCACGAACCAATTCACGACGCATGTACTCAGCAAAAGAGTCTGGCGAAAAGCCTGCACGACGCAAAGAAGCTTGATAGATCTCTTGATCAAACTGACCATTAGATTGGAACTGAGGCATGTCTAGAATCATGCTACGCACTTGAGTGTCGCTGATTCGCAGACCCAAAGCTTCAGCTTGTTGGTCAAGCAACACGTCATTGATCATTCGATCTAAAACGGATTTGCGGAAAGATTCAACATATGCAGGGTCAGCCAGCATTTGAGAGAAGTAGTCACCCAACTGAGCTTGCATACGGTTACGCTCATTTTGGTATGCCATCTCGAACTCACCACGAGGAATCTCAGTGTTACCGACTTTCGCTGCAGAGTTGTTGCTACCACCAACGATGTAGCTACCTACACCTGCAAATACGAAAGACAGGATGATAAGTCCAAGGATAATTTTGACCGCGATGCTATTCACGCCTTCGCGTAGTCGATCCATCATAATTTAACTGCTCTCCACAATTGAAGCCTACTGCTTCTATCTAATAGAAATAATGGCGCAATAATATCAGAAAAAGAAATGCGCATCAGTATGATGCGCATAATTTAAGAAAGTTCGGCTCGAAGTTTGTAAATTTTTGTTCGAAACTTATTGTTTGAGCAAAAGTTAAGCAAATGGCCGGTTACAGAAATAACGCCGTGATTAGTTACAAGCGTCTTTCAGTGCTTTACCAGCTTTGAAAGCTGGTACTTTTGCTTCTGCGATTTGGATTTCTTCACCAGTTTTTGGGTTACGACCAGTACGTGCAGCACGAGTACGAACGCTGAATGTACCAAAGCCAACTAGAGCGACTTGATCACCAGATTGAAGAGTTCCGCTTACTGCTTCGATGAATGCATCTAGAGCACGACCCGCTGACGCTTTAGAAATATCTGCATTTTCTGCGATTTGTTCTACTAACTGAGTTTTATTCACTGTAATTTCCCCTTTGTGTCATCTGTGATTATTTTTGTGATGACTTTCGTTCCATTGTTAAGAAAATATGCTCCACCCCTTATTCATCAAGGGCTGGCAGCTATCGAAACTAACTTAGCGCCCAAAAAAAACGCTGACAAGCCTTTTTGGGCTTATCAGCGTAAACTTTTACTTATTTTTGCTACACATCACTATTTTTGAGACTCAAACTCAACGCCCGTCGGGTCTCGCTCTAGTGCGACTTTCAGTACTTCATCAATCCACTGTACAGGGATAACTTCCAGATCCGCGATAACATTATCAGGAATCTCTTCCAAATCACGCTCGTTATCTTTTGGAATTAGCACTGTCTTAATGCCACCACGGTGTGCCGCAAGTAACTTCTCTTTTAGGCCGCCGATAGGTAGAACCTCACCACGCAGTGTGATTTCACCCGTCATCGCTACTTCTGCTTTCACAGGGTTGCCTGTTAGAGAAGAAACCAATGCTGTACACATTGCTGTACCCGCACTTGGGCCATCTTTTGGTGTCGCGCCTTCCGGGACGTGTACGTGAATATCTTTCTTCTCGTAGAAGTCAGTATTGATACCTAGCTTTTCTGCACGAGAGCGAACCACTGTCATTGCTGCTTGGATAGACTCTTGCATCACATCACCAAGAGAACCCGTTTGTGTCAGCTTACCTTTACCTGGCATTGATTGAGTTTCAATCGTTAATAGATCGCCACCCACTTCGGTCCAAGCTAGGCCAGTTACTTGACCAATTCGGTTACTTTCATCCGCTTTACCGTAATCGAAACGTTGAACACCTAAGTACTCTTTTAGGTTGTCCATCGTTACCGTTACTGACTTGATGTCCTTATCCAGCAAGATGTTCTTCACCGCTTTACGGCAGATCTTAGAAATCTCACGCTCTAAGTTACGGACACCCGCTTCACGCGTGTAGTAACGAATGATGCCAATAATCGCAGAATCTTCAATGACGATCTCATCCGCTTTCAAGCCATTACGCTTCACTTGTTTATCAACAAGGTGACGTTTTGCAATGTTCAGCTTCTCGTCTTCGGTGTAACCAGATAAACGAATAACTTCCATACGGTCTAACAATGGACCCGGGATGTTCATCGAGTTCGATGTCGCAACAAACATAACGTCAGAGAGATCGTAATCCACTTCTAGGTAGTGATCGTTGAACGAGTTATTCTGTTCAGGATCAAGTACTTCTAGTAGAGCCGATGCCGGATCACCACGCATATCGGAAGACATTTTGTCGATTTCGTCCAATAAGAACAGCGGGTTCTTCACACCAACCTTCGACATCTTCTGGATCAATTTGCCTGGTAATGAGCCGATGTAAGTACGACGGTGACCACGAATTTCCGCTTCATCACGCACACCACCCAACGCCATACGAACATACTTACGGCCTGTAGCTGAAGCAATTGAACGACCAAGAGACGTTTTACCTACACCAGGAGGACCAACAAGACAAAGGATAGGACCTTTTAGCTTGTTGATACGGTTTTGAACCGCCAGGTATTCAAGGATACGTTCTTTGACGCGTTCTAGACCGTAGTGATCTTCATTAAGAACCTCTTCTGCTTTCGCTAAGTTTTTCTTAACTTTTGAGCGCTTAGCCCAAGGAACGCTGACCATCCAATCGATGTAGCTACGAACCACTGTTGCTTCAGCAGACATTGGAGACATCATCTTAAGCTTTTGCAGCTCTTGCTCTGTCTTTTCACGTGCCTCTTGAGGCATTTTTGATTCGTCAATCTTCTTCTGTAGCGTTTCGAACTCGTCTGGTGCGTCTTCCATCTCACCAAGTTCTTTCTGAATCGCTTTCATTTGCTCATTCAGATAATACTCACGCTGAGATTTTTCCATTTGCTTTTTAACGCGACCACGAATTCGTTTTTCAACTTGCAGCAAGTCGATCTCTGATTCCATCTGGCCCATCAGGAATTCCAGACGCTCAGTGACGTCAACAATTTCAAGCACTTGCTGCTTATCCACCAACTTTAACGGCATATGAGCCGCAATGGTATCCGCTAAGCGTGCGGCTTCGTCGATACCATTAAGTGACGTTAGCACTTCTGGTGGAATCTTCTTGTTTAGCTTAATGAACCCTTCAAACTGATTAATCGCGCTGCGAACAATCACTTCTTGCTCACGCTCATCCAATTCTGGCGTAACAACAAATTCAGCTTCTGCTAGGAAGAAGTCACTCTCTTTAAAGTGATTGATTTTTGCTCGCTGCTGGCCTTCGACCAATACTTTTACTGTGCCATCCGGAAGCTTCAAGAGCTGGAGAATGGTGGCTACCGTACCTACGTCAAATAGGTCGTCAACCGTAGGCTCGTCAGTATCCGCTTGCTTTTGTGCCACAAGAAGAACTTGTTTGTTGGTTTCCATCGCCGTTTCTAGACAGCTAATCGATTTCTCACGACCAACAAACAATGGAATAACCATGTGTGGGTAGACCACTACGTCACGTAGAGGTAGTACCGGGATCTCGATACGCTCGGAACGTTCCAAGTTCATATAATTCTCTCTTCCGCTTTCACGTTTAACGTATTACTTAAGGCAGTATATGGGGGCTAATTGTTTGGATTCAATAAGAGAAATAAAAAAAGGAGGTAATTACTTACCTCCTTTTTCATTATGGCTGAATTTACTCTGCTCCAGCTGCCTGATTGTCTGCGTTACTGTAAATAAGCAGTGGCTCTGACTCGCCATTAATGACGGACTCATCAATCACGACTTTACTAACGTCTGTTGCAGATGGTAATTCGTACATGGTTTCAAGTAGCACGCCTTCAAGAATCGAGCGTAAGCCACGAGCACCTGTTTTACGCTCCATTGCTTTTTTCGCGATAGCGCGCAGCGCATCTTCACGGAATTCAAGTTCAGCGTTTTCCAGCTCAAACAATGCTGCATATTGCTTGGTCAGTGCGTTCTTCGGTTCACATAGGATCTGAATCAACGCTTCTTCATCAAGCTCAGTCAGTGTTGTTGTTACAGGTAGACGACCAATGAATTCTGGAATGAGGCCGTACTTCACTAAATCTTCAGGTTCAACTTGAGTAAATAGCTCACCTACCGTCTTCGATTCATTCTTCGAACGAACTTCAGCACCAAAACCAATACCTGTACCTGTTGCAACACGCTGCTCAATCACTTTGTCTAAGCCAGCAAAAGCACCACCACAGATGAACAGGATCTTAGATGTATCCACTTGTAGGAATTCTTGCTGAGGATGCTTACGACCACCTTGAGGTGGAACCGATGCAACCGTACCTTCGATAAGTTTTAGTAGCGCCTGCTGAACACCTTCACCAGATACGTCACGCGTAATAGATGGGTTTTCAGCTTTGCGTGAAATCTTATCAATTTCATCAATGTAAACGATGCCGCGTTCCGCTTTAGCTACATCGTAATCACATTTTTGCAGAAGCTTTTGGATGATGTTTTCAACGTCTTCACCTACGTAACCGGCTTCGGTTAGTGTCGTCGCGTCTGCCATTGTAAATGGCACATCCAAGAATCGAGCTAATGTCTCCGCAAGTAGTGTTTTACCGCTACCTGTAGGACCAATTAGAAGGATGTTACTCTTACCAAGCTCCACACCTTCGCTCGTTGTATCACCATTGCGTAAACGCTTGTAGTGGTTATATACCGCAACTGCGAGCACTTTTTTCGCGTAATCTTGCCCGATCACATAGTCATCAAGGTGTTCACGGATCTGTTTTGGCGTTGGTAACGCTTCAGATTCTTTCTTAGGGAGAACATCCTTGATTTCTTCGCGAATAATATCGTTACATAAGTCGACACACTCGTCGCAAATGTACACTGACGGACCTGCGATTAGCTTGCGAACTTCGTGCTGACTTTTGCCGCAGAAAGAACAGTACAGCAATTTACCGCTGCCACTTTCTTTGCTTTTATCTGTCATTCGCTAACCTCTTAGCCTTTACTCTTCATGAATGAGTGTATATCAATTTTTGCCAAAATGCGCTGGCTAATTACTCGCCACGGTGGCTTAACACTGCATCCACGATACCGTATTCCACAGCCTGCTCTGATGACATGAAGTTATCACGATCAGTATCGCGCTCAATGACTTCAAGAGGTTGGCCTGTATGTTCTGCTAACAACTTGTTTAGCTTCTGTTTAATCGTCAGGATTTCCTGAGCATGGATTTGGATATCAGAAGCTTGACCCTGGAAACCACCCAATGGTTGGTGGATCATTACACGAGAGTTAGGCAGTACGTAACGCTTACCTGGCGCACCACCTGCAAGCAGGAAGGCACCCATTGAACATGCTTGACCCATACATACTGTGCTCACATTTGGCTTAATGAACTGCATGGTATCGTAAATAGACATACCTGCTGTTACGCTGCCGCCTGGAGAGTTGATGTATAAGAAAATATCTTTATCTGGATTTTCAGATTCTAGGAAAAGTAGCTGAGCCACGACAAGGTTTGCCATGTGGTCTTCCACTTGACCCGTTAAAAAAATCACGCGCTCTTTAAGCAGACGTGAGTAGATGTCGTAAGAGCGTTCGCCTCGGGAAGTTTGTTCAACCACCATTGGTACTAGCGCGTCCATAATTGGCGACATTGCATTTTTTTCTTGGTAGCTCATATTCTTATGTCCCTAAAATAAATGGCCCGGATGATGACTATCATACGGACCATTGTTAGCAGAATAGTTAACGTTAAGTCAACCTTCTACGCAAGATATTGCTTATTAAGCAGCAGGTTGTTGTTGGTTAAGTAGCTCGTTGAAGCCTACTTCTTTCTCAGAAACCTGTGCTTTAGCGATGATCGCGTCGATTGCTTGCTCTTCTAGAGCTACGTTGCGCATGTTGTTCATCATTTCTTCGTTTTGCTCGTAGTAAGCAATAACTTCTGATGGATCTTCGTATGCAGTAGCCATTTCTTCGATTAGAGCTTTAACTTTCTCGTCGTCCGCTTTTAGCTCTTCAGATTTGATTACTTCACCTAGTAGAAGACCAACAACTACGCGACGTTTAGCTTGTTCTTCGAACAGTTCACGTGGAAGCTGAGCAGCAGCTTCTGGGTTACCACCGAAGCGTTGTGCAGCTTGTTGACGTAGAACTTGGATTTCTTGCTCGATAAGCGCTGATGGTACGTTGATGTCGTTTTGCTCAACTAGACCGTCAATCGCTTGCTCTTTGATGCGGTTCTTAACAGCTTGCTTAAGTTCGCGTTCCATGTTCTTACGAACTTCAGCTTTAAGTGCTTCAACACCACCTTCAACAACACCGAACTTAGCAACGAACTCGTCGTTTAGTTCTGGTAGTTCACGAGCTTCAACTTTGTTCACTTTGATTGCGAACTTAGCTGCTTTACCTTTTAGGTTTTCAGCGTGGTAATCTTCTGGGAAAGTCACGTCGATGTCGAATTCCATACCAGCAGTTTTACCTGCGATACCGTCTTCGAAACCAGGGATCATGCGACCAGCACCCATTTCTAGAGGGAAGTTCTCAGCTTTACCACCTTCGAACTCTTCACCGTCGATAGAACCAACGAAGTCGATGCTTACGCGTTTGCCATCTTCTGCTGCTTCTTCAACTTCAACCCAAGTTGCTTGTTGCTTACGTAGAGTATCGATCATCTCTTCTACGTCTGCATCTTTAACTTCTGTTAGTGGTTTTTCAACAGTGATGCTCTCTAGGCCTTTAAGCTCAACTTCTGGGTAAACTTCAAAAGTTGCAGTGAAAACTAGGTCTGAACCTTCTTTGTTCTCTACAGGAGCGAAAGTTGGAGCGCCAGCTGGGTTGATTTTCTCTTTAACGATAGCTTCGATGAAGTGGCGTTGCATTACTTCACCAAGAACGTCTTGACGTACTGCTTTGCCGTACATCTTAGCAACCATTTTTAGAGGCACTTTACCCTTACGGAAACCATCGAAACGACGGTTTTTAGCGATGTTGCGTAGTTCAGCTGTTACAGCGTCTTCGATGTTTGCAGCTGGAACAGTAATGTTTAGACGGCGCTCTAGGCCCTCTAGCGTTTCAACAGTAACTTGCATTATATATAAACCTCTAAAGTGGCTCGGTTTTCCGAGCGTATGAGCGAAACTCAGAGGAGCTTACGCTTCATCCTTGTGTAGTGTTCTGTCCGAACACCTAATTTAAAATCGAGTATCGATACTGGTTGTCAGTACCGGACTAATCAGTGATATCTTCGATAAAATAACCAAAGGTATCTCCTATTAGCCTCAGGACAGAATTTTTAGACGCGACATTCTAGCGATCTGTCGCAACCCTGTCGAGCCAATAGCCACTATGTGGACATTGTCTGCGCTAAATTCTCGAATGCTGACCCATTTTTTCTTCAAAAATGCGATTCAGACACCGTCTAAGCATCGCCAGCATATCTAGAATGGGGACAATAGCGACTTTTTCAAGAGAATCGACCGGTTTTTTTATCGAAAAGCCTAAAAAGAGATCTTGCTCTTGTTTTACTCCACAGAGTTGAAAACTAAATCCCTAATCCTTCCTACAAACTATTAACATTTTCTTACGTGACCAAAGGAAGTTGTAAGGAGTGTAAGGATGTCGCAAAAAAAACGGATTCTGCTGACATTTTTTGCTTTCTATTTCCTGTGCGCAATTATCGGTGGCCATTGGGTTTGGCAGACCAGTTATCAATCTCTACTTGATAAACACCAATCACAGCTTGAGCAATTTTCTGGCCATATAAAAAATAAACTCGATAAGTACGCCCATATCCCAAATCTTCTCGCTAAAGATGATCCACTTTATCAAGCGCTTCTGCACCCCAACAACAGTGCGCAACTGGAAATCACTAATCGGTATTTAGAATCCGTTAATGGCGTGATTGAAGCAGCGGATACGTACTTAATCGATCAATGGGGTACAACGATCGCGGCCAGCAACTGGCGTAAACAGCGCTCCTTTATCGGGCGAAATTTTGCATTTCGCCCTTATTTCAAACAAGCCATTGTAGGCAAAAGAAGCCAATACTACGCACTGGGCTCAACATCTGGTAAACGTGGCTACTACTATTCTTATCCCATCATATACGCTGGCGGTGTACTTGGTGTCGTCGTGGTGAAGATGGACCTAAGTAAGATAGAGGACAACTGGCAGCAACCAAACAGTGTTTTTGTCGCCAGCGACCCATACGGAATTGTTTTCATGAGTAGCCGAAGTGAATGGCTACTCAAAAGCTTACAACCACTGACAAAAAAAGAGAAAAAGCAAGTTTGGGCAAGCCAACAATATCTTGATGCGCCAATTGAAACGCTTGGATTAGTGGGTAGTTTGGACGAGGTGCATTCTGAGCTTAAACAGGGTTACCCATACAATAAAGGAACCTTGGTGGTCTCTTCGCTGCCCCTTCCCGAACTCAAACTGACAATTCGTGTGCTGTCTCCTAAACAGTCGATCGTTTGGTTCACCATGGGTTACATCTTTGTACTCACTCTAGCATTCATGGTTTTGTTTTTAATTGGTCAGCTTATCTATCACCGTCAACAGCGTCACTTGCAACTTGAACGAATTCAACAAGAAGCAAATCAAAAGTTGGAATATCAAGTCATGGCACGGACTGCCGAGTTGCAAGCGGAGATCGCACAGCGTATCGATACCGAGCAAACTTTACGCGTTACTCAAGATGAATTGGTGCAAGCAGCGAAACTCGCGGTGTTAGGACAAATGTCGGCCAGTATCAGCCATGAACTGAATAATCCACTTGCAGCAATTCGTAGCTTTGCGGAGAACGGCAAGCTGTTTCTAAAAAAAGAAAAATATGAGCGAGTGGAAGATAATCTCACTCGCATTTCTGCTCTCACTGACCGTATGGCAAATATCAGTCAGCAACTTCGCTCTTTCGCCAAAAAAACCAGTGGTGACGAGTTGGCTCAATCTCGATTGTTCCCTGTGATAGCCTCTGTAAAAGAACTGATGAAGCCCGCATTTAAATCAGGGCGCGTCACGTTAGAAACAAATTTGCCAGAGCATGATGTTGAAGTGCAGATCAATATTATTCAACTGGAGCAAGTGTTGGTCAATTTACTGACTAATGCGATAGAAGCACTCAAAGAACAACAAGACAAACAGGTAGAATTATCTGTAGAACACGATGAGCACACTGATTTAGTTTGGATTCATGTTGATGATAATGGCCCAGGACTTGGCTCTTTCTCACTTTCTGATTTATGTGAGCCGTTTCTAACCACTAAACTGAACGGTTTAGGTTTGGGTCTCTCTATCTCGCAACAAATCTTAGCCAGTATGAATGGAAAATTATGTGCCCATAATCGAGAACAAGGCGGCGCTCGATTCTCATTGTGTTTACCTATCACTTCTTACAACACTGAACCATCAAAAGGATAAGATCATGTGTCAGGTGTTTTTTATTGATGATGAGGCCGATCTCAGACTCGCTATAGAACAGACCTTTGAACTTGCGGATATCGACGCCAAGTTTTTTGTGGATGCAGAATCGGCTTTAATAGCGATGCAGCAAGGAGAAGAAGCTGGCGTCGTGGTCACTGATATCTGTTTACCGGGCATTTCTGGTATGGATATGCTAACAACTTTGACTCAACGCGATGCAAACTTACCCGTCATCATGATCACTGGACACGGTGATATTTCCATGGCAGTGCAAGCCCTTCATCAAGGCGCTTACGACTTTATTGAGAAACCTTTTGCGCCAGAGCATTTGGTTGAAACGGTTAAGCGGGCGATTGAGAAGCGCAAACTAACCAATGAAAATGAAAAACTGCGCCTGTCACTTAAAGCCAGTAAAACCCTTGGTCCACGAGTTATTGGTGAAACCTCTAGCATCCAAATATTACGAGAGACCATCACCCAAATCGCCGATACCGACGCCGATATTTTATTGTTTGGTGAAACCGGTACAGGGAAAGAGTTAATCGCTCGTTCTTTACATGAGCAAAGCTCTCGCCGGAACCAAAACTTTGTCGCCGTAAATTGTGGAGCGGTTCCAGAGAACTTAATTGAGAGTGAACTCTACGGCCATGAAAAAGGCGCATTCACTGGCGCCGAAAGCCGTCGTATCGGTAAATTTGAGTTTGCACAAGGCGGCACACTTTTCTTGGATGAGATCGAGTCGATGCCTATCCAAGCCCAAATTCGTTTATTGAGGGTATTACAAGAGCGCGTGATTGAGCGTGTCGGTTCAAATGAATTATTGCCTTTAGATATTCGAGTGATTGCAGCAACAAAGGTCGATTTAAAACACGCAGCTGAAGAAGGTACTTTCCGTCAGGATCTCTATTATCGGCTCAATGTCGTGACCTTGGATCTCCCGCCACTACGCGAACGAAAAGAAGACATTCCAGCCCTCTTTCACCACTTTCTGTTGGTAGCAGCTTCACGTTATGGCAAAAGCTCTCCTAGCTTGTCACCCCAAGATCTAGCGCAACTGATGAGCCATGACTGGCCTGGCAATGTTCGAGAACTCAGAAATGCTGCAGAGCGTTTTGTGCTATTGGGTAAGTTAATTCAGTTGGGAGAATCAAACCCAGTCGCTAAGTCTTCCTCAAGCCTTGCAGAGCAAGTGGCGGAGTTTGAGAGAGCAGCCATTGAAGGCGCTTTATTAGAAAACAACGGTAGTATTAAACAGACAATGTGCCAATTGAATGTGCCAAGAAAAACCCTTTACGACAAGATGCAGCGCTACCAAATAAATAAAGACCTTTACAAATAAAACACGTTCAAATAGCTGGCATTATATTCAACTTGAATCATAATTTTTAACAACGGGTTTATCATGGTTGTTATAGATATGAACGAAAAAGTGAGAATACCGATTGTTACAGATACCGTGCTCGTAGACGGTTGCTATCAAGAAGAGAGAAGATTCGGTGAAGAGCGTCGTAAAAATAAAAAGAGGTGGCGACACTATGAACGTCGAATTAATTCAGACCCGCGCAAAACTTGTTACAAGTCAATAGACGAAGAGGTGTGAATTCTCACACCTCTTTCTACTTTCTGGCTTCCATTACTTGGTAATGATCTCCGGCCCCATCAAGGTAGTAGGCAACCAAGTCGAAACCCATGGTACATATGTGACGATAATTAGGAACAAGAACATCACTCCAACCCAGGGTAATGCTGCCTTCACTACGTTCATCATCGACATTTTGGCAACACCAGCGGTCACAAATAAGTTAAGACCCACGGGCGGCGTTATCATTCCTATCTCCATATTCACCACCATCATTATGCCCAAATGAATTGGGTCTATACCTAATGCAATCGCAATTGGGAACACGAGCGGCGCAACAATGATCAACAAGCCTGATGGCTCCATGAACTGACCACCAATCAGCAACAAGACGTTCACCACAATCAAAAAAGTGATTGGTCCGAGACCAGCCGAGAGCATCGACTCGGTGATCATTTGCGGGATGCGTTCTTCCGTTAAAACATGCTTCAAAATTAAGGCATTAGCAATGATGAACAGCAGCATGATGGTGAGTTTGCCCGCTTCATACAGGGTGTGTTTCGTGTCTTTATGAACAAAGGTTTGGAAGATTTTAACGAGCGCAGGTTTAGTGTTTTTCTTGTCTGCAAATGGCCCCATGTCTTTGTATACAAAGTTAGCAATAAAGAATGAGTACACAGCAGCAACCGCAGCGGCTTCTGTCGGCGTAAAGATACCGCCATAGATACCACCAAGAATGATGACGACCAACAACAAGCCCCAGCTTGCATCCTTGGCGGCATCAAAAGTTTCTTTCCAACCGACAAAAGGTTGCTTTGGAAGGTTCTTGATTCTCGCGGCAATGTAAATCGCGATCATCAACATGACACCCGCCAGCAAACCGGGAATCACACCACCAAGGAACATACGTCCAACTGACACATCCGTTGCGGCTGCATACACCACCATCACAATCGAAGGTGGGATCAAAATCCCTAGCGTACCTGCGTTACAAATTACCCCAGAGGCAAACTCTTTTGAGTAACCGTTTTTGATCATACCTGCGATAACAATACTACCTATGGCAACAACCGTTGCAGGTGAGGAACCTGACAACGCGGCAAACATCATACACGCTACAACCGAAGCCATCGCCAAACCGCCGCGGAACCAGCCTACAATGGCAATGGCAAAACGAATTATCCGCTTTGCTACGCCACCCGTCGACATAAAGCTTGAAGCCAATATAAAGAATGGAATAGCCAATAGCGTGTAGTGGCCCGCGAATGCATTAAACAGCGTTTGAGCAACTGACGCTAAAGAGGCATCCGAATGCATTAAAAGGAAAAGAACACTGGAAAGACCCAGCGAAATAGCAATTGGCACGCCAACCAGCATAAAGCCAATTACCATCAAAAATAGAAATAAGATATCCATGGCTTATTGCTCCTTGTTTTTAGCGTCTTGCGAGGCCTTTGGAGCCATTACGTCTTCAGCGTCACTCATCTCAGCTTTAAGAGATTCGAGCTCTTCCTCCGCTTCATGTCCTGCAATCAAGCGATCGAGCTTACCAGTAGCGATTTGCCACGTGACTTGAACAAATCTAAACGTTAGTAGCGCCATTCCAAGTGGCAAAGCGAAGTAAGGAATAAAACGTGGCAGCTTTTCATAACGCTCTCCCTCATTTAACCAGTCGGCCATGAACTGGAGTATTTCAGGCATCGGAATATCGTCCGTTTCATACCACGCTCGGTCAGTAGCGAACGGATACCAGTAGTTCCAAGCGCCAATTAACAGCAAAATAGAGAAGGCTAAGCAACACATTGCAGCAAAAAGCGCCAGGGCTTTTCGTTTACCTTCCGGAACGATGTTAATAATGACATCGACACCAATATGAAAGTGTTTTTTCACACCATAAGATGCGCCAACCAACACCATCCATGCGAACATGAAAACGGTGAGCTCAAGCGCCCAAAGAATATTGTCGTTAAAGACATAACGAAAGATGACATTGGCAAAGGTCAGCAAGGTCATGGCACCCAAGAAGAAAGCAATCAAAGTCTCTTCAATGGCATCGGTGATTCGTCCAGCCTTGGCAAAAAAAGTCTGTTCCATAATTACATCACGTCGTCTGTAGGGGGAAAGAGCCCCCTCAGTTTGAGAGGGCTAAATGTGCTAGGTGTTATTATTTTTGGTTAGACGCCAAAGCGGCTTCGATTAGGTCAGAACCAATGTCTTTTTCGAACTTCTTCCATACTGGTTGAAGTGCAGTGACCCATTCTTGGCGCTGTTCTGGCGTTAGAGTACGAACCACACCACCTGCTTCGATGATATTGTTCTTATTCGCAAGGTTTACTTTGGTTGACTCAGCATTACGCTGCGCAGTTACCTCTTGAATAATGGTGTTTAACTGCTCGCGCTGATCATCTGGTAAGTTTTTCCAGAAGTCGTTTGACGTCACAACTAAGTAATCCAGAATTCCGTGGTTCGTTTCCGTAATGCCATCTTGAACTTCGAAGAATTTTTTGCCGTAAATGTTTGACCAAGTATTTTCTTGACCATCAATAACCTTAGTTTGCAAGCCGCCGTAAACTTCTTTGAACGACATTTTTTGTGGGTTAGCACCTAGCTGCTCAAACTGAGCAACGAGTACATCAGACGCTTGAACACGGAACTTAAGTCCTTCAGCATCAGTTGGAGAAATGAGCGGCTTGTTGGCTGACATTTGCTTCATGCCGTTATGCCAAAACGCAATGCCTTGTAGGCCACGACGTTTCATTGAATTTTTCAGCTTTTCACCCGCTTCCGAGTTTTGGAAACGGTCAACCGCGTCGACATCATCGAACAAGAAAGGGAGATCGAAAAGGCGGTACTTCTTGGTGAATTTCTCAAACTTAGAAAGAGAAGGAGCAGCGAGTTGAACATCACCATTCAGTAGCGCTTCCAACACTTTGTCATCATCATAAAGAGTTGAGTTAGGAAACACCTGCATACAGACTTTACCGTTCATCTCTTCGTTGACGCGCTTTTCAAGTAACGAAGCCGCGATGCCTTTAGGGTGTTTGTCCGCGTTCGTTACATGGCTAAACTTGATGACCGTTTCACCCGGGTCACAATTTGCGGCAGCATTAAAACTGGTAACAGCAAGTGCAGAGACAGATAGTAGAGTTAGAGGCTTAAACATTATTATTCTCCTTGTTGAATCACATCCCATCCCGTCCATGAGTAGCTAGGTGTTAGGCGATGGGTACGGATGTTCAACAAAGAGCAATTAATGGACCATGTTAAAATTTATATGCATTTCAATAAATTAACAAAGCCCATTAACATGAATCAGAAGTGTAACGAGTGAATTCGACCCAAGAAAAAGATACAAATGGGTGGGAAATGACCCATTTATGAAGAACAGCTTATCTCCATTTTCTTCCCCCATTCCGGTGGCAATTTCGCGTAATCATCAAACTCGGGTTGCTCATCAAATGGGCGTTTTAACAGTTCGGCCAATCGGTGTAATTCGCTAAAGTCCCCTTCTTCCGCTTTATCAATCGCCAACTGAGCCAAGTAGTTACGCAAGATGTATTTGGGATTGGCTTGACGCATCTGTTTGCAACGCTGTTCGGTTGAAATCAGACCCCCTAGTTCATCAACCTCTAGCTCACACCGAGCTAAATACAGATCAAGCCAAGCTCGCGCTGCTTCTCGGTCGAGAAATAAATCGATTACGGCTTGGGAAGGCGCATTATCAAGGTTTGAAAGTGTTCTGAAGAAGCGAGTGTAGTCCGTTTTGTTCTGGTGAAGAAGCTCAAACATAGCTTCAAACAAACGCCCGTCTTCCGCTATCTTGGTTTTTAAGCCCAACTTCTCACGCATGAGGCGGCTGAACTGCTGGCTTAAATGAACTTCAAATTGACTCAACGACGATTCTAAATCTTCTCGTTCAACGAGTGGCGATAGCGCATGCGCCAGTGCTGACAGGTTCCAAAGCGCAATTCTAGGCTGTTGATCAAATGCGTAACGACCCTGGTAGTCTGAATGATTACAAATGTATCCCGGCTCATAATCATCAAGAAAGCCAAACGGACCATAATCAAAAGTTTGCCCAAGAATTGACATGTTATCGGTATTCATCACACCATGCGCAAAACCAAAAGCTTGCCAATATGCGATCATCTCGGCTGTTTTAGTCACGATGGCGTCAAACATCGCGGCATATGGTTTCTCCGCCGATGCACAATCAGCAAAGTGCCACTCAATCACCTTATCCGCCAACAGCTTCTGCTCTGCTAACTGGTTGGTGTAAAAGAAATGCTCAAAGTGACCGAATCGAACATGGGTTTCAGCCATTCGAAGTAACAAAGCGCCCGATTCCGTTTTTTCTCGATAAACAGGTGTATCACTGACCATCATACCGAGAGCACGTGTCGTGGGAACCCCAAGGCCTGCCATGGCTTCACTGCACAGGTACTCACGGATAGTCGAGCGTAATACAGCTCGCCCATCTCCCATTCGCGAGTAAGGCGTTAGCCCTGCACCTTTGAGGTGAAGATCAAACCAAGTACCATCCTGATGCTCAATTTCTGCCAACAGTAATCCACGTCCATCGCCCAAATCTGGGTTGTAAACGCCAAACTGATGGCCTGCATATTTCATCGCAAGAGGACGAAATTGTTCGAATTCACTTAGCCCAGAAAAAACCGCCAATAACTCATCGTTTTGCTCTTCTGGTAAACCAAACTGCTGTGCAAACTCACCATTCCAAGCGGCCCAGCGAGTGTTGTCCAAGGGTTGTGGCTCGACCAGCGTATAGAACGCTGACGGTAATTGACTAAAGCGATGGGTGAAATTGACCCGTTGCCAAATGGACATGTAGGGTTCCTTAATAAAAAGAAGTACTGTTGTGAGTATACGTGTGAATGTCCCTGTCATTCAGCCATGAAATGGACATGGGTATTTTGCGTGAATAACGCGAAGGCGGCAGGAAGGTATCAACCTGCCGCAGACCATCTCCTAAACGGAGGTATCATGTAAAAACGATCAAAGGGTTAAGCGGAAAATTCTTCACCCGTTTTTGGTGGCTGTGATGGCGTATCAAAACGAGCGCGTTCGATATCCACTACCGTTTTATAGCTCAACGATAACAATGCCAGCTGGTACGCGCCAAAAATACCATAGGCCACACCGACGAGGCTCAACATAAAGAGATTCGTAAAGTGGCTAAAGATCAGCTGACTGAGCAAGCCCGCACCCAATGGAATTAGTCCCATCAAAATGAATACTTGTTTGTTGTATGGTCTGCTCTGGTTCCACGAACGAAGCAAGCTTCGCGGCTGATGATCCATTGCTGTCGCTGGCAACACAAATGACCATCGCGCCATTACCCAATAGCCAGGAATGCTTGCAATCGTTGTGATAATAGCCATAGCAACAAAGTCGGCTTCACCACTTTCTGCAATGTAGATAAACGACAACACAAAGATCGGGATACCAATAACGAGCATCATCATCAGTCCAAACAGTATCCACCAGCCTATGAAACGGAATTCTCGAGCTGACAAACGACATACATCCAACGCCGAGTGCATGTAATCGCCGACTAAATAAATTCGATGCACACGCACAGCCGCCATAGCGGCAACAAGTGGGTACAAAATAATTGTGACGAAATAAAATCCTGAGACATTGCCTTCTTGAACGTTCGCTTGATCTTGCCCCGTCATTTCAGGATACATAAAAGCAAAAATTGAGTGCACGATAATCAACGGAATACAAGCAATAACAATTGCGAGTAGATTCCTTCTGACCATCACTGCCGCTTCTCGGCATATTTCCGAAACAGAAAAGCCCTCGGTAGACATATAACATCCTTAGTTCATAAAAATCGGCCCCTAGGGTAACCGCAGAGTAGAAAAATCGCTTTAAAAATAATGAGAAACACATCTCATAAGATAATGAGAACGAAACCAAAATAAATCAGATAAAAAATAAGCCACTCAATGTGAGTGGCTTATACCGCAATTCAATACCGTTTTAGACGCGACGTCGCCAGCCTAATGTTGCAAGTAACATCAAAGCCCAATAAGAAACACTGCCGCTACCTTCAGAGTTCTTGAATGTCGTTGTCTTCAAAGAAGCAACAACCGTCACGATAACTTCACCCGTAGCAGTGGCACCATGACCGTCTGAAACCGTATATTGCAGCTTGATGCCGTCAGTAGGGCTATCCGGTGCTTGAAAACGGATTTTGCCATTCTCTACACTCGCACTTCCCACACTCGTTACGTTCTGTACGCTTTCTACAACCAGTTTATCGCCGTTCACATCCGAATCATTGCTCGCTGCATCAATCAGAATACTTTCACCAACGGCAACGGTCGCCGTATCTGCAAGCGTAACTGGCGCTGCGTTTTTCATGGTTAAATCGACGGTAGCACTGGACGTTTCATTACTAGGGTCAGTCACGGTTAAACGGAATGTCAGAACCTCACCCGCTTTTGCACCTTGAGGCACCGTAAAGCTTGTGCTAACACTGGTTGCATTGCCAAGAGAAACTGAAGTGCCAGCCAACTGCTCCCATTTATAACTCAACACATCGCCATCAGCATCCGCACTATTTAACGCAGACAACGTGACTCGCAGCCCAACCGTCATGTCTTTATTATCAACATCAATCACGGCCACTGGCGCTTCGTTGCTGCCAAGCACTTCCACCTGCACATTCACGATTGAAGATGAGTACGCACCATCAACCGACAACAAACGATATTGGAAAGTGTCCAGACCAACGAAGTTAGCTTCAGGTTGGTACTGGTTGCCAGAGATGGTGCCGTGCTCAGGCTTCTGCACAATGTCCACATTGAACTGATACCCTACCGCCATGAAATCATTGTCCATCAGGTTCAGTTTGATTGGCGTATTTTTATTGGTTTGTAACGAATCAGATTTCGCTTCAACCAAGTTGCTCGCATCCACATTTAATAATGCTGCAAACGGAATATAAGAGAACCCGGCTTTTTCTAGACCAAACGTGCCAATCTCGCTGTAATCACCAGTCCACATTACAGGTAGAGAGGCTTTTTCAGTTTTTAGCAAGCGACCGAAATCAAAGTTTGCATCAAATTGACCGCCTTCCAATTCAACGACCAATAAATGCTGACCCGCACTCAATTGGCTTGGTTGGGGGAATAAAATTCGAGATGACTTTTGGAAGTTACCTTGCTGTAAAAGCTCAGCGTTGTTTTGATTCAATATTAATCGATAGCCAATGTTTCCAGAAAATGGGAATCGCCAAACTCGATAAGTCATGTCACTTTGAGCGCTATCTCTTTGCGCGTAAAGTTGAAGACCATCAAGCTCTGTATCACTATTCAAGTCCAGTGACACCGCCAGAGTGTTACTCCCACTCGCGTACACATAACCTTGATGAAGAGAGTTCAGCCATGCTGATTTATTTGGTTCGTTTGTATGCTCAAGAGAAAAGCTACCGCCGTTGGTGTTGCTGGCAATGTTGGAAATACGAACCCCAGTATCAAACCCTGTGATCGCTCTCAGACCCGGGGTCGATGTATCTGAAATGACATCGCCACCATTAGGGTACAAATCGTCAGCGTCACTCCTACCATCATTTTCTAACTCATTCAGACCATCAGCCTGCATGATTTGAACCTGCATCGCGCCAACATCATTAAAGCGGTTCTGGACATTGACCGACGTCGCCAGGATACCTTCAGCCGCCAATGCTCGGTCGTAACCGCTAAAGGTGCGATTTTCCAAGTAAACACGTGGACCAAACTCTTTCAAGTACGGGTCGAGATACACCAGCTTGACATCGTCGTTGTTCACAGAAATAGGCGCTGGACTTTCATGAGTTACCGTTGGTACAACAAAACCAGCAGCGTGTTTGCTCCACGCACTCATGTTCACCGGAGTGTCACCAGCGTATGAATCTCCCGGTTTCTGCGCCCATGAACCGCCACCCATCACGCCCCAAGAGCCGATCGAGGCATCACTGTTCCTTGCGTACAAATCCGGTAAGCCAAGCATTAAGTGGCCAAGCTCGTGTACGATCACGCCCAAGGTCGCTTGATGATCAACTTGATAGTCAGCGAACACACAATAGTCTGTGATCTTTTTACCATCTAGTGTGACATCATCGTGAGAGAATTTGTGCGGCCAAATAGCAGGACGGTTGAGAACCCCTGTTGAACGATCGCCCCCCGCAAAAATAAACATGACAGAGAGTTCTGACGGTTCTACGGTACCATTTTGATTGCTGTCGTAGGCCGAAAGATTAAAGTATGGATCCAGTTTTTGATAAGCCTCGGTGAAAACCGCATTCAACTTGGCGGTGCATGTCTTATCAGTCGAACTAGAGTGACAGTTAGGGTGGCTTTGTGCCACAGTCACATCTATCACACCGTCATTGGCGGTGCCGTAACTCTCAAGTGCAGGAACAACTTTGAATTTACCTTGAGAGTTTTTATCAAAGTAATCCACAACGCTTTGACCATTGGTATTAAATACGCGTTGCTCAAAATCATGCACCATTGCTTGGTCATCAAACGAAACTTGCACAACCAATAGGGGCTGCTGCTTCACCGTTGAACTGCTCATCGCCTGGTAACCTTGCGCCGAACGCAGTAGGTTTTTTCGTGCCATCGGCTCAATGGTTTTTAGAGAAGATAATTGCGGTTTAACTTGTAAATCCGGGCGAAACTTCGCCGACTCAGGTGGCTCACTCGACTGCGTTTTCACCACACCTGTCGAGATCAATATTGGCGTGTCTGACTCGCGCTGAATCTGCGCGAAAAACCAAACGCCGTCTTCCTGAAGTAAGGCATTGCCCTGCTTATCTTCAAACCAGTGGAAATCTGCCGTTCCACGTAGAATTGCCTCACTGGAGCTACCATCGCTCAACGCAATAGTATGCCAAACCGGTGATGGCGGAGTAGTTGCCATGCTCTTCCCTGCAAGAAGCGCAGTTAGCATAGCCATGGCGAGTGTGTTGAATTTCAAAGTACGACTCCATCTTTTCGATTCGTTAATTAATACCAAGCACAACAAACACAAAGTAACCCTATGGGCATAGAGTAAGACTGAGTGACTATTGACGAAGGCTGGTATCAATTCGCTCAGATAACACGACGTAGTTTGGTGTCACACTACAAAAGCGTCGGATTCCAAAACGCTGTTATGAGCGTAGCTTCTGAGAATATAAATTGAGTGAATGAATAGTATCGAAACGAAAGGAAGAAGAAATGAACTTCTACGAATTTGTAGGTAAAACTGGGCAACATTCCACATATTCTATAAATGTACGAGCACTGCTATTAATCAATGCTCGTAATGGTCGCGCGGCCATTGTTTAACGCTATATTAACCTGTAAGAACGGCGTCTTCTGGGTATTTGACCAAGGTAGGTTCGGGACGTGCCAACATGTAGGCAAGCGTGAGCGGCCCAATACGACCAATGATCATCACCACGATCATAATGTATTTACCAGGTTCAGAAAGTTCCGCAGTCAAACCGGCGGTGAGCCCCACTGTGGCAAATGCGGAAATGGTTTCAAACATAACTTTATCAAAGCTGGCCTTCTCGGTAAGCATCAATAAAAACATTGCGCTTGTCAGGATGGCTCCGCTCACAACGATAATTGCCAATGACTTAGTCACAGTTTGCCAATTTATGGTTCGCTTAAACATAACCACATGTTTCTTTTGGCGTAAAAAGGTCCACGTAGCCATAAACGCAACAGCAAATGTGGAAACTTTAATACCGCCCCCCGTTGAGGTGGAACCCGCTCCAATTAACATCAGAACAATCATGACCAGTAAGGCCGGCTGGGTAAACAACGCCAAGTCAACACTATTAAACCCTGCCGTTCGCGCACTCGCAGATTGAAAGAATGCCGCCAACCATTGCCCTGTTGCAGGTAAAGACGCCATTGTGTTTGGGTTGCTTCGCTCAAGTAACCAAAACATCATCGTTCCGACTAAGAGCAATATCGGTGTCGCAATCAGCATGATTTTGGTGTGAAGATGCAAAAAGTGGAAACCTTTGCGCCAGTTTAGCCAGATGTCACCCACAACAGTAAAACCAAGCCCGCCAAAAATGAATAGCCCCGCCAGTGTAAAGATAACCAACGGATCATTCACAAAGCTCATCATACTGTCAGAAAACAGCGCGAACCCAGCGTTGTTAAATGCAGAAATTGCATGAAACAAGGCGTAAAACATACCAGTCTGCCAGCCCATTTCAGGGACCCAGCGGATAGAGAGAAAAATAAACCCGACCGTTTCTGCAACAAGCGCGAAAACAACAATCCGCTTTACTAGTCGGTTTAGATTGACTTGCCGATCTTGCCCTAATGCTTCTTTCGCCAGCGCTTGTTGACGCAAACTCAAACGCACGCCGAACATATAGAGTAAGACCGCCGACAACGTCATCTGCCCCAACCCACCGATTTGCATTAAAAACATCAGCAAGATTTTACCCGCAAGCGTAAAGTGTTGCCCAGTATCGACAACACCAAGCCCTGTAACACTAATAGCGGACGTTGCGGTAAACAAAGCATCCGTTATCGACAGGCCCGTAACAGAAAAAACTGGCAAGGTTAGCAATACCGCAGAAGGCAGTAAAACACCGAGAAAACTGAGCAATATAATTCGCGGTTCATTGCCTTTCGCTTTCTCTTGTTTACCATCTGGTGCGTAAAAAACACCTTTCTGATGAAAATACGTCATAGCGATTTTAATTTATTTGCGAGCGCATCTTGAGGGCCGACCACAATAATTAGGTCACCAATTTCTAGTGTGGTATTAAGGTCAGGTGCCTTGGTAATTTCTGGGCCCCGTTTAAACCCTAGCACTTGCACGCCATCGACTTTGCACAGAGCCAAATCACTTAGTGTCTTACCCATCCAACGAGAGCCAATCACAAACTCCGTCATAGCTAAGCCACTGCCTAATGGGTGGAACTCAAGAACCCGTTTATCGAGCATTTTACGCGCGACACGTATCCCCATGTCACGCTCAGGCATGATAATGTGGTCTGCGCCAATTTTTTGCAGAACACGAGCTTGGAAGCGGTCGTTGGCTTTAACCCATACTGACTTTACTCCCGCCTCTTTAGCAATCAATGTCGCAAGAATACTGGCATTGACATCCGCTCCGATGGCAATCATCACCATGTCGTAATCATCAAGTTTGAGCTCAGCAACCGTCTCTTCGTGAGTACAGTTAGCCACAACCGCCTGACTAACAAAACTGGCGGCTTCTTTAACTCTGTCTTCGTTGATGTCAACGGCTAAAACTTGAGCGCCTGAATCTTGTAACTCTTTACACACTGCCAAACCAAATCGGCCAAGACCAATAACGGCGAATTGCTTATCACCTGTTTTCATTTGTGCCCCATCTTATTATGCATTCATTAGCAAGCAAAAAAGTTTGCGCCCATTCCTTACCTTGTGCAAACCTGCGGACAGATAATTGACAAAAGCTTAACGCACCTTGATTCACTTTACGTGTTAAGCGTATGACACTGATTAACTTTTTTCCTCATTACCGAATAGAAACCGTCGCGATGGCTACATAATTGGATGCCTTAAAACACAAAAAGCCGCAAGAATGCGGCTTTTAGATCATGGGATAAACTGGCTATTTTGATTCGCGCTTATCGTGCGGTTTACGTTTATTCTTAGGCACGTAATTTAAAATTGAAATTGGTACTGGCTTTCTTGGCGCAAAACCTTCAATTTCCACTCGCTCTAGCAAGTGCCCTAAACGACTTTCAATCATGCAGAGGTTCTTAAAGTCGTCTTTTGAAACCAGTGATATCGCCTCACCTTTCGCGCCAGCACGACCTGTACGACCAATACGATGCACATACTCATCCGCTGGGTAAGGTAAATCGTAGTTGATGACAACTGGCAGATTATCAATATCAATACCGCGCGCAGCAACGCCGGTTGCGACTAAGTACTGGATTTCACCCGCTTTAAACTTTTCTATTAATTCCTGGCGAACACGCTGATTACGGCCACTGTGGAATGCTTCTGCCACAATGCCACGTTTCTCAAGTTGGCTTACCAGTTTGGCTGCGCCGTGTTTAGTTTCAATAAATACCAGTACTTGCGACCAGTCATTTTCTTTAAGCAAGTGACTTAACAGCGACGACTTCATGTCTTTATCGACGGTCGTGATCCACTGTTTAATATTTGATTTTGAGGCACTGTGCTTTGCAATCGTGATCTCTTCAGGATCAATAATCGCATTTTTCGCCAAGTCACGAACAGGGTTAGATAACGTCGCTGAGAACAGCAAACTTTGCACATGTTCTGGCATACAGTCGACGATTTTGTCGATCGCATCGATGAATCCCATATCCAACATTTTGTCGGCTTCATCAAGCACTAGCATTTCCACTTCATCAAAGTGAATCGCGCGTTGACCGTACAGATCAATCAAGCGCCCAGGCGTGCTTACCACAATATCGACACCCTCGATCAAGGCTTGTTTTTGTGGTGCATAATCCACACCACCAAACATCGCCATTGAGCGTAATGGTAAGTTTTTACCATAAGCTTCAATACTTTGATGAACCTGAAGCGCAAGTTCGCGTGTTGGAGTTAGGATAATCGCACGAGCGCGTTTTTTACGTTGCGTTTCGCCTCGACTAAGCTTTTCTAAGATTGGCAGAACAAAACTGGCCGTTTTACCTGTGCCCGTTTGCGCTGCTGCAATTAAATTGCGGCCACGCAATACGATTGGAATGGCTTTTTGTTGGATAGAAGTGGGTTTTTCATAACCTAGCGCTTTTACTGCACCAGCAATCGATGCGCTTAAACCAAGCTTAGAAAATGGCATAGAAAGGTCTCAACAGAGGAAATGGGCGCGTAGTGTATCAGAATCCCCGTGAAGTAACAGAAGGATTCATGCACGAAAAACTAGGAACATGACACAATCTTAGCCCATGAAATTGGGCTGCAAACCTTTTTCTAATTTTTGCCTCACTTTGTAGGAAACATCATTAAGCGTGATTTTCCCCGTTTTGTGGCGGTCGATACCTGCATTCTGTCGATAGGCAATTGAGCCTTGTCTGAACAAAACGAAAGACGGCGGTTTACCAATCGCAGCAGGGTAGAGAATGGCCATGTAAGCATCTTCTAAGCTATTAATTTTATTTCGATAGGGCCAATAGTACGCTTTCACATAGTCAAGTTGTTCAAGCGCGCTCATTCTCGCAAGAGTCTTTGTGTTCACTCCTAATGATTCTGCGGTAGAGGGCATAAATTGAATTAACCCTGTAGCCCCGCTTCCGGAACCATTTTTGATGCTTGGACTGAAAGTTTCAGCAGTTTCAAATGCCATGCACGCCATAAGATGATTAGGATTGATCTTTAGCTCTTTACTAATACGGATGACTTTAGATTTGAACTCTGGAGAAACTTTGCCTCCCCACGCGACCGCGTTCTCGGGATCTGCAATCGAAGAGACCGTTGATGCGTCATGTTCTTCGACAATTTTAGAAAGTAGAGGAAGCGTTTGGCGTAGTCGATGGCTCGAACTCACCAAGCGAATTGATTTGGTAAGAAACTTGTCTTTTTTTTGATGTAGTTTTTGGAACTTTACTAACTTATACAGTTGCTTATAAACCGTTTTCACAACGAAGCCGGATGTAGGGAACACTCCCAGAATGTAATCCATTTCCTACAAATTTAATATAAATATCAGCAACAGGAATTCTAGATGTGATCAATGTCACCATAAAAATTCTCAAATTCGATACACACCGATGTAAGTGGTCAATGTGTCTCCAACACGCTAGAAGTAAAAGTAAAGAGGCATTAAAAAGGTCTTACCAATTTTTTGGTAAGACCTAGGTTTACTGATTCTCGGATAAGCGAATGTATATTCTTACAGTTCAGCTTCCCGAACCAGTTCTGCAAGCGTCGACAAACGCTGCTCACTTTGTTTTACGTAAGGATTATTCGTATCCCAAGCATATCCAGCCAAAATCGCACTAATCATCTGTTTAATACGTGGGTTCGGGTTTTGATAGAAAATCACATCTTGCAACGTGCCGTTGTACCAGCCTTCCACATAAGTGCGGAATGTGTTCACTCCCACCATTAAGCGTTGCGAGTACTCTTCTTGCCAATCAACCTTTTCACCATTCAGCTGACGAACCACGCAGTCCGCTGCAAACTCTGCCGATTTCATGGCGATAGTGACACCCGATGAAAATACAGGATCAAGAAACTCACCTGCATTACCAAGCAACGCGTAGTGCTCTGTCGCTAAACGTTTGACGTTAGCAGAATAGCCACCCAACTCGCCTGCTGGATTCGGGTAATTCGCATTTCGCAACAAAGAAGCCAAACCCGGCTCTTCATTGGCTAACTGCTGCAACGCTGCAATCTTATCTTCTGGGTATTGTTCGAAAAATTCTGGCTCACCCACCACACCAAACGAACAAGTACCATTAGAGAATGGGATTAGCCAGTACCATACGTCGTGATTTTCAGGATGAACTGAAATTAAAATTTTGTTGCGATCGTATTCCGGCTCTTGGGGAGAGATATGATCTTCGATATGGGTAAAGATCGCTTTTCTAGGCGGAAGACAAGAAGGTTCTTCTAGCTCCAACAAGCGTGGCAAAACACGCCCAAAGCCACTGGCATCCAACACAAAATCTGCTTCGATTTGATAAGCCTTCTTATTTGAGTCGAGCACTTCTAATCGAGACTTTTTCCCTTCAAACACTAGGTTGAGCAGCTCATGCTGATAGCGAATCTCTACGCCTTGCTCTTCAGCGCTATCTGCCAATACTTTATCAAAGTTGGCACGTTGAACCTGAAACGTCGTGCCCGGTCCTGGCGTGTATTTGTTTGTAAAGTCGAACTGGGTGTATACGCCATTACGACGAAATGCAGCACCATCTTTATACTGGAAGCCAAACTGCTTTACTGCATTGGTCATTCCTGCTTGTTCAACAACTTCCATACATGCAGGGAGCAGGCTTTCTCCTATGGAAAAGCGTGGAAAAGTCGCTTTTTCTAAGACAACAACATCTATGCCACGCGATTTTAATAACGCAGAAACGGTTGAACCTGATGGCCCCGCTCCTACGACAACAACTTGCTTGAGCTCTGTTTTCATTCTGAATTTAGTTTGCTTGTAGTTTTAATAAGGTATGACCAAGGCCAATATTGTCGGCTCTTTCAACGACAGATAAACCTGCCGCTTCGACAATTTCTAAGAAATCATCACTGCGATAAAAGCGACTATTACCGTTAGCTAAACAGGTAAAATAAAGAGAAGTGGCATTAAGGCTATAGGAAGCTCCCGCGTATTTTTGAGCATCCCAAAACAGCTCCAATACGTAAATAGTATCTCCCTTCGTTAACTGGGCTTTAACTTTTTTAAGGATATTGAGGATCTCAATTGGGGAAAAGCAATCCAAGAACTGGCTCATCCACCATACGTCAGCATGCTCAGGCAATGTTTGTGCTTTATCAAGCATGTTTGCAGGGTATGGACGTACACGCTCGACGAACTGGTTTTCTGAAACATTCTTCATCGCTACTTCTAATTGCTGCGGTAAATCAACAATCGTCACTTGAACGTTAGGGTCATGTTTACAACACTGAATCGCCCATTTTCCCGTATTTCCGCCAATATCCACAAGATGCTTTGGCTTGCTTGCAAATACCTCTTTAAGCAGAAGTGGGAACGAGCGATCCGAATAGAAATGATCGAACTTAAACCAGCTCTGTTTGGCTTGTTCTGGTAACGTCGATAGACCTTGATAGATGGTCTCCCAATTGCCCAACTCTTTCAAACCTGACGGTTTACCTTCTTGAATTGCTTCCGTCAAATGCATCATCGCGGCGTAACAAACATCTGCCGTAAAATCCATGTTTGCATTCGTCATACCATCATGAAGAAGATAAAAACCAAGGTTTGCAAGCGAATAGTTAGGTCGTTCCCATAAAACAATATGCGCACTAATTGCCATATCCAACAGTACTTTAACACCATATTCTGATACTCCCGTTTTCTCGGCAATATCTGTGGCACTCATGCCTTGAGCACCAGCGCTGTCTAAAGCGGCTAAAATACCTAAATCTCGAAGCGTTTTGGCGGTCTGGAACACGATTGGTGCAAAAGATAACTTCTGAGCTTCTGTCTTCGCTTCAAAAGCATTAAAAGGGTCATTATTTTGATTTAACACGGAAAAACCTAACTGCAATTAATAGTTTTATTGTTGAGATTGATTGCCCAACAATGCAATAGCTCGCTGAATATCAACATTCAAGTTGTTTACCCAACGATTGTAATTGCGGTGGATTTTGCCATCACTTGCTTTGAGATTTACTGAGTTGAGATAAATAATTGAGTAATAATTATTATTGTATGGGATTTTTACTTCTGCAGAGTGTTTACGAACGTGGATTTTTGCAATAAGAACACCAGGGCTTACTTCTTCGATCGTCCAGCCTCGGTTAGTTGCTGATTGCACTATGGCCATTTTTACTTGTTTATTTTGAAGATCATAAGCAACTGGAGTATCCTCCACATTCATTACAGGTTGTACTCGTCCACAACCAACAAGAAGCAAAGTTAATAATAACGAGACATACAGCTTAAAACGCGACATGATAATTTCCTTTTTATTGTGAATTTGGGTCAACCCCAATTTGTATCGAGCTGTAAAATAAACAATTTAACCCAATATGCCAAACTCGAAGATCAACATTTCGTTCAATATTGATGCGTGGACAGCGAATTCATTCGGTTTATCCGAATCCAATGAATGGAAACAATGGGCAACAGAGATAAAATGGCCAGAAGATGGCAAAATCAATGTTGCAAATATTCCTGCGATGATGCGCAGAAGAATGAGCCCACTCAGTAAACTGGCGGTACAAACTGCAATCGAAATGCTTAATCAACATCAAGTTGATTACCTTGTATTTTCAAGCCGTCATGGTGAACTGCATCGCAGCGTCGCACTAGTTGAAGATATAATTAATGGAGAAGAGGCGTCTCCGATGGCTTTTTCTCAATCGGTGCACAATACCGCCGCAGGGCTTGCCACTATCGCAACTAAACAACCCATTCCCCTAACTTCTATCGCTGCGGCAGAAAACACATTCCAAAGCGCAATATTAGAAGCTTGGCTGTTTTTGTCCGACAATCCTGACAAAAAAGTACTGCTTGTTGATTTTGATGAGCCTATGCCTGACTCTTATTTAGAATATGAAAACCAACAATACAAAGGGTTTGGACTTGGCTTGATACTTTCTCATGGAGATGGCTTCACGGTGCAAAGCGGCATCAGTGCAAAATGCTCAAACCACCCGTTGCCACAAGGCTTAGCGTTTTTGCAACACTACTTGTCAGATGAAAATCAGTGGACTATTCACGCTCCGAAACAAATTTGGGAATGGCACAAGCAATGAGTCACTTAAATCAGTATTGGCGTGTGCTAGCAACAGGCTTTTGTTTTTCAGTATTTGGGTTAGGTGGTTTAGTACTGAGCTTCATTGTTATTCCGACCATTCGTATTTTTGTTTCAGACCAAACGGAACGCGAATATAAAGTTCAAGGTGCGATTCGATATTCATTCAACACATTTTGTAAATTGATGAAGTTGAGTGGCGCAATCGATTATCAAATTATTGGTGCCGATATTCTTCAACAAGATCGTAATTGTTTAATTGTTGCCAACCACCCTAGTTTAATCGATTACGTTCTCATTGCTTCACAATTAAATCGCTGCGACTGTTTAGTAAAATCGGCAATATGGTCGAATCCTTTTATGAAGCACATCGTAAAAGCAGCCGGATATATTCCCAATGAAGCACCGGATGATTTATTAGCACTTTGTGATGAACGATTTAACAAAGGCAACGTGTTGCTTATATTTCCTGAAGGAACAAGAACAACACCAGGTGTAGAGCCGAAATTACAACGCGGTGCAGCACAAATTGCGGTAAGAACAGAACGAGATTTAAGAGTTGTCCATATTACGGTAACGCCAAGTTTCCTCACAAAAGAGAAAAAATGGTATCAAGTACCGGCAACAAAGCCCTTTTTCAGGGTTGAAGTTAAGGATAAAGTTGAGATTACCCCCTTTATAAAGCAAACTACGTCGCCGACAATAGCGGCGCGACGCTTACAACAGCACCTAGCTGAAAACATTTTTCCAGAAAACTTTTATTAATAAGCAGGTCCCAGTGGAACAGTTACACAACGACATTAAGCAACTTATTATTGATGCTTTAAACCTTGAAGATTTAACCGTAGATGATATTGAAACGGATGCACCACTTTTTGGTGATGGACTTGGCTTAGATTCTATCGACGCGCTTGAGCTTGGACTCGCAATAAAAAAACAATACAACATCGTTATTGATGCCGACGACTCAAATACGCGCGAACACTTTGCGTCTGTAGCAAATCTAGCGAAATACGTTTCTTCTCAAACTAATGAATAAGTTGTAGGTATATTCATGACTGATGTAAATAAAGATCAAGTATTTGAACAAGTTAAAGATGCGCTTGTTGAGCTGTTCGAAATTGACGCAGCCGAAATTCAATCAGATGCGCACTTATACCAAGATCTCGATCTTGATAGCATTGACGCCGTTGATTTGGTCGTACACCTACAGAATGTCACTGGCAAAAAAATCAAGCCAGCAGAGTTTAGTGCAGTAAGAACCGTTGACGATGTGGTTAACGCTGTTACTGAGTTATTGAAGGAAAGTTAATGCGCCAATTGCTGACTGGTCTGTCTGCAATTGTACTGCTTGCCTACCCCTTCGCCGTCTATTTCGGTATAGATAAATATGGCTTGAACTTAGTTGGGGGCTTGTTAATTGCTGCGTTACTTTTGCGTGTTTTCGTCGCAAATAAGACCCCACTAAAAGAGTTTAAGTTCTTGGCGCTCGTTACGGGCGCTGTTGGCATTGTCCTAATTACGCTTGGCATGGTGTTTAAACAACATGGGTGGCTTCAGTTTTACCCTGTCGTTGTCAATGTATGTATGCTGTGTGTATTTGGACTGAGCTTAAAACAGCCGCAATCGATCATAGAGAGGCTTGCTCGCTTGCAAGAACCCGACCTTCCGGCTAGTGGTGTGGCTTACACTCGCAAAGTGACGATGGTTTGGTGCGCCTTTTTTACGCTCAACGCTGCCGTTGCACTCTATACCTGTTTCCTTCCAGTAAAAATATGGACGCTTTATAACGGCCTCATCAGCTACTTACTTGCTGGTGGCTTGTTCGCTGGAGAATGGATCGTGCGTCAATTTGTTCGAAAGGAACACTAATCGTATGAATACAACGTATTCGAGCTTTACCTCCCTTGCGACCTTGTTCATCGCAGAGAGGTCTGAGCAATCCCCAGTCTCTTACGATCGCGACACGGTTATCACGTGGGGTGATTTCCAGCAGCACGTCGCAACACTTGCTCAGCAGTTAGAAACCCAGCCAACGCAAAACATTGCGTTGTGTTTTGGCAACAGCTACCTGTTTGCCGTTGGCTTTTTTGCTTGTTGTTATACAGGAAAATCCATTGTATTACCTGGTAATTACCAACTAGAAGCACTCAAAGAGCTCAGTGAGCACTACGATTTGTTGCTGCATGATGCCGATGTCTCGGTTCCAGAATTGGTGAGCTCGCTTTTGATCGAAGCTCAATCATTGCTAGAAACCACCGTGATTAACGAGCCAGAGGCCAAACAACCTTATTTTTGGCGTGAATTAAACCTGGCAGAAATACCAGTAACGCTATTTACTTCGGGTTCAAGCGGCACACCAAAAGCCATTGCAAAAACGCTGAAACAGCTCGATATCGAAGTTTCTATTCTAGATAACCTATGGGGCGACACGGTTGCCAGCACACGCGTTGAAAGCACCGTTTCTCATCAACACATTTACGGCTTGCTGTTCCGCGTATTGTGGCCTTTGTGCTCAGCACGTCCATTTTCAGCACACAACCTTGAGTTCCCAGAGCAAATTGTCCATCACGCTGATGCTGACACCACGCTAGTAAGTAGCCCTGCGTTACTTAAACGACTTAGTGAAGAGCACGATCCGGTTGCGATTCGGTGTGTATTTTCTTCTGGTGGCCCCTTGCCAAACCAAGCGGCGCAGCACAGCCAGGAGTTGTTTGGGTCACTTCCTATTGAAGTGTTTGGCAGCACAGAAACCGGCGGCATCGCTTACCGTCAGCAGCACGTAGCTAGCACTCCCTGGACGTTATTCCCTGGTGTTGAAGCCGAGCTTAACCATGAAAATTGTTTAAAGCTCCGCTCGCCACACATTGATGAAAACACTTGGTACCAAACTGCGGATGAATGCTATTTCCATGATAGTATTTCTTTTGAACTGCGTGGACGCACTGACCGAATCGTCAAAGTCGAAGAAAAGCGTATTTCCCTTGTCGAAGTGGAAAAACGTTTAGAGCAATTGCCGTGGGTTCAAGAAAGCGTGGTGATCCCAATAGAAGAATCTGGTCGTTTCACATTAGTCTCAATCATCGTACTTAACGATAAAGGCGGTGATGTGCTTGATGAACTTGGTAAAGGCAAGTTTTGGCTTGAACTTCGCAAGGCACTGCGCAATTGGTTAGAACCGATCGCTATCCCGAGAAAATTCCGAGTGGTCGACGAAATTCCATTGAACAGCCAAGGCAAACGCCAAGTTGCTGAAATTGAAAAACTATTCCAATAAAGCTAGTAACATGGAAAAAAGAAAACCAACTATTCAGAATATTGAAGTGAGTGACCATACCGCGGAGCTGTCGCTGCGAGTGGATGCTGACATCTTAGATTTCCAAGGTCATTTCAATCACTTCCCTCTTTTACCCGGCGTCACTCAAATTGATTGGGCGCTGTTCTACGCCGTTCAACATTTGAATACTCCCAAGGTATTTAAAGGAATGGAAGTCATCAAATTTCAAGAGCCGATTCTGCCAAACGCCGACGTTTGCCTCTCACTCTCTTGGGACAATGAGCGCGAGAAATTGACCTTTAAGTACACATCGAAAAACGGTGAAACCTTGGTGACTCACTCTTCAGGCAAAATGAAACTGGGTGAGTCACGTGAGTGATTACCGTCCCTGCTTTTTAATTCCTTGCTACAACCACGGCAGCACAATTGCAGACGTGGTGGCATCGTTATCCTCTTTCGCTTTGCCAGTGCTGGTCGTGGACGACGGCAGCAATGAAGACACCAAACAAGCGCTTTCTGCTTTGAGTGAACAAGGGCTGATAAAACTGATTAGTTTGAGTGAAAACCAAGGCAAAGGTGGCGCGGTGATGGCAGGCCTACATCAAGCTCACCAACTTGGTTTTACGCACACCATTCAAATCGACGCAGACGGTCAACACGACCTAGAAGCATTGCCGAAATTGCTCAGCGCCAGCGAAACAAAACCAGATAACCTGATTTCGGGCCAACCGATATACGACGAGAGCGTACCTAAATCCCGTTTGTATGGTCGCTACGCTACGCACGTGTGGGTGTGGATAGAAACCTTGTCACTGTCTATCAAAGACAGCATGTGCGGTTTTCGCGCCTACCCAGTGGCGAAAACGGTCGCCGTGTTGAACAAGTACAGTATCGGCAAACGCATGGATTTTGATATCGAAATTCTAGTGCGAATGTACTGGGAAGGCGTCGACATTGATTTTGTTCCAACGCGCGTGATCTACCCTGAAGGTGGCATTTCCCACTTCGACGCATTGTGGGATAACGTCAAGATAAGCTGGATGCACACTCGCCTATTTTTTGGCATGTTGCCGCGCATTCCTTCGCTACTCGCCAGAAAGCGCCAAAACACAGATGACAGTAATGCCCACTGGTCGAAACGAAAAGAACAAGGCACGATTTTAGGCATCAAAACCTTACTCGCGGTTTACCGCTTGTTCGGCAGAAAAGCGTTTGACCTGATTTTAAAATTAGTCATGCGCTACTACCACTTCACGGGTAAATCTGCCCGTGAAGCGTCTGAGATTTACCTGCAAAACTTGCAGTACTACGCAACGCAGCAGAGCATCGCACTACCAAAACAGTTGGACAGCTATCATCATCTGCTTTCTTTTGGGCGAACCATGCTCGACAAACTGGCAGCATGGCAAGGTGACTTTAACGTCGATAACCTAACCATTCACGGCCAGCATCATTTCGAAGAGATGGCGCAGAAAAAACAAGGCGTGCTCATTTTAGGCTCGCACCTTGGCAATATCGAACTCTGCCGTGCGCTTGGTCGTCGACACTCTCATGTCAAAATCAATGCCTTGGTATTTACCCAACACGCTGAACAATTTAATGCGGTAATGAAGGCGGTAAACCCAAATTCGGAACTGAATCTGATTCAAGTCAGCTCATTGGGACCAGACACCGCGATTCTGCTTCAACAAAAAATCGAGCAAGGCGAATGGGTGGTGATCGTTGGCGATCGCACTTCCACCAGCAAAGAAAATCGTGTCGTTTGGGCAGATTTTCTTGGTAAACCTGCACCATTCCCGCAAGGCCCATTCATGCTAGCCTCGGTATTAAAAGCGCCGGTTTACTTACTCTTCGGCCTACGCGACGATGAAGCGAACACTCCGCATTTTAATGTGTACTTTGAACACTTTAGTGACCAAGTCACGCTACCACGCAAGGAGCGTCAGCAGGCACTAGAACGCGTTGTTCAACAGTACGCACAAAGATTAGAACACCACACACTGCAAGCGCCGTTACAGTGGTACAACTTTTTTAACTTCTGGACTTTAAGTAATCAGCCACATGACAAACAACAATAATCACAACATCACTTTTGGTGCCCAATCTTTAACCATCGAAGATGTCGTTGCCATTGCTCAAGGAGCAAAGGCACACATGAACACCTCGCCAGAATTTACCGCGAAAATTGATCGTGGCGTGGCGTTTCTGGAACGATTACTGAAAGAAGAAGGCGTTATTTACGGCGTGACCACGGGTTACGGCGATTCATGTACTGTGGCGATTCCACCCGCTCTTGTGGATGAACTTCCGTTGCACCTTACACGCTTCCATGGTTGTGGCTTAGGTCAAATCCTTTCTCATGAGCAAGCTCGTGCGGTGCTGGCAACACGTTTATGTTCATTGTCGCAAGGCGTATCTGGCGTGTCTCACGATCTGTTGAACCAAATCGTTACGCTTATCAACCACGACATTGCGCCGCGTATTCCACAAGAGGGCTCGGTGGGCGCAAGTGGCGATTTAACGCCTCTGTCTTACCTAGCGGCGACCTTAATTGGCGAACGTGAAGTGCTTTACAAAGGTGATGTGCGACCAACACAAGAAGTGTTTGCAGAGCTGGGCATTGAGCCAATTCGCCTAAAACCAAAAGAAGGTTTGGCGTTAATGAACGGTACATCCGTGATGACGGCCCTCGCCTGTCTTGCCTACAAACGTGCAGAATACCTAGCGCAGCTTTGCACCAAGATTACCGCGATGGTCTCTGTGGGTATGCAAGGTAATGACTTCCACTTTGATGAAGCGTTGTTTGCGGTAAAACCTCATCCTGGTCAACAGCAAGTTGCGGCTTGGCTGCGTGATGATCTCAATGCTGAGCGTCCGCCACGCAATAGCGACCGACTGCAAGATCGTTACTCGCTGCGTTGTGCGCCACACGTCATTGGCATGGTGCAAGACTCACTGCCTTGGCTACGTCAATTGATTGAGAATGAACTAAATAGTGCCAACGACAATCCAATCATCGATGGCGACAATGAGCGCGTTCTGCACGGCGGTCACTTCTACGGTGGTCATATCGCAATGGCGATGGATACGTTGAAAGTGAACATTGCCAACTTAGCTGATTTGCTGGATCGTCAGATGGCGCAATTGATGGATTACAAGTTCAATAACGGCCTGCCGTTTAACTTAACCGGTGCAGAAGGCGAGCGTAAACCGATCAACCACGGCTTTAAAGCGGTTCAGATTGGTATCTCAGCTTGGACGGCAGAAGCGTTGAAAAACACCATGCCAGCAAGCGTTTTTTCTCGCTCAACCGAATGTCACAACCAAGACAAAGTGAGCATGGGCACCATCGCGGCTCGTGATTGCTTACGCGTACTTGAGTTAACAGAGCAAGTTGCTGCGGCTTCACTCCTAGCAAGCGTTCAAGCGGTTGAGATTCGTCGCCGTCATAACGAATTGGACGAACACCACATGAGTCAGAGTTTGCGAGTAATTCGTGACGCAGTACTGAGCGAGTTTGAATTTGTGATTGAAGATCGCCCATTGGAACAAGATTTGCGTAATTTCATTGAACGCATTCAGCAACGTCATTGGCCACTCTACGCGGAGGTATAATGCAAGAGCAGGTTCTCTACCCATTAGAAGCGGAGGTGACTATGGTCACCTCATTCCAAGATGCTGACCCGATGGGCGTGATTTATCACGGCAACTTCTTTCGATATTTTGAAGAAGCGCGTCGTGTGCTGATGGAGAAGCTCCAATACAGCTATCGCGATATGCAAGACTCTGGGTACATGTGGCCGATCATCGATACGCGCGTTAAATACGTGAAGGCGATTCCGTTTAATCACACCATTCGTATTACCGCGCAACTCACTGAGTGGGAAAACCGCTTACGTGTGGATTACGTGATTTACGACGCCGAAACGAATCAACGTATGTGCAAAGCGCATACAACGCAAGTCGCTGTATCCATTGAAAAGCAAGAGATGTGCTTTGTTTCTCCGGCAATCTTTTTAGATAAAGTAGAGCAATGGCACAACCATGGGAGCCTGAACTAATGCAAAAGTGGTTACTCTCTTTTTTGTTGATATTTTCTGTTCCAGCACTGGCCACACCGACAGCAAACGTAACAGATTTGGCGTCGCTTCAACAGCAGTTGTCTCAGCATGAAATCGTGCGCGGAGATTTTACGCAGCAGCGTCATCTGGAAATGTTCAGTCAACCTCTAACCTCTAAAGGTCAGTTCACACTGAGCAAAACACATGGCTTGTTGTGGCAACAAACAGAACCTTTCGCAGTCAATTTGGTATTGACGGAAAACAAACTTCGTCAAACTTTTGCCGACCAAGCACCGAAAACGATCTCTGCACAAGAAAACCCAATGGCGTTCTACTTTAGTCATGTGTTTTTATCCGTGTTCCACGGGGATACTTCTGCACTGCAAGAACAATTCACACTCGATTTTTCAGTTGAGAACAATCAGTGGCAGCTCGTTTTAGTGCCCAAACAGTCACCATTAAATGCGGTGTTTAAAGCCATCACCCTTTCCGGTAAAACGCATATTGATCGCCTAACCCTGCAAGAGCTGCGCGGCGATAAGACCGAAATCACGTTTACAAACCAGACCTCTCTACCTCAGGAACTCACGGATGCCGAAGACGCTCAATTCCGTTTCTAAACTCAGTCTTGGCACTCACACCTTTGCTCTGGTTTGGCTCAATCTCGTTGTTTTAGCGGGCGCGTTGCTACTCAAACAATGGGTTTGGAGTGCAGAATCTCCGATTGAGACCAACATTTTAAAACTGTTGCCGAAGAACCAACAAAACCCGGTGGCTGAGCAAGCCTTTGAGTCGGTCTCGGCAAGTATGAGCGACAAAGTCATTTTCGTGATCACAGCGCCGGACAAAAATGCCCTTTTTGCAGCAGCCGCTGAATTTGATAAGGGTTTGCGTCAGAGTAATCATTTTCGCGATGTGGTGGGAAAAATCTCACCTCAAGAGCAGCAAGCTTGGGCGAGTTACTACTTTAAGCACCGCTTCCAATTGCTGACGCCTGAACAACGAGAGCGTTTAAGCCAAAATCCAGAACAGCAAGTGCAGCATGTGATTCAGTCGCTGTACAACCCGTTTTCTGGAGTGACCGGGCAAGAGTTACAAAATGATCCTTTCTTGCTATTTCGTGATTATTTGAGCCAAGTTACCCAGCAATCGTCCTCTTTCCGATTGGATAACGGCTATCTGTCCGTCGAAAAAGACGGTGCTCAATACTTGCTTATTACTGCCGAGCTAAAAGACTCGCCTTATAGCCTAACTGGGCAACTTGCAGTCCCTGATATTCAAGCGCTAGAACAAGGCGTCGCGCAGAAATATGGCGCTGAAGTCGCACATACTGGCGTTCTATTTTACGCTGACTTTGGTACGCAAAGTGCAAAATCGGAGATCAGCACCATCGGTGTATTCTCTCTACTCGGTATCATTGCATTGTTCTTGCTGGTCTTTCGGAGTGTGATGCCGCTGTCCCTAGCACTGCTTTCCATCACCATTGGTCTGCTCGTTGCGTTGTCCGTTACGACGTGGATTTTTGGAAAAGTCCATCTGTTCAGCTTAGTGTTTGGCGCAAGTTTAATCGGTGTGTCTATCGACTACGCATTCCACTACCTAACGGAACGTCTTGCGGCGGGAAATGAATGGGATAGCGAGCAAGGGTTAAAGCATATTTTCATAGCGATCACACTGGGCTTAATCACCAGTTTGATCGGCTATTTGGGCATGTTAGTGGCACCGTTTCCTGGTTTGCAGCAGCTTGCGCTGTTTTCATCCATTGGTCTGATTGCCGCTTACATCACCGTGGTGGCTTGGTATCCGATACTGGCTCGTAACCCATCGCGCACCATTTCGACTTTACCGGGACAATCACTGTTGGCGAAATGGTTAACGCTTTGGAATCAACCTCGAATTAAAGTCGGATTGCCGATGTTATGTGTGGTTGCGAGTGGCTTTTTCTTGCTGCAATTGAACTACGATGACGACATTCGTCTACTGCAAACGATGCCGAACGATCTCAAGCAGCAAGAAACCTTGATTACGACGCTCAGTGGCATGCAATCTTCACAGCAAATGTTGGTCGTTACCGCCGACGATGACGAAAACCTAATGAAAAAGCTGGAGTCTTTGACGCCAACATTAGAAGCGTGGAAAGCGGACAGCACCATCGAAAGCTACCAGAGCCTGAGCCGCTACTTGAGCTCAGTGGAACGTCAGCAACAAGACTATCAATTGATTCGCGATCTTTACGCGACACAATCCAGCCCACTTACTTCCGGGCTGGGCTTAAGTAAAAAGCCCAAAATGGACGCCGACTTTATCCCTGTTACGGTTGAACAGTACTTGCAAAACCCGGTATCAGCGCCTGTACGTTTTCTTCATTTGGGTAAAATTAAAGAAAAATCGGCAACGGTAGTGGTGTTAAACCAATTGCAAGACTCCGCTGTTGTTAAGGCATTTGCCAAATCACAGTCTGATGTTGTCTACCTAAACAAAGCTGAAGAAATATCCACCCTATTTGGTGAATACCGAATCAAAATCATGGAGCTATTGGCAGCCGCCAGTGCTGTGATCTTTCTGGTATTAATCAAGCGGTACGGTCTGCAACACAGTTGCCGAGTTTTACTGCCATCATTGATTGCTTGCGCCTGCGGTCTTGCAACTGCTGTCGCGATGGGAACAACATTAAACCTGTTCAACTTGCTTGGCTTGGTGCTCATTCTTGGTATAGGGATCGATTACACTCTGTTCTTTGCCGAGAAAGCCCGCAGTGTGAGCACACTATTGGCGATCACCCTTTCGGCAATGACCACTGTGTTGTCATTTGGATTGCTGTCACTCAGCCAAACTCACGCGATTCACAGTTTTGGCATTACGGTGTTAAGTGGTATTTTTGTCGCTTGGCTGCTCTCTCCGATTGCAATTAAAACAGAGGAAACGACGTCATGATTTTCAATCACGCCTTTCGCTGCGCGACGTTATTCGCACTGAGCCTGTTTTTAAGTGCATGCAGCTTGGTCCCTCACCAATCGACGCCTCAGGTCGACATTGCCGAGCACACCCAAGTTAGCTTGCCCACTCCCGCAAGCTTGGGCTATCAGTTGTCTGCCAGTCAGTTAATTACGGCTTCTTGGGCAATAGATGGTAAAACCAAATCTGAGCAACTTCCGGTACAACTGCAAGTGATCAACAACGAAGTGGTGCTGGCAGGCTTCTCATCCTGGGGGACGAGAGTACTCTCACTGTCTTACGATGGAGAACAAATTCAAACCGAAGTGCTCAACGGTTTACAAGGTTCGCTACCGCAGCCAGAACAGGTATTATTTAACCTGATGATCACGCTCTGGCCGAGTTCCGCTTGGGAAGGGTCGTTAAATGAGGTAAGGTGGCGAATTATTGATAAAAATAATTCTCGCGCCATCTTTGATAGCGACGGTGAAAAGATCATTAAGATTCAATACAGCTCTTCTAACAAGTTAGAGGGTAAGATTGATTTTCATCACCTCAAACATCAGTTTTCAATTTCTATTCAAACACTGCAACATCAGATTAATTAAGAACAATTTAGAATAACAATATGCCTATTCGCTCTTCTCAACCTTTGTATATTCAGGCCTGTGGCTTTCACTCTGCCATGGGACAAGATGATGCGCTCATCCACCAGTGTTTATCAGGAGCGAAGCCATCCAACATGGTGGTTGACCAAGATATTTTAAATTCAGGCCGCCAAACAGTAATCGGTCGAATTGCACAGACGTTACCGCAATTACCGACCGCACTCAGCCAGTTTGATACGAGAAACAACCGCCTCGCACTTTCGGCTTTGCTGCAAATCGAAGGCGACGTGCGTGACGCCATTGCTAAATATGGTCGTGACCGTATCGCAGTCGTGATCGGCACCAGCACATCTGGCATTTCAGATGGCGAAATCGCATTTGGCGAAAAGCTGGCAAACGGTAATTTTCCTGCCGACTACCATTACACCAAACAAGAGCTTGGCAACTGCAGCGATTTTATTGCCGCCTACTTTGATTTGAGCGGCCCACATTACTCAGTTTCAACCGCCTGCTCTTCTAGTGGTCGTGTTTTTTTAACCGCGCAACGCCTGATTCGCTCTGGCATTGTTGATGCGGTCATTGTGGGTGGTGTGGATACCATTTGTCGCCTAACACTAAACGGCTTTAACGGTTTAGAAGCTCTATCCGATACCCTTTGTAAGCCGTTTGACCAACATCGCAACGGCATCAATATCGGTGAAGCAGCAGCATTAATGTTGCTAAGCAAAACACCTGCGCCCGTTGCTCTTCTCGGAGCTGGCGACAGCTCAGACGCACACCATATTTCCGCACCACATCCAGAAGGGTTAGGCGCAGAAGAAGCGATGAAAAAAGCGTTGGCCAATGCAGGACTTACAGCGCAAGACATTGGTTACATCAACGCACATGGCACAGCAACGCCGTTAAACGATGCGATGGAAAGCAAAGCCATTCATCGCTGCTTTGGAGACTCCGTTCCCGTAAGCTCGACAAAGCCACTTACCGGACACACATTAGGCGCAGCAAGTGCTACGGAAGCCGCGATTGCTTGGCATATTCTCAAGTACAACCTTGATTTGCCAATACAACACTGCGAAACCAAAGCAGACGATATCCATATATCGTTAGTTGAGACGCCAACCAAACTGGGTAACAAAGCGATTCTCAGCAACTCTTTTGCTTTTGGTGGCAATAACATTAGTCTTATTTTTGGTTACGCTCATGACTAAACTTCCTCCCATCGAACAACTTTTGCCACACGACAAACCAATGATCTTGGTTGATCGTGCTTTGGATGTTCAACAAGATACGATTCACTGCCAGGTTGATATCGCAGAACACAACCCGTTCTTCGACTCGACCTCTCAAACCGTGCCAGCTTACGTTGGCATTGAGTTTATGGCGCAATCTGTCGCGGCGTGGTCTGGTTACCACGCATTAATGAAAGAACAAGCGCCACCGATTGGCTTTTTGCTTGGTAGCCGTCGATACACGTCTGAATGCGATACGTTTTCTCGCGGACAGGTGCTCGATGTGTATGCTGAAAAAGTTATGGAAGATAACGGTATGGCGGTTTTTTCAGCCCGTATTGAGCTACAAGGAACTGTTGTAGCGACTTGCCAATTGAACGTTTACGTTCCATCAGAAGAAAAATTACAAGAAATGAAAATCAGGAGTCAACAATGACCCGACAAGTCCTCGTTACAGGTGCCAGCAAAGGCATCGGCAAAGCCATTGCCGTTCAATTAGCCAAAGATGGTTTCCAAGTCATTGTCCATTACATGGGCGATCAACAAGGCGCGCAAGACACCCTAAACACCATCGAACAGCATGGTGGTAGCGGTCGTCTTATCCAATTCGACATCAGTGACCGTGCAGATTGTCGTGAGAAGCTAGAAGCCGATATCGCCGAACACGGCGCTTACTATGGCGTCGTAAACAACGCTGGCATCACAAAAGATACCGCTTTCCCTGCGATGACCGAAGAAGAATGGGATGGTGTGATTCATACCAACCTAGATAGCTTCTACAACGTTCTTCACCCTTGTGTTATGCCAATGGTGCAAAAGCGCAAAGGCGGCCGAATTGTTACCCTTGCATCAGTCTCTGGCCTAATGGGTAATCGTGGCCAAACCAACTACAGCGCAGCAAAAGCGGGCGTAATTGGTGCAACAAAATCACTCGCACTTGAACTGGCAAAACGCAAAATCACCGTTAACTGCGTTGCTCCAGGGCTTATCGACACAGGCATGGTAGACGAACACGTAAAAGAACACGCGATGCCGCAAATTCCTTTGCGCCGCATGGGAGAACCAGAAGAAGTCGCTGGTTTAGTCAGTTACCTTATGTCTGACATCGCAGGCTATGTAACTCGCCAAGTCATTTCGGTAAACGGAGGCCTAGTATGAACTGTCGAGTCGTTGTAACCGGAATGTCGGGCGTGACTGCGTTTGGTAACGATTGGCAATCTGTCGAGCCGAAACTGCGTGACTGCCAGAACGCGACGCAATACATGCCTTCTTACGAACAGTATGATGGTTTGAACACCAAGCTCGCGGCACCAATTTTAGATTTTGAACTGCCAAAGCACTACAAGCGCAAGCAAGTACGCGGCATGGGGCGCGTTTCTAAATTGGCGACTGTCGCAACAGAAAACGCACTGAGCCAAGCAGGTTTGATTGGTAACGACGTACTCACCAATGGTCAAACGGGTATCGCATACGGCTCATCAACAGGCAGTACTGACGCAATCGGCGCATTTGGTGTCATGCTGAATGAGAAAACCACGAAAGCGATCACCGCAACGACTTACGTGCAGATGATGCCGCATACCACGGCAGTGAACGTTGGTCTATTTTTCGGTTTGAAAGGCCGAGTGATCCCAACCAGCAGTGCATGTACCTCCGGCAGCCAAGCAATCGGCTACGCCTACGAAGCGATCAAACATGGCTACCAAACGGTAATGGTTGCTGGTGGCGCTGAAGAACTGTGCCCAACGGAATCCGCTGTCTTCGATACCCTTTTTGCCACCAGTCTGAAGAATGAAGACCCGAAAAGCACACCAAGACCTTATGACTCCGATCGCGATGGTTTGGTGATTGGTGAAGGTGCGGGAACGCTGGTTCTGGAAGAGTACGAACACGCCGTCGCTCGTGGCGCGAAAATCTATGCAGAAATCATCGGTTTTGCCAGCAACTGTGATGCCGCACACGTCACTCAACCACAGATGGAAACCATGCAAATCTGTATGGAAATGGCTTTGCAAAACGCGGGGATTACTGCTGAGAAGATCGACTATGTATCTGCTCACGGCACTGCCACCGACCGCGGTGATATTGCAGAAAGCAACGCAACAGCGAATGCTCTGGGCAAAGTGCCAATCAGTTCACTCAAGAGCTACTTTGGCCACACACTCGGCGCGTGTGGCGCAATTGAAGCGTGGCTAGGTTTAGAAATGATGCACACAGGTTGGTTCAACCCAACACTCAACCTAGAAAACCTCGACGAGCAATGTGGCGATTTAGACTACATCGCTGGACAAGGCCGAGAGCTGGACGTGAAATATTTGATGAGTAATAACTTCGCCTTTGGCGGCATCAACACCTCCATCATCTTTAAAAAGATGTAATGCCCTTAGTAAATGCAAAAGCGCTGGTTAACCAGCGCTTTTTTGTTGGTTGCCTATCAGGTTCATATATCACGCTGTAACGGCAAACAAGACATTACCATTCCGCGATACAAAGGCGACTTTTAACACCACGAATTTGTAATCCCATCGCTTCAAAGACATGCTCAAAATCTTGACAAGATGCAGGCACATTAGGTAGCGACAATGAAGCCTCGGTAAAAAACGTCCGACTCAAATTATCCGTCTCTCCCCAAGCTAACTGCCACCAATCCAAAATTCGCGGCTTGGATGCGTTTAATCGATAGCTAGCAGGAATACGATCACGCTTGTTTAGGTTTTCAACCTTAGATGTTGGTAGTAAGTTCCACTTATCATTGTTGGGCCAATAAGCAAATGGCAAACAGTGATCAACGTGATACTCATTTCGTAATTTGCTTCCACTCCATACACTGACAATGTCGCAATGGCTGAGCTTCAACTGTTCAATTCTCTTTCGCACGACTCGCGTATCATGGTCTTTATCAATCCAGACCAAACAATCATGATACGTTTGCAGTGGAATACCCCGCTCTTGATTAGACCGAAATCGTTGCATTTCCATAATCCATTGGTTGACCACCAGCGGCTCAATCCAAGAGTTATACAATCGAAAACAATCCCAAAGGCTTTCATCCAACACAAACAGCCCATAACCTTCGAGGAACTCGCTATCCACAACAATTGAACGTTTTGGCTTCTTAGCTGAACGAATCATTTCAAAGTAAGGGTTTGATTTATCACCTTGATAGGTAAAAGTGACGGGACCATCTTTTATGGTTTTTAAGCTGTCTTTTATCGCTTTATCAAGCGCCACTGCATCTTCACCAAAAAATGTCGTGCCTATAGCAAGATCATCAGGACTTAAATGGGAAAGTCTGCCCCAGCCATCGGGCTTTATAAAACCTAGCCCTTTAGACGAGTTCGAGCTTTGCTGGATGTTCTCTTTATCGATTAAACGCTTAAATTGACGAATCCAATATAAGCCAACTAATCCTAATGGGATTGCAACTTTACCTTCGCTGCGATCAACCACTGCACCAGAATGAGCGTCTGCAATACGTAGTAAAGTACGTAGTAGTGCGAGCTTATAGGTAGCCGATTTGGAATCATTGACGATAATGTGGCGAACCTTATTCAGCTCACCGGAACCATCATCAGGCAAAGACATCACTACAGTTTGCCAAGATACACCCGTTCGCTTTAACTGATCGTCATCGAGAGATACGTTTCTCACCATTAAAGCGCTATTCTTTGCAAACTTTTCGAGCTCTTCAACCGATACGGGATAAGCTTTACGACCGTCAGAAAAGTCACCGTGACGAAGGCTAATCACCAATCGACCATTAGGCGCTAACAAATTTGCAAGTTTGCGAAATGCACGTTCACGGTGCGTAGGCGCAAGATGCATCCATACCGCACTGACAAGAATTAAATCGAAGCGAAAGCCAAGATTAATGGTTTTCTCAAGCTTAGGTAATGCATCTTCAAGCCAAGTAACGGAATCGCCACAGTAAGACTTACCAAGCCTTAGAAGTGCTTGAGCAGGCTCAATCGCAACAACTTCACACCCATGCTCAGCCATCCATTTCGCGTCTCGACCAGAGCCCGCGCCAACATCTAACACACGATCTCCAGCCTGGGGCCAGAAGACTCTCCAACTCGCGTGGACATCCTCAAACTGGATCGATGTGTATTGCTTCGCGAAAGAGTCGGCGTGTCGGTCATAAAAGTTAGAAGTGGCAGGCATAAAGGTTAACGAAAGGTAATTAATATGCGTCCATATTAATTGCTAGAAATTGCAATGGCTAGAATGCCATTCAAAAGTTGTAGATAGAGTGGCAATTACAGCCAAAAACCTAAAAACGACAAAGCCCCGACAACTCAAAGAGTTATCGAGGCTTTTGAATAAATGGCACGCCCTATTGGATTCGAACCAATGACCACATCCTTAGAAGGGACGTGCTCTATCCAGCTGAGCTAAGGGCGCGCTACAGGGACAGGATTATACGAGTTCAAACGGGTAAATCAACGGGTTTTCATAACATTCTGATCTGAATGCCTAAAAAAAGTCCATTAAAACGCTTAATGTTCAAAAACACCACAAAGCAAACGTTTGCGTATGGATGTTAATAAGAAATTCTGCGACAATGCGCCGCAGATAATCTGCCTTCTTAATTTATAAGGAAAGTCATGACTGCTCAAAATATAGACGGAACTCTCATTTCCCAAACTGTTCGATCCGAAGTGGCTGCACGTGTTAAAGCACGTGTTGAAGCTGGGCTACGTGCTCCTGGTTTAGCAGTGGTTCTAGTTGGTGAAGATCCTGCTTCTCAGGTTTATGTCGGTAGCAAACGCCGCGCATGTGAAGAAGTTGGGTTTGTTTCTAAGTCTTTTGACCTTCCTGCGTCTAGCTCAGAAGAAGAGTTACTAGCTCTGATTGATGAATTAAACAACGATGATGAAATTGACGGCATTCTAGTGCAATTACCCCTTCCTGCGGGCATAGACACAACACATGTTTTAGAGCGCATTCACCCAGAGAAGGACGTGGATGGCTTCCATCCTTACAACGTTGGTCGTCTTGCGCAGCGTATTCCAAAGCTTCGCTCTTGCACGCCAAAGGGCATAATTACCCTACTCGACCGTTACAACATTGAGCTACGTGGTAAACATGCGGTTGTGGTTGGTGCATCAAACATTGTTGGTCGTCCAATGACACTTGAGCTGCTGCTTGCGGGCTGCACAACAACAACATGTCACCGTTTTACCAAAGACCTAGAGAGTCATGTGCGTCAAGCTGACGTTGTCGTGGTGGCGGTTGGTAAGCCTAACTTCATCCCTGGTGAGTGGATTAAAAAAGGCGCAGTGGTGGTCGATGTCGGTATTAACCGTCTTGATTCAGGCAAACTAGTTGGCGACGTGGAATACGACAAAGCACGTGAAAGTGCGAGCTTTATTACTCCTGTTCCTGGTGGCGTTGGCCCAATGACCGTCGCAAGTTTAATTGAGAACACGATGCTCGCTTGCGAACAGTTCCACACAGACAAATAACGTAAAACTTCAGATACGAAAAAGGCTCCGCAAGGAGCCTTTTTGCTAATTGTTGATATCTATTTCAATTACAGACTTAAAATCACGCCCGCAATCGAAGCGCTCATTAAGTTCGCCATGACACCAGCGATAATCGCACGGAAACCATGCTTAGAAACAAATGCACGCTTTTCTGGTACCAATGAGCCCAACCCACCAATCAGCATCGCCATGCTTGAGATGTTTGCAAAGCCACACAAAGCAAACGTCACGATTGCTTGTGAGTGTTCACTAAGTTGAGACTTCACTTCTGCAAGCTGGATGAAAGCGACGAACTCATTCACCACAATCTTGTTACCAATCAGCGAGCCTGCTGTGGTTGCCTCTTGCCATGGTATACCCAACAACCAAGCGACTGGCGCAAACACAAAACCTAGGATGAGCTCAAAACTTAAGGGGGTCCCAATAAGATCACCTATCCAGCCTAACATGCCGTTTAGCATTGCAATGACACTAATAAACGCCAGTAACGTACCACCGACCGATACAGCAATGCGTACACCCGCCATGGCACCATCGGCTAATGCTTCTACTACGTTGGTTGCACGTGGAATTTCAACTTGGCTAATGTCGATATCTGCTGCTTTATCCGTATCTTCTGGCATTAAAATTTTTGCCATCAACAAGCCGGCAGGTGCTGACATAAATGCAGCAGCAATAAGATAGTTGAGGTCGACACCCAGTGATGCGTAACCAACCAACGTTCCGCCAGCAACTGACGCTAAACCACCGGTCATAACTGCAAAGAACTGCGAGTCAGTCATGTGTTTTAGGTAAGGCTTTACCATTAATGGTGCTTCAATGGTGCCAACAAAGATATTCGCCGTAGCAGACAAAGACTCAGCACGACCGATACCCAGCAGCTTTTGAATACCACCACCGATAAAGTTAATGATTTTTGGCATCACACCAATGTGATAAAGACCTGAGATAAGAGAGGAGAAGAAAACGATGATACCCAGAACATTGATCGCAAAGGTGAAGCCCCCTGTAGCCAAATTACCGAATAAAAACGCAATGCCCTCTTGACCATAGTTGATCAAATTCGACACAACACTGCTCACTGAATTCAGCGCATCTCGTCCTGCTGGTACATATAAAACCAACAACGCAAACAGTACCTGCAAAGCAAACGCAAACGACACCGTTCTCAGCTTTATATTTTTTCTATTTGTAGAAAGTAGCCATGCTAGGAATAGTATGGCTACGATACCAATAATTGAGTTCATAAAATGAATCCGACAGAAGGGGGATATGGAAGGCACCGGATTGTATAGCGGACTCAAAATGCTGCAAGTTGAGGATGTTAACAGTGTGAAAAGTTTAAGCGACCAATAACTGACCAACAAAATAACCAATTGAATTTATTAAAGATAAACGTTTGCTTATTTTAATTATTTCCATATGGAAAATATGTTTCTGATTCAGGAAAAATTTTTGTGAAGTGAATCACCTTATGTGTCGTTCTACAACGTCATTGATCCTGTTATTTAGGAATAGAGATGTAAGGCGCCAAACGTTGGTCCCAATGACAAGGGTTGCCGATCTTCTGTTTGATAAAGTTAATCACTGCGGATATTTTTTTTGGCATATGTTGGCGGCTTGGGTATACCGCATAAAACGGCATCGACTGGCTGGCTTTCCAGTCAGGTAACAGCTGTATTAACTTACCCGTTCTGAACTCATCACCCAGCAAGTAAGTGGCAAGGTAGGCAATACCCCAACCTGCAATAGCAGCATCCCGGACGGCTTCTGCCAGATCTACTGAATAGTTACCCGAGACTTTTACGTTCAATTCTTGCTGATCTTTGGTAAACGCCCACCCCGTATAGTCACGCTCCCAGCTTCTGTATATGAGGCAGTTGTGAGCAGATAGGTCATCCGGTTCTGTTGGCGTGTCATGTTTCAATAAGTAATCTGGCGATGCCGCAACAACAAACTGGCAATCCGTCAAACGCTGCGCAATGTAACCTTCAGGCAAATGCTCGTTGTTGGTTACCCATAAATCGAGCCCTTCGGCTAACATATCGACCTTATAGTCAAACAGATGTACTTCCACTTGAAGTTGAGGATACAGTTCGCGTAACTCTTGAATCGCTGGAATAATGTGTAAGGTACCAAATGATTGCGACAACCCAAGACGTACCAAACCTGCTACTTCATCCCGCTGGGTTTCCATCTCTAATGTGGCGCTGCTCACCGCTTGTACCACTTGCTCACAGTGATGAAAAAAGGTTTTCCCTGCCTCAGTCGGCGTAAAGCTTCGCGTAGTGCGTTGAACAAGCTTGATACCAAGAGACGCTTCTAACTGACTTAACTGTTTACTCACATGAGACACCGACACGCCTAAGCTCTTTGCAGCAGCTGTGAAGCTTTTGTGTTTAAGAAGAGCGGAGAAAATCACCATTTGTGCGGCACGTTCAGATAACACGCTTTACCTCGATTTGGTTATAGAAAAAACAAAGGGCTCCGAAGAGCCCTTGTATTGAAGACTGGATGCCAAATTGTTTGATGGCAGATCAGTATTTAATGCGGTCAGCCAAGTGACTCACAGCAAGTGCGAAGTAGTAAGAGCGGTTCCACTTCATCAATACGTTATAGTTATTGTAAACCAGATACGTACGACCATTCTCGTCGTCCGGCATGATCAACCATGCTTTGATGTCTTCATCCAGTTTTGGCAACGGGCTACCGTCATATTTTGTGATACCTAATTGGCTCCACTCTTGAAGGTATTTGCCTTTTTCAGCCGTGCGCCCTTCTAGGCTGCGATCAATATTTTTAGGAACCTTAACTTGGCGACCCCAGGTATATTTATCATCCCAACCAGACTTGCTCAAATAGTTAGCGGTTGATGCAAACACGTCCGCTTCAGATTGCCATATGTCTTTTTTACCATCCCCGTTGCCGTCAGCAGCAAAACGAAGGAAAGAGCTTGGCATAAACTGGCATTGACCCATAGCACCAGCCCATGAGCCTTTAAAGTTCTCTAGCTCAATATGGCCTTGATCGAGGATCTGCAGTGCCGACATAGTCTCTTTACGGAAAAACTCTTCACGACGGCCTTCAAATGCCATTGTGGATAGTGCATCAATCACTTTAAAGTTGCCGGTAAACTTACCAAAGTTACTTTCAACTCCCCAAAGTGCCACAATAAAGCGCGGGTGGACACCGTACTCTTCGCCTATACGCTTTAGCTCGGTGTAATGCTCTTTGTAGAGTTGTCTGGCTTGCTTCACCTTCCATTCAGGCACCGCGCGAGGAATGTACTCATCCAATGTCAGTTTCTTTTCTGGTTGGTTTCGGTCCGCTTTTACTGCTCGGGGCTTGTACTCAACATTAGCAAAAGCAGCACTAATGACCTGCTCTGAGATACCTTTATCACGAGCTTCAGCACGCAGCTTATTCAAGTATTCATCAAAACCCTCGCTACTTGCAAAAGCCGAGGTACACATACCAACGCTAAGCATGGTAGCCAGTATCTTTTTCATATTGCCCTCCTTGAGCAAGGCAGAAATCCCAGATGAAAAACGATGACGTTATTCGCCTTTCTGCTGGGCTTTTTGTTCTTTGTACTTTTCTAATAGGTTCTCCGGCGGCGGTGGAACCTGAAGAAAGAAGCCATCATTTTGTAATGAAGCCTTCACTTTTTCGATATCAACTTGTGCCAATTTACGGCCATCAAGTTTAATCGTCATGACAGCGATAGGCTTACCGAACATCTGCATTAAGGTGTCAGGAACCTGTGAAAAATCATCCTTTTTCGGAATATAGAGATAAGTACCTTCTTTTTTCGAGCTTTTATAAATAGAACAAAGCATGACACGCCTTTTATGCTGATTTAGCCGCGTTGAGTGCGGATTAGGTTGAAAACGTCAAATTCTCGCAAACTTAATAGCAAATTTGAGATTAATTCACCTATTTGCCCACGAGAGAACTTGCTGCGTCAAAGGATGAAATATAACATGACATACCTAGTTTAAGGCAACGCTCTTTCAATAAAGGCAAGAAGTCCACGATGACCCATTCACCAGACCTTAAAGGTAGCAGTTTTACATTGTCAGTTTTACACCTTTCTGACAATGAGATCGCAAAGACTGTCGAATTTTTGCAAGAAAAAGTTTCTCAAGCACCTTCTTTTTTTGCATCCGCGCCTTTGGTAATCAATATAGCAAAAGTACAAGGCGACATTGATTTCCCTAAGCTTAAACAAGGCATCTCAGATGCCGGTTTTATTCCGGTCGGTGTAACGGGCTGTAAAGACAAGCGTGTACAAAACCTTGCTTCCGAAGCTGGCTTCGCCATTATGTCGGCGAGCAAATCGCCAAGCCAAGCACCTGCCAAAATGGCACCAACGAAAGTAGTTCGTACGCCTGTCCGCTCAGGACAACAGATCTACGCAAAAGATGGTGATTTGGTGGTGCTAGCGCACGTAAGTGCAGGTGCTGAAGTCATTGCTGACGGCTCTATTCATATCCATGGCACACTTCGAGGTCGTGCGATTGCAGGAGCAAGTGGTCAGCAGGAAGCGCGTATTATTTGCCACGATTTACAAGCAGAACTGGTATCCATTGCGGGTGACTACTGGTTAAGCGATCAAATTGAAAGCGAGTACTGGCAAAAGAAAGTAATGATCAGTAAAGCCGATGAATCATTACATTTAGAAGTTCTCGCGATTTAATCTAAAAAGGAAAAAAAATGGCACGCATTATTGTAGTAACGTCTGGTAAAGGTGGCGTTGGTAAAACCACTTCAAGCGCAGCCATCGCCTCTGGTCTAGCTCTTAAGGGAAAAAAGACCGCGGTGATCGATTTTGACATCGGTTTGCGTAACCTCGATCTAATCATGGGCTGTGAGCGCCGCGTCGTGTATGACTTTGTAAACGTCATTAACGGCGAAGCGACATTAAACCAAGCGCTGATCAAAGATAAGCGCACGGACAACCTATTTATTCTTCCTGCTTCTCAAACTCGTGATAAAGACGCACTGACAAAAGATGGTGTTCAGCGCGTATTCGGCGAACTTGATGAAATGGGCTTTGATTTCATTATTTGTGATTCACCAGCAGGTATCGAGCAAGGCGCGTTAATGGCCTTGTACTATGCCGATGAAGCCATTGTCACAACGAACCCAGAAGTCTCTTCTGTGCGTGACTCTGACCGCATTCTCGGTATTTTAGATTCTAAGTCACTGCGTGCAGAACAAGGGCTAGAGCCAGTAAAACAGCACCTGCTACTGACTCGCTACAACCCATCTCGCGTCACTCAAGGCGAAATGCTAAGCGTTGAAGACGTAGAGGAGATCTTACATATTCCACTACTGGGCGTGATTCCAGAAAGCCAAGCCGTGCTTAACGCGTCAAACAAAGGTGTGCCAGTCACTTTTGACGATAACACCGATGCGGGTATGGCTTATTCTGACACCGTTGATCGCTTATTAGGCAATCAGGTTGAATTTCGTTTCCTTACTGAGGAGAAGAAAGGACTCTTTAAACGACTCTTTGGAGGCTAGACATGTCATTATTAGAATTTTTCCGTCCACAGAAGAAAACTTCTGCGAATCTAGCTAAAGAGCGTTTGCAAATCATTGTCGCAGAGCGCCGCAGCCAAAATGATCCTGCGCCGTCTTACTTGCCTCAATTAAAAGAAGACATCTTGAAGGTGATCAGCAAGTACGTGGCAATTGATCCAAATATGGTTGACTTAACATTTGAGCACAAAGACGACGATATCTCAGTTCTTGAGCTAAATGTGAAGCTACCAGACGAAGAAAAGTAATCAGTTTCTCTCGCCAGACGAATGCTCTAATTAGAACGAAAAAGGTTGGCATCGAGGCCAACCTTTTTCATCTTTCATTACTTTAATGCTTTGTTCATCTTGTCGCCGAGTAAATCCAAACGCCACCCTTGCATCAAATCAGGCAACACTTCTGGGTCACGATCTTTTTTCCAAACCCAACTGATCAACTGATTGATCTGCTTTTTAGAGGCAAGGAACTCCGTGGCTAAACCAGACTTCTGCGAAGCCGATTTCACCAAGTCTTTCATATTTTTGAAGACCTGCTTGTAACCCGGATAGTCCATTAAACGCTCAATTTTCGCAGGATACTCTTCAGAAGGTGTTTGCTTCGCTTGTTTAACAATCGCGGCAATCTTCGCGCCATGGCGGTTAATCGCTCGGATATCAATATCTTCTGCTTCCATCTTCTTAAAGTTCGTTAAACCAAGACGAGCGACCGTTAATAGATCACCTTCTTTGAAGATAAAGTTCAGCGCTAAATCTCGTTTGATTGCTTCACGATAACGCCACGTCGCCAATGGCTTTAAAATCGCCAGCTCAGAAGGTTTTAATTGCCAAGCGCCCTTAATATCAAGGTAGGCATTCTCTTCATTGGTTACGCGAATACGTTTCGAAACGAGTAAATCACTTTCTTGCTGTACAGCTTCCCACCAACCTGCTTGCGTCACCTTATCGAACAGCTTTTCGTATAACGGTAACAAGTAATGAACATCTGCGGCAGCATAATCTAATTGCTTTTGTGTCAGTGGACGAGCCATCCAGTCGGTACGTGATTCACTTTTGTCGAGCTCTACGCCTAAATATTCTTCCACCAGCGATGCGAAGCCTGTCGATAGGCCGTGACCGAGAAAAGCGGCCATCAGCTGCGTATCCACCATAGGGAATGGTGTACAACCAAAAGCGTTTTGGAAAACTTCTAAATCTTCACCACATGCGTGCAGCACTTTTAGCACAGAAGTATCTTTTAATAGCGCTACAAACGGCGTCATATCCGTTAATTCAGTCGGATCAATCAGCGAGAGGCGATTACCATCGAAAAGCTGAATCAGACCTAACTGCGGGTAGAAAGTGCGAATACGAACGAATTCGGTATCCAACATCACTACGTCTGCCTCTCGGGCATGAGTGCAAACCTCTTCTAGGTCTTTGTTTTTAGTAATAATTTGATAGTTCACATACTTCTCGCTATAAAAAATGCCAGCAAAACGCTGGCATTCTATCATTTTTTAAATCTCTCGACTCGACGAAATCGGCTTATGCGCTTTTCTTCGCAAGTTCAGCGTCATTCTCTTCGCGTAAAACACGACGCAAGATCTTACCGACATTGGTTTTAGGTAAGTCTTCGCGGAACTCAACCAACTTCGGAACTTTGTAGCCAGTTAAGTGTTCTCGACAATGCGCGATCACTTCGTCTTTGGTCAAGCTCGGATCGCGTTTCACGACATAAATCTTCACTAATTCACCAGACACTTCATGCGGCTGACCAATAGCAGCAACTTCAAGTACTTTGCCGTGAAGTGCTACAACGTCTTCGATTTCGTTCGGGTAAACATTAAAGCCTGATACTAAGATCATGTCTTTCTTACGGTCAACGATATGCAGGAAGCCTTCGTCATCGAACTTAACGATGTCGCCAGTTGATAGCCAGCCGTCTTCGTTAATCGTATCTTTCGTTGCTTCAGGTCGTTGCCAGTAACCTTGCATAACCTGAGGACCACGAACTTGAAGTTCGCCAGTTTCAGTATTCGCAAGAGCGTTACCTTCTTCGTCCACGATACGAACTTCTGTTGATGGTACCGGCAGACCAATAGAGCCATTGTATTCAACAAGATCATGCGGATATGCCGCCACCAACGGAGAACACTCTGTTAGACCGTAACCTTCGAGCAAATAGCAACCCGTGGTCTTTTGCCATCTTTCTGCCACTGAGCGCTGCACTGCCATGCCGCCGCCAACGGCTAAACGTAGATTACTGAAATCCAACTCGTGGAAATCTTCATTATTGACCAATGCATTAAATAAGGTATTCACGCCCGTAATCGCAGTAAACGGATGCTTTTGTAGCTCTTTCACGAACCCTGGAATATCTCTAGGGTTGGTAATAAGTAAGTTACGACCACCCATTTCAACAAACAGCAGACAGTTTACGGTAAGAGCAAATACGTGATACAGCGGTAATGCTGTCACGACTAATTCACGCCCCGGAGATAAAACCGGTCCGTACGCGCCTTTTGCCTGTAGAACGTTCGCAATCATGTTGCGGTGAGTCAGAATCGCGCCTTTCGCGACACCTGTCGTCCCCCCCGTATATTGCAGGAATGCAATGTCATCCCCAGACATAAACGGTTTAACGTATTGTAGACGACGACCTTTACGTAGAGCCTGACGCATTGAGATTGCACCAGGTAAATCGTACTTAGGCACCATGCCCTTAACGTACTTCACGACAAAATCGACAATCGTACCTTTCGCTCGTGGCAGCATTTGACCAAGACTGGTTAACACTACGTGTTTGACTGGTGTTTTATCGACGATTTGTTCTAGCGTATTCGCAAAGTTAGACACAATCACAATCGTCGTCGCACCTGAGTCATTCAATTGGTGTTCAAGTTCACGAGGAGTGTAAAGTGGGTTAACGTTTACGGCGATACAACCTGCACGCAAAATACCAAACAACGCCACTGGGTATTGCAGTAGGTTTGGCATCATCAGAGCAACACGGTCACCCTTTTGCAGTTTTAACTCGTTTTGCAGATACGCTGCGAATGCGCGACTACGCTCTTCCAATTTACGGAAGGTCATAACCGAGCCCATGTTCATGAATGCTGGTTGGTCTGCATATTTTTGTACAGACTGTTCAAACATTTCTACCAAAGACTCATATTGCTCTGGATTAATGGTTTCAGGTACGTCACTTGGATAACGTGAAAGCCATGGTTTATCCACGATGTTACTCCTCGTTTATAACTGGCTAAAAAATAGCGTCCTTTTTATTTTGAAAGCTATTACAGCACAGCGAACGTGCTTGAGCACGCAACTCTCAAACACTTGTTTAAATTTTGTTAACTACACCAAGAATTCGCGTTGCGACCTCGAGTATTTGCTCTAAATGACAGTGATGACCACCCTTGACAGAAACCACTTGCGGTGGGTTCTCTCCCCAATCAGCTTGGTTAGATGGTAAATTCTGAAATCCTTGATCGCCTAATACAATCAAATGAGGACAACGTATTTGGCTGGTAATCGAGTTAGCATGCGCTTGCGCCATTCGGTAAAGCGACGCACATTTTAACTTGGCGTCATGCCGCCAATACCATTTATCTCCTCGCTGCTCTGTTCCACGCTCTACTATCGGTAGAAGCTGCTCAGCGGTTAATTGGTTGGCTTGCATGCGTAATTTTAACGCCAGATCGAAGGAGGCAATGGCTCGCTCTGGCTTGTTTTGCTGTCTTATTCGACTTAAAACGCCATCGCGAAGACGAGGCAAACTGTTAGTAGGATCCTCATGAAGAGGTCCTGCTCCCTCAATTTGCACAAGAGCTTCGACCTGCTCTGGAAACGCTGCACTATAGCAACTTGCGATTAAAGCACCAAGTGAATGCCCTACTAATATCAGTCTGTTTGGTGATAATTCGTCCAAAAACTGATACAAATCGGCAATATAGTCGTGAAAGGGGTAATAATTATCGTGAGATTTATGACTCGATAAACCGTGACCAAAATGATCGATGGCTAGGAGGTGTAAGTGAGGATTAAGTTGATTCAACTGCTCCATGAGCGCTTTAAAGCTGCCCGCATTATCTAACCACCCATGAAGAAAAACGACTGACAAGTCAGCCGTTTTCTCGTTCCCTATCTCAAGGGCTGCCATTTTGCCGGCAGGAAGCTCGAATTGACGCTCATGCATCGCAGATTATTTGACCTGTTTTATCACTTTACCGTCTTGTGGGAAATCATTACGCCACATGCGGCAGTTAATCGAGTAACATGGGTAAAAGTAGGTTGGCGAGTCATACATGCGTACACGTTCTTCAATTTTCCATAAACGGTACCCTTCCCCCTTTATTACCGGGAAGATGTAACCGTGCTCACCGATCTTTCCTTCTTCTTCCCCTGCTCCTTTGCCTACAACCGTCACCAAACGGCCTTCACTAAAGGCGACAGGCTCTAAATAGCCATCAAAATAGGCGACAAAACGCCCCGTAGGCTCTTCATCGATATCAGGTTTACCAGACTTACTGATAGGAAGGTTTACAATCTCTAGACGCGTTTTATCTTTAAAGTTATCCACTTTAGCGATGATTCCACCAAGGCGAACATCTTCACTCACTTGCCCCTGAGACTCAGCAAAAGCTTTATAGTCTGTAACGACCAATTCTGTGCTTGCATTTAGCTCCTCAGGCAACGAGCTACACGCAGACAAACCAACCGTAGCAAATAATGCGAGAAAAAACCGTCCAAAAACCTTCATAAACCACCTTTCAATATTAGTAACCCCAAGCTGGGGAGATCTCACACGTAAATATCGACACCAAGTAATTGAGCCAGTTCCTCTTTTTTAGCTCGATTCATGACATCCATGTACTGCTCCATTGCTTTACGTGCGCCCCCTTCAGGAAGGTCATATTGCACTTGAGCTCGGTGAATTTGGGACTCATCCACGTGTTTTATGGAGTGCGCCACGGCGTTAGCAACCTTTGAAGGCTGACCTACAGGCTGCTTTGTTTGTGATTTATTTACCGGCTTCTTTTGACTGGCTTTATTAGTGCGATTTGCACCGGGAATCAAAGAAGGAGGCAAGCCATTAATCGACGCCATAGCACTCCATAAAAATACAGGGCAAACGCCCTGCTTTTTGTCAGGTTAATGAAAAACGGACTATTCGCGACCAGGAAGTTTTTTCCATGTCACATTATCACGTAAATAAACAGGGCTCGAATCTTCGACCGGCACGATATTACCCTTTTTAAATTCTTGTTCAGCAAGAATCACGATGTCTTGTGAATCAGGGTACAGAACGTCACCATGCGTCAAATTAAACGGTAGGCCTGCTAATACTTCTTGGTAAGCATCCCAACCAGTACCTGCTGTCGTCCACGTTTTGTCGTCTGCTTGTGCTTCTTCAACGAGACGTGCTGGTGGAATTACGCACTCTGCATCCATCTCTGCCCACTCACCGTTTGCTTGGCGAGTGTAACGTGCCCAGTAAACTTCACCCATACGTGCGTCAATAGCCACAGCGACATCGGTCACACCATGTAAGCGATAGCTACCTTGAGCCATTGCAGCCAGCGTTGAAACGCCGATCATAGGTAAGTCAGCACCGAACGCCAAACCTTGTGCGATACCAATACCGATACGAACGCCAGTAAAGCTACCTGGACCACGTCCAAACGCTAACGCATCCAGCTCTTGTAGAGTCAGGCCAGCTTCTTTGAGTACTTCATCAACCATTGGCAGTACTTTTTTGGTGTGATCGCGTGGTGCAACCGCGCTACGTGAAATCACTTGATCATTAGCCAACAACGCAACTGAACAGTTTTCAGTCGCTGTATCGATAGCAAGAATTTTTGCGCTCATTTAACTCTCTACAACTTTCATTTATTGGGTTATGCCTCAGCACTTGCGTCTGTGACAGATTGTTCTGCTTTCAGGAATGCTTTGATTCCATCTAAGTCTCGCGTCCTTGGGATAGGTGGTAGGCTTCCGAGGAAAATACCACCATAGTCTCGCGTGACGAGGCGATTATCACAAATGATCAACGCACCGTGATCCTTCTGATCTCGAATTAATCGCCCGACTCCCTGCTTTAACGTAATCACTGCATCCGGGATTTGTACTTCAGCAAATGGTTCACCGCCACGTAATCGACAATCCTCGATACGGGCTTTGAGTAACGGATCGTCAGGGGCGGTAAACGGTAATTTGTCGATAATAACACAGCTCAGCGCATCACCTCTAACATCAATCCCTTCCCAGAAAGCGCCCGTCGCCACGAGTAAAGCGTTACCCAGTTCCATAAACTCCGCCAAGGTTTTCTGCTTACTCATCTCCCCTTGCATTAACACAGGCAGCTCAAGTACTTCTCGGAACTTCTCACCTAGTTCACGCATCATGCTGTGCGAGGTACATAAAAAGAAGCAGCGACCATCATTTTCTTCAATCACCGGAGCAAGCATTCGGACTAACTTATCCGCTAAGCCGTTACTGTTTGGCTCTGGCAAATACCTTGGCACACAAAGGCGCGCTTGCTTTTGATAATCAAAGGGGGACGGCAGAGAAAATTGCTTTGTAGGCTTGAGGCCAAGGCGCTCAGTAAAGTGCTTGAAATCGCCCGATACGGCTAGGGTTGCTGACGTGAAAATCCAAGCGCCTTGTTTAATCTCTATTTGCTCATGGAACTTGTCCGCGACAGAAAGAGGCGTAATGTGCAGAGCGAAATGACGAGGCGAGGTATCGTACCAGTATGAGTAACCGGTAATATCGACATCACATACCCGGTCGATACGGCCTTTGATCAAATTTGCCCGTTCAAAGGCGGTATCCAGTAATTGACTGCGCCCTAAGGCTATTTTGAGTACATCAATCGCCAATTCGAGGCTGTCAGTTAAGCGCAATAATTCTCGCTTAATAGAACCTGATTGCAACGCCTCACGCCAGTTGCCACGAAAGCCTGGCTCACCCAATACAATCCGCATGTCCATTGCGCTTTGCATGAGTTTGTCGCCCACTTTTTGCAATTGACGCATATCTTTGGCTTCGGTGCGATAGGCTATTTCAATGTCTTTGGCAAGATCGTGAATTTGGCGGCTTGAAACTGACTGGCCGAAATATTCGCTCGCAATATCTGGCAACTGATGAGCTTCATCAAAAATAAACACATCGGCTTCTGGAATCAGTTCACCGAATCCTGTTTCTTTGATCGCTAAATCAGCAAGAAACAAGTGATGGTTCACTACAACAATGTCGGAATCCATGGCTCGCTTACGCGCTTTCAATACAAAGCAATCAGTGTAGCTCGGACATTCTTTACCTAAACAGTTATCATTGGTTGAGGTGATAGTCGGAATGATCATGCTGTCTTCTGGCAGATCATCACAATCACCAAGGTCACCTGTTTTGGTTTCTGATGACCAAGCACGCACTTTAACCAGTTGAGTTAATAACGTCGGGTCAGATTCATTAGTGTGGCTTTCGACCATTTGGCGGCTCAAACGATCCAAACACAGATAATTAGAACGCCCTTTTAATAACGCCACTTGGCCATAAAAACCAAGCGCATTGACCATGAGCGGTAAGTCACGATGGTACAACTGCTCTTGCAAGTTTTTCGAGCCTGTACTGATGATCACTTTTTTACCGCTTAACAGCGCAGGGACTAAGTAGGCGAAGGTCTTACCGGTTCCGGTTCCTGCCTCCACCACCAACTGGGTTTGATCTTTGATCGCACTGCTGACGGCTTCCGCCATATCGATTTGTGGCTGACGAGCTTGAAAGCCAGGAATGGCCTTACCTAACGCGCCATCAGAGGAAAAAGTTTTTGCGATCATGCTTGGTATTGAGTTTGAAAAATTATCGAGAGTATATCAGAGGAATAGGAGTGACATCAGCCCACAATCTGACCAGCTTGCGGCGACACGCGGATATTTTGTTGAAACCAACGTAAGAATAGATTATTTATGGTGAAACATGGCAGTACAGTTACACCCGCCAGGGAATAATAACAAATTCGTACGCTAAAATATTAATGCATGGAAGTACCTGATTTATGGAAAAGAAAACACTGTTGACCCACTGTTCTGACGCCCCGGGTCTCATCTCGAAAATTACTAATATCTGTTACAAGCACCAACTCAACATCGTTCACAATAACGAATTTGTTGATAATACCAGTGGCCACTTTTTCATGAGAACGGAGTTGGAGGGGTACTTCAACGATCAAACGTTTCTTGCCGACTTGGACCAAGCTCTCCCGAAAGGTGCTAAGCGTAAATTGGTTGGCTCTCGCCGTAAGCGCATCGTCATTCTCGTCACAAAAGAAGCGCATTGTTTAGGCGATATTCTGATGAAAACCTACGATGGAAGCCTAGATGTTGAGATCGCCGCTGTGGTGGGGAATTACGACAAACTGCAAACTCTCACTGAACGCTTCGACATTCCTTACCACCATGTGACCCATGAAAACCTTAGCCGTGAAGAACACGAGCAGAAGATGCTAGAAGTGATCGATCAATACGATGCTGACTTTTTGGTGCTAGCTAAATACATGCGCGTATTAACGCCGACGTTTGTTGAGAAATATCACCACAAAATCATTAATATTCATCACAGCTTCTTACCTGCTTTTATTGGCGCGAAGCCATATCAACAAGCTTACGATCGCGGTGTGAAAATCATCGGTGCAACAGCACACTTCGTGACTAATGATTTAGATGAAGGGCCGATCATCAAGCAAGACGTAATTCCTGTCGACCATACATTCAATGCCCAAGATATGGCGCAAGCGGGACGCGATGTAGAGAAGAACGTATTGAGTAAGGCTTTGAATAAAGTGATCAATGACCACGTCTTTGTTTATGGGAATAAGACAGTGATCCTGTAATCCCTCCGTACTAGTTACAACGATAGTGAAACCCGTCCAACTTGGCGGGTTTCATCTTTTCAGAAGATCCCCCCTCCAATTCTAACCATCAAAGTTAAACCGATACGTTATAATTTTTCATTTCTCCACAACTATTTACTGAGAGAATGATTCCGTTTATCATTTGCCCTCCTTATAATAAACCACGTTAATATTACGGAATTAAAATGAAAAAAACGTTAGTGGCTTTTCTGATTGGGCTGACTTTACCAGCAACCACAATCGCAGATACTCTTGAGCCTGTTCAGAATGATGTATCCACTCGCATTATCGGCGGCGAACCTGCCAACACTTCCGACTGGAAATTTATTGCTTCACTGGTACGTAAAGGACAACCTACATCTATTGGTCACTTTTGTGGTGGCAGTTTCCTAGGTGGAAAATACGTATTAACTGCTGCGCACTGTGTGGAAGGTCTTAATGCGGACGATCTGGATATCGTTCTTGGTCTTTATGACAAAAACAGAGAGTCTCAAGCACAGCGCATCGCCATTAAAAATATCTATTCACATGATGAATATAACAACATAACAACGAACAATGACATCGCTCTTATTGAATTAGAACGCAATATCGATAGCGCAACTATTGACCTGGCAACGCCAGAACTTTTAGATAGCGTACGCGTAGGAGACAAGTTGCACGTGGCTGGATGGGGAAATACGTCCACGACAGACCGAATATACCCAACCGTTTTACAACAAGTAGATTTGGAATACGTAGATCGAGCTACCTGCCAAAACCTACCAGGAAACTACTCTAATGTATCAGATGACGGTATTTGCGCCGGATACTATTGGGGAGGTAAAGATAGCTGCCAAGGAGATAGCGGCGGTCCACTCATCGTTGATGATAACGGTATCAACAAATTGCTAGGCGTGGTCAGCTGGGGGGATGGATGTGCTCAACCAAACGCTTATGGTGTTTACGCCAACGTCGCTCATTTTCAACACAATGGATGGATAGATAGCCATCGCAATACTATCAGCTTCACTAAGTACCGAGATCTTCGTTTCGTTGAGCGAAAAGCGCAGCAAGAGACCTTTACTATTCGTAATGACGATACTATCCCATTCAACATCTACCAAAGCACAATATCATACGGAAGTACCATCGAGAAAAGCACTTGTACTGGTACCTTAAAGCCTTCGCAAAGCTGTCAAATTACCGTCGGCTACCAACCTAGCTATTCGGGATCAGAAACAACGATAGAGCTCTTTACCGATCATCCGAAACTGTCCAGACTCACAACAACTTTCGAGTATTCAGGTGTAGATAAAGCAAGCAGATCAGTGCGTAATGCCATTCCGCTAGCAGACGCAAATGTTTATACCGGTCAAAACGCTTGGACGGCTGAAAATGGTGAACTGCAATCAGCGGATATGGGAGCTTATCCTGGTGTATCTGAGCTGGTTTTGACCGATCTTCCGAAGGGCAAACTTACCATGGATCTCAAAGTAATGTCCGATGGTTTTGATTACTTGTTCATCTTAGTTAATGGTGAAATTTACGATAGCACCAACCAACTCCTCGATTATAAAGAGATCCAGATCGATCTTTACAAAGCATCTAATACGATAACGTTTGAATACGTCCAACACCCGTTTTCAAGTGGCATTTACAGCGCGCAAGCATTTGTTCGCAACATAAATATGTCAGTCAGCACAGATAATACGGGCGATGCTGGTAACGACGTTAATAAAAAGTCTAGTTCAGGCGGCAGTTTATCTATTGGCCTACTGGTGTTAATGGCTGCAGGTTCATTCGTACGACGCAAAAAAAGGTAACGAGATGAAACATAGACTCAAGATATTCCTACTTGGTTTGGGCACTATCAGTTTAACTGCATGTTCAGCAAACGCAGGACTGCAAACAAACCAGACGTCTGAGCACCAAGCAATGATGGTAGAGACTTATAGGACAAGTGAGAGTCAAATTTCATTTATCACAGAGTCTAACGGCTGCAGTAAGAACGATGATTTTAGCCTAAAAATAGAGCAAAGCTCACAGACAGAAGCTCTTATTACTATCGTTAGAGACAAGGCGGATCATTGTAAACGAATGCCGTTTGCCAAAACTTTTACACTGCCTTTAGATGAAGAGTTGAAAGGCAAAAAACTTTCCATTACCAACCCAAAAAGCAAGTCACTGGCTAAATAGTGATTCGCTTACGAAAGGGAGCCTCGGCTCCCTTTTTGCCTATCGCAACTCAGCAATTCTCACCCTAGCGTTTTACGCCTGCTCAGACTCCACAATACGCTTAAGTGAATGCGGGTGCAGTTTGATACAAATGCCTTGGTACTTAAACGCCACTGTTGGGTTATTCAAGCGTTCGCCATCCCCTTTCGGGCTCGACAGTTTGATCTTCACACCCAGCTCTTCTAACTCATTAAAGCGTGCGCCAAACGCTGGATAAGTGTGTCTCAAATCAGCAAGAAACTCATCTGCGGTTTCGGCATGAGACGGAATCACAAACTCCACATGTTCCCAGCTTTCAGTTGGGTAGATTTTGCCTTCCGCAGGGTATGGCAGTTCCAGACACTCTATCTTCCAGCCACGGCTTTCTAACGCTTTGTCGAATTCAATAACAATAATCGGGCGACCGTTGATTTTCGCTTGTGAAATCACCTTACCGTATTGATTCCATGCTTCATGCGCGGCTTTTGCTGTTTCAGTATCATTAATTCGCAGCGCAATATGGTCAGCTTGAGCAAAGCTCAGATCCAGTTTTAACAGGGATGCAAGCTCTTCAATCTTCGCCATAAATGCATCCAGATCTTGGATCATCAATTTAGGCGCTAGGCGTTTTTCAACTAGTTGAGTCGTCATTGTGGTTCTCTTTTGGGGCGATTTATCTCATTACTCTGAGCGCAATAGTAAACGCAAACCAAACCACATTTCCATTCAATCGAAAAAGTATAAATTTCCCCAATTCCTCTCTGTATGAAAAGCAATAAAGTTGTTATCATTAGCCCCATTTTTGTGAACTCCAACAGAACTCGGCACTTACTTCGCCGAGTTCTTCGTCCTTGAATTGAAGGAAACGCGTGTGAATATCCAAGCACTTATTAATGACAAAGTATCTCAGGCTCTAGAAGCCGCTGGCGCACCTGCAGGCAGTCCTGCGGCAGTACGCCAATCAGCAAAGCCACAATTTGGTGACTACCAAGCAAACGGCGTAATGGGCGTTGCTAAAAAACTGGGTACTAACCCACGAGAATTTGCACAGAAAGTACTGGATGTTCTAGACCTAGATGGTATTGCGAGCAAGACAGAAATCGCTGGCCCTGGTTTCATCAACATTTTCCTAAGCGAAGAGTTCCTAGCAAAACAAGCGGAAGCAGCACTGGCTGACTCACGTCTTGGCGTTGCAGAAGACGAAGCTCAAACTATCGTTGCTGACTACTCTGCACCAAACGTTGCTAAAGAAATGCACGTTGGTCACCTACGTTCAACCATCATCGGTGATGCGGTAGTACGTACTCTTGAGTTCCTAGGTCACAAAGTGATCCGTGCGAACCACATCGGCGACTGGGGTACTCAGTTCGGTATGCTTATCGCAAACCTTGAGCGTGTACAACAAGAGTCTGGCGAAGTTTCTATGGAACTTGCGGACCTTGAAGGCTTCTACCGCGAATCGAAAAAGCTGTACGACGAAGATGAAGACTTCGCAGTAAAGGCGCGAAACTACGTTGTGAAACTGCAAAGCGGTGACGAGTACTGTGCAGAAATGTGGAAAAAACTCGTTGATGTAACCATGATCCAAAACCAGCGCAACTACGACCGTCTAAACGTGTCACTGACTCGTGACGACGTGATGGGCGAGAGCATGTACAACGACATGCTTCCTAAGATCGTTGCAGACCTAAAAGAACAAGGTCTTGCCGTTGAAGATGATGGCGCGCAAGTTGTATTCCTAGATGAATACAAGAACAAAGATGGCGAACCAATGGGCGTTATCGTTCAAAAACGCGATGGCGGTTTCCTATACACAACAACAGACATCGCATGTGCAAAATATCGTTATGAAGAGCTAAGCGCAGACCGTGTGCTTTACTTCATCGACTCACGTCAACACCAGCACCTAATGCAAGCTTGGACAATTGTTCGTAAAGCAGGCTACGTGCCAGAGTCAGTATCTCTTGAGCACCACGCGTTCGGCATGATGCTTGGTAAAGATGGTAAGCCATTCAAGACTCGTGCGGGTGGTACCGTTCGCCTTGCCGACCTTCTAGATGAAGCAGAAGTTCGTGCAGCACAACTGATCGAATCTAAAAACCCTGAGCTAGATGCGGAAGAAAAAGAGAAGATCTCTAAAACAGTTGCAATGGCAGCGGTTAAATACTCTGACTTATCTAAACACCGTACGACTGACTACGTGTTCGATTGGGACAACATGTTAGCGTTTGAAGGTAACACAGCACCATACATGCAATATGCATACACTCGCGTAGCTTCTATTTTCGCTAAAGCTGGTGTTGCTATGGACGCTCTCCAAGGTGACATCAAAATCACTGATGAGAAAGAGAAAGCACTTATTGCTAAGCTTATGCAGTTCGAAGAAGCGGTTCAATCTGTCGCTCGCGAAGGTCAACCACACATCATGTGTAGCTACCTATTCGAACTAGCAGGTCAGTTCTCTAGCTTCTACGAAGCGTGCCCTATCCTAGTTGCTGAAGACGAAGCAGTGAAACAAAGCCGTCTGAAACTAGCAGCGCTAACAGCGAAGACCATCAAGCAAGGTCTGTCTCTACTAGGTATTGATACTCTAGAGCGCATGTAAGCGATTCGAGAATCGAGAATCGAGAATCGAGAATCGAGAATCGAGAATCGAGAATCGAGAATCGAGAATCGATATGATTTCAAAAGGTTGGCGTGAAAGCGTCAACCTTTTGTTTTATCTGGCGTATACTGATGTCATTCAATTCAAATCGGATAATATAATGAGTTTTGAACTGCACCCTCAATTGGCAAAAGACACTACCGTTATCGGTCACTTCCCACTGTGTGTGGCACTTCTGCATAAAGACAATGCCGTGCCATGGGTTATTTTGGTACCTAAACGTGCAAACCTAAAAGAGCTTCACCACTTGCCAATGAAAGAACAGCAACAGTTTTTGCTAGAATCTCAGGCAGTAAGCCAAGCACTGGAAGCAACATTCCGTCCAGACAAGTTAAACCTTGGCGCACTAGGTAACATGGTGCCACAGCTGCACATTCACCATATTGCTCGCTTCAAAGATGACGTCGCATGGCCGGGACCGGTTTGGGGTAACACCAAAGGTGAATTCCGTACAGAAGAAGAGCAAAACGAATTACTTGGTCGCATTAAAAACGTGTTGTCACTGAGCTCTATTTTCCAAAAAGCATAGGAACTGCAAGCGAAAATAATTCGCCTTTGAATACGGCTGAAATAGACAGAGAAAGATTAATACGTATTTGTAACAATCTTTCTCATTTTTCTGGGATTATCACTAAAATAAAACTTGTTTAGACTACCAGCTCAGTTAGAGAGGGTCATCATGAAACAAGTCTTCAACACATTCCGATACGTCAGCTGGATCGCCATCATCTGTTCCATGGCTGCTTCATTCTTGCTTTTTCTTATGGGTGCAGCAAAAACCTATTCGGCATTTGCGGTCTTCATTCTCAATCAAACACCTCCAGAAGCACTCGCACATTTAGATAAAGCAGACATCGCGATCGCTTATTTGATCAAGTCACTGGATACGTTTCTTGTCGCACTAGTTTTGTTCATCTTTGCTCACGGCATCTACACACTATTTATTTCCAACAAAGCTAAAGCGAAAACACAAGAGCAGTCGGTTTTGCATTGGATCAGAACCCCGAACATCGGCCATCTAAAAAACATTTTGGCTGAAGTCATCATCGTGATCTTGTTTGTGAAGTTCTTAGAGCTCGTGCTGATTAACTTCGACAGCTTAGATTGGACGATCTTAACATTACCTATTTCGATTTTAGTTTTAAGTCTTGGTTTGAAGTTCCTAGGGTTAGGCGCGACTAAACACTCTGAAGAACATTAATTTCGCTGTATTCACAAACAATAACCAGCAAAATAAAAGCCGCATCATTGCTGATGCGGCTTTGTCGTTTTTACGTGATAATTTTTAGGTGACTAATTTTGATAGTCGCTACATGGTGACTGTCAGAGACAAACCATCTTGTTTAGTCACTGAGTAGCGAACACGAGTCACGTCATGAGCTTTATTAGTGTCGACTAGGCGGCTAATTTTGCCCTTCTTAATCCACACGTTTAACATCGCGTCGGCGCCATCTTCACTCATCCCAAACTGTTTAGCCAGATCTGACTGGGAGACGGTTCCTTTGTCTGCAATGTATTGATAAAGCTCTTTTAAAATCATGCTACTTGCGCCTCTAATGCACCGTTTTGTTTCTTACCAACTTGTTTGAACACACGGTAGGTACCAAAGAAGATAGCAACGATCACAGCCATCCAAATGCCACTTGTCACTGGGCTATCTGCGAAATGCGTCAATTGGTTGTAGAACGTCGCACATAGGTAAGCCAAGCCCATTGTCCAAACCGCAATAAAGCGTGCGAACTTATGACCAAACTCACGTACGTAAGCCCCCATCGCCGCCACACAAGGTGTGTACAGTAGGATAAAGATTAGGTAAGCAAATGCGGCATTGCCAGAAGCAAACTGAGATTTAATGTTACCGAAGATAGAAGCATCGACTTCTTGTTCTTCGGCAACGGCATTTGAGTCAGTTAAGTCACCCACTTCAATGCCTAGTGGATCTGAGTAGCTCAAACCGGCTAAGTTTTCAGGGATACTCATTACTGCCTCTTCTAGGCTGCCCATTAGATCAAATTCTGCGTCTTCACCGTCGCTTGGCGTGGTGTACAGGCTGTTAAGCGTACCAACTACCGCCTCTTTTGCGAAGATACCGGTAATGATACCAACCGTCGCTGGCCAGTTATCTTCTTGAACACCGATTGGCGCGAATACTGGAGTTACAACTTGCGCAGCTTTAGAAAGCACCGAGTTTTCGCTGTCTTCATTACCAAAACTGCCATCAGTACCCAATGAGTTGAAGAAACTCAGAATAGCAACAACGATAACGATGGTTTTACCTGCACCAAGTACGAAGCGCTTTAGCTTTTGCCAAGTTTTGATCACCACGTTTTGTAGCGTCGGAAGCTCATAGTCTGGCATTTCCATTACTAGGCTATCACTGCTACCTGGGTAAAGCGTATGCTTAAGGAAAAGACCTGTGAAGATCGCTGCCACAATACCAAGTAGGTAAAGTGCGAATACAATGTTCTGGCCAGAACCTGGGAAGAATGCCGCAGCGAATAGCGCGTATACAGGCAGACGAGCACCACATGACATAAATGGCGCCATAGATGCAGCCAGTTTACGCTCACGTTCTTGGTCTAGAGTACGAGTTGCCATGATTGACGGTACGTTACAGCCAAAACCAAGAACCAACGGTACAAATGCTTTGCCCGGTAGGCCGATCTTCTGCATCACTTTATCTAGTACGAATGCTGCACGAGCCATGTAACCTGAGCTCTCAAGTACCGCTAGGAAGAGGTACAAACACGCGATAACCGGAATGAAGGTTGCAACCGTCTGGATACCACCACCGATACCATCAGCAAGAACCGTCACTAACCACACAGGCAAATGACCGTCTAACAAGTGATGCCCACCATCAACCAACAATGCGCCCACACCAATGTCAAAAAAGTCGATAAATGCACTACCGATGTTAATCGAGAACATAAACATCAGGTACATAACAACAAAGAAGAAAGGAATTCCAATCCACTTGTTCAAAATAAACTGGTCGAGTCCTTCAGTCACACTACGACTTAACTTGCCTTCGCTTCGGCGAACTTTTTTACACTGTTCATGCAGATGCGTGTACTTAGTATCCGCGACATGCAAATCGATATCCAAATCTAACGTCGTAATGACTTCCAATACTTTGCTTCTATCAATATCAGAAAGACTATTGAGCACCATTGTGTCTTTTTCAAGCGCACGAATCGCTAGTGCACGATGAGCGACGGTTTGGTCGTTAAAAAGTGCGGAAACCGTTTGAATTGCCGACTCCATCTTCTCACCGTAATGCAAAGACAATTCCTTAAGTGGCACTCCTTGAACGATGGATTTATGAAGCTTTTCTTTAAACTCTGCCACTTGAGTTTTATTGGTTGCAGATAAACTGACAACCGGACAACCTAACGTTTTCTCAAGCTCTGCAACGTTAATCATCTGACGTTCACGCTTTAGCGCATCCATCTTGTTGAGGACAACAATCATAGGGCGACCAAGTTCGCGAAGTTGCAGCGTCATATATAAGCTGCGCTCTAAACTTGTAGCATCCACCACGTTAATAATGAGATCAGCAGGATGAGTTAGAACCGCACGCGATGCGATGGATTCATCAATACTATTACTATCATTACCACTGTCTAATGAGTAAATACCCGGAAGGTCAGTGAGCAAAAACTCATCCCCAGCATGCTTGAATTGTCCTGTTTTCTTTTCAACCGTGACGCCTGCCCAGTTACCAACTTGCTGTTTTGCGCCAGTTAAACCATTAAATAGCGTCGTTTTACCACTATTAGGGTTACCTACGGTTAGCACTTGATATTGCATTACACTCGCTCCACTTCAATTTTCTGAGCAATTGTTTCTCGCAATGCGACAGACACACCACGGACTTCGACTTGTAAAGGATCGCCCATTGGCGCACGTCGAATCACTTTGACTTCTGTATTGGGAAGCAGCCCCATTACCATGAGTTTCTTTCTGATATCTGATGAAAGACCATCTAACAACCGAATCGTCACCGTATCGCCAGGATTAATCTCTGATAACTTCATAGTGGCCCTTAAGAGTATTGCTAATGAGAAATATTATTATTTAATAAGTTTAGGTTGCCAATATTACTCCCCTATACCCCTTCAATCCTTGTGTGAAATCAAAGATTCCGTAAATGTTTTCACGCTTTCAAACGTCAACTTCGTAAATTTCCTCTCGTTATTTACGTCAAAATTAACAATTAAAAATGACACCTAACGAAACAAAAATGTCACAAACCAAGATAGAAAACAAAAAATGCAAATTAAAACAGTGGGTTAATTAAAAAACAAAACGTTGTCGCTTTTCTCATATAAACATGGCGTTATTTTTATAAGAAAAATAAGTAACCTCTCGTATAGTTACTCCATCGAGAGGGCAACCTCTCTAATAAATTCCAGAGGTGGCATGGCAACATGTCACTCCGGCAGCAAGCGAAGGTGTCCTTGACACCCGTGGTATAGTCCCCCCGGCTATACCACGATATTTTTTTTCACCTCTTTCAAAACTTCTTTACCTTATTCATCTTTTCAACACAGTTTTCGTTTTCACGAATGTCGCACACCATCATTCACCCAAATGAACAACGCTCTTTTGATACAGCAATACAACTGTCATTTATTTGTTGCAACTATTAGTAAATCATTCTCTTGAAGCCATTTATGCTTATTGCTATGAACATCGCGACTAACAGATAGAACGTGATCGTGCTTACGTGTTGAGAATGGATTTGTAGGCTAGATGTGATGAAGAAACAATGAAACTCACTGCGTTAGCAACTGCAGCAATAATAGAGCACTGTATGCAGCTCCCCAGCATCTTAACTATTAACTAGGGAGCTTATAATGAAGGTTTTCTAGTTAATTTCTTGGCTTTCTTGAGTCAAAGCAAACTTGGAAGGGGGCAAACCAAAATGTAGCTTAAACTTTTGGCTAAAGTAAGATGGATCATTAAAGCCACAGTTAAAGGCGACTTCACTGATTTTCTCACCCGCCAATAACTTTTCACACGCCGTTTCCAAACGAACCTCTGTGACATAGTCTTTTAACGTTCTTGACGAGGCAGATTTAAAACGTCTCTGCAAAGAGCGTTCAGACATATACAGCATTTTAGCGGCTGACGCAGTGCCAAATTCAGGATCATGGTAATGCTCTGCCACTAATTGATAGACTTTTTGCAACCACTCTTTCTCTGGTGTGACTTGATCTTCTGCAATAGTTACAGGATTGAGTTCTTGCTGCGGTTCATCCAGATAACTCCTTTCCTTCGCAGATGGCCATGTAATCTCGACTTTGTTTTGAGCATCAGAAGAGAAGACAGCCAAATAACCACCACTCGTTGTCACTAGTTGGGCAAGGTGGTCAATACTCAACTCAGAGTGATTTAAGTTAGATGGAAGCCCAGTCGCGACTTTATTAGGTAATTGCGTCCCGTAATCAAGAAAGCTCAATGACACAATATCATGCCCCTCTTCTAGCATAATTCTAACCGTTTGACCTCGGAAAGAGCGCTTGATGATATTGGCAAAAATGCTATTGAAAATAACATCAAGATTAAAGCTTTCCAGAGCAACCCGGCTCTGCTTACTCTCATCTTCTAGCTCTACCAAAATACCCGCTTTTGCAAAGTCATCTTGCCATACATCAACCACTGACTGAGTTATCTGACTCAAGTTGTAGTTCTGACTCCCACCACTTACATCACTTGGAACGCTTTTGAGTTCATTTAACTGCCAATTCGTTTTAGCCAAATGATCCTCCGTCGCAGTATCGAGAGGCATAGGTAGTTTCGCCACAATAAAGTCGACGCTTGATTTTATGGATAGAGCTACATGGTCTACGAGTAGGTTTCTAACTTGAATCTGTTTACGTAATTGCTGGTTGCTCGTAAGCAACACTCTACTTTGATGTCTTAACTGATTCGTTTTGAGAGTCACTTGAGCTGCTAGATCACGGTTAGCCTGTACAACGTAGCGCGAGCGCCAGAATACGAGTACTGCAACGACCGCAATACTAGCTACGACAAAGCCTAAAATAGCAAATCGCGATAGATACCAAGGATGAAGGACGATAAAGTGAGATTCTAAACCAACGACTCCAGCGGCAACTTGAGACTCATTACTGACCTGCAAGTGATATTCACCGGAACTAAGGTGCTCGAGTGTCAGTTGGCCCCCCTCTAACGTTTGCCATGGGTCATCGTTGTTCAATCGATAGTACAAGTTTTGACTGTCTGGTTTTGGCATCACACCGAATAAAAAACTCAGCGAAGATCCATATGGCAGTGTGAGCCCATTCAGATCGGCACTACCAACTTGCAGAACTTCATTTTCAAGCACAACTTGGCTAACAATAAACTTAGACTCTGGGGGATTAGATACAAGCAGCTTGGATGCTTCTGCTTTTACGAGTCCGTACTTCGACCCCAGAACAAGCTCTCGCTCACCAACTTCTGTCTGCTGTATAACGCTACAAATACCAGGGAGGAACTCATTGTTCATTAAGCCTGATGACGATGAGTAATGTTTCACTAACTCACCCGAAAGGTGGTAATAGCTTAAACCGACAGAGGAAGCTAACCATACACCTTGCCTGTCTCTGATCAAGCAAGCAGGTCTGGCGTTGGGCTCACTCATTTCAACAACACGTTTTTCATCGCTTCGTGTATCAGTTTTAAACACACCATAAGATGAAGCAAACCACTGGCTGCCATCAACCGCCGTGGTCATGTCTAATGATTCACCAAACTTTTCTGAAAAACGGATAAACTGGATGTTGTCATTACTGTATTGGTATACGCCATGATCGGTGCCTATTAATAGGGCATCTTCAGTATCATATAGGCGCGTAACCTTAGCAGGCAAATACTGACTTACTAGCCACTCACTTCCAAAGTTTCGTACGCTTCGTGCAGCAGTATCAACATTGTAAAGATGGTATCCGCTTGATACCCAAAGACGGTCATCACCATCAACGGTCACATGCTCTACGGCATGTCCGGCCATAACCTGTAAATAAGGATATGTAATCTTGTTGAGACCATTTAGCTCAAATATTTCCAGCCCTTTTGAGGTCGCAAGCCAAAGCATACCGTTTTGAAACGCAAATTCATTGATCTGCGACTCCAACTCTAAGACTTGGTTAATCCCACTCTTTCCTGAACGATAAATCTTTCGGTCATCAGCAAACCAAAGCGCACCATCAGGACCTTCAATAGTTTGCCGAATTCGTCCTGACAGGGTGTGTGAGTCATAACTACTAAAGGTCACTCGTTCAAATTTTTTACTAAATAGCGAGTAATAACGAATACCTTGGTTAGTCGCAATCCACATCCCTCCCATATTGTCGCTCAACAACGAATAAATCTTCGTGTTATCTAACTCTAACTCAAGAAAACTTGCAGGCGCGACTTCGGTGACCTCACCTGAAAAAAATGAGTACAAATAAAGGCCATGCTCTGTCCCCACCCAATACTCTTGATTTGTCTCTGCGAATGTCAAAACATGTGAGCCGCCAATTCTAATCACTTCTTTATCAGGCTGGTAAATGTTGAAAATTAAAGCGCCACGCAATGTACCTATCAAAATTTCTCTTCGCGTGTGTGAATAATAGACTTTCTCAATGTAGTTTTGACCTGAGGCAGCGACATGGTCAAACTTATCACCTTCAGAAAGATAGAAGCCGGAAGTCGTTGCTAGTGCCCACTTCGTTTCAACTAGCACCGCATCATTAATGTAAACGTAGCTATTATTACTATGTTGATAGAGCTGCAATAGAGAGAAAGAGTTTAACTCGCTAGTGTCGATATTGTAGGTATAGAAATGCGCGCCATCACTCACCCAAATATAGTTCTTTGAAGACCCTATTTTTCTTATTTGTGAGCCTGGATTTAAACTAAAGACTAAACGTCGCTCCTGATTTGGATAAGTTCGATAGACCTCATTTTCAATAAAGGTCCAAAAAGCACCTTTATGATAGGCCAACTGCTTGGCCGACGTTTGTAGGAAGCTACCTGATTTAGGCAATATAGTTTGACCATCGTAAAACAGGACTCTCCCGTGTACGTCATGAATCCACAAACCGCCCTTTTCACCCAAGAACAACTTTTTAGCCGCGATAAAAGTACCCTTTGCCTGAGTTGGCAAAGGGTAAAAGATTGCATTTGCATTATGAAGCGCAAATGCTTGGTAGGATAAGACAAAGCCCAACAGAGCAAGGGCTAATTGGCGTAGCAAGACGAAAACCTTTTGTATCAATTTGTGCTCTGAAAGTGACCGTTCATCGTTTGTAAAACATGGATTGATACGGTTATTTTGAGCTGATAATTATTGGTAATGATATCTCAATTACTTTCTGAGAAAAGGCTCGCCTTACCAAAGGTTGTAATTCTTACTACTGGATCACGTTAAAAAGACTACTCCTACATTACGACAGCACTTAATCTGACTTTTTGTTCAAGCATTGCTCAAAACTATTCGCCATATTGTTGAGAAAAGTAAAGTAACTGCCAGGTTTTGCTTCAATTGTACTCCCTAACGGGTCAAGCTCGCCTTTAGCGACATCATTGCCTCTCATTACGCTCTGAACGACAGCCGGGGTAAACTGAGGTTCAGAAAATACACAAGCCACATCTCCACCACTTAGCTTTTGACGAATTTGAATTAAGGTCTTCGCTCCTGGCTTGCGTTCTGGGCTCACAGTAAAATGCCCCATTTGATTTAGTTCATAACGATCTTCGAAATAACCGTAAGCATCATGGAATACAAAGTAACCTTTGTTTTTTACTGGTGCCAGCTTCTGCTTTATCTGTTGGTCAGTGTCTTTTAGCTCGAGTTCAAACTTTTTGAGGTTCGCTTGATATTGAGCTGCATTTTCCGGATCAAGTGATACAAGTTGATTCACAACAGCCTTGGCCACTTGTTGTGCTTGGCTTACACCTAGCCAAAAGTGCGGATCATGTGAGCCATGATCGTGCCCATCATGGTCATGGTTGTGCTCACTATCAAATTCACGCAATTCTAGATTTGGAATTTGACTAATAGTCAAAGTATTCGATCTATCCGAAACAACTTTCTCTAGAAACGGTTCAAGATCATGTCCGTACCAGATAACCAAATCAGCCGAAGCGACCTTTTTAACATCCGATGGACGCAAAGCATAGTCATGGGGTGATGTGTTAGACTGCAATAGCACGTCTGGTGAAGTTACTCCTTGAGTAAGCTCTGTTACTAACAGCTGAATAGGTTTGATACTCGTCAGTACCGTTACCGCCTGTGCTGGCAGTGTTAACATTGCTGAGGCAGCAAGAATTAATGCTCTTTTCATAGTTTTACTTGGGATATGGCGTGGAAAGTGAGATAATGTTACATTATAACATTATTGATTTGCAAATGAGTTTCATTCATGTCTTCCTTAGTCCATCTTGAGCAGTTATGCGTCGAGTTCGATGGCCGCAGAGTTCTCGATAACATTAGTATGGAATTAGAAAAGGGCAAAATAACTACCCTAATTGGTCCCAATGGAGCGGGAAAATCAACGTTAGTCAAAGTTATCTTAGGTCTTCAAAAGCCGACTAGCGGCAAGTTGAACCGACAAAGAAAACTGAAAATTGGTTACGTTCCTCAAAAGTTGAAGCTCAATGACTCCCTTCCATTGAATGTAACCCGCTTCCTAAATTTAGCAGGAAAATACAGTAAGCAGGAGTGCATTGATGCATTAAGGCTTGTTGGCGCTGAACATTTACTTAATAGTAATATGCATCGCTTATCCGGTGGTGAAAACCAACGAGTGTTACTGGCGCGCGCTCTGCTTCAGCGTCCTCAGCTATTAGTATTAGACGAACCAGCTCAGGGGGTGGATATCCAAGGTCAAATCGATCTCTATGACTTAATTGAGAGCATTCGTCACCGCTTTGATTGTGGCGTATTTATGGTATCGCATGACTTACATTTAGTGATGGCGAAAACGGACGATGTTATTTGTCTGCATCACCATGTTTGCTGCTCAGGTTCACCTGCCACTATTACTCAGCACCCTTCTTACATCGCGCTATTTGGCAATGCAGCGAGAGAATCTCTCGCGTTTTATCATCACGACCATGAGCACCATCATCACGATTTATCCGGAACGCCAGTAAGCGGTGATGCGACATCATGCTCCCACCATAAACACGGACATCACCATCATGATTGAGTTTCTCCTACCTTCTATTCTTGCTGGTATTGGTATCGCGATCATTGCCGGTCCACTTGGGTCATTTGTCGTTTGGCGTAAAATGGCTTACTTCGGAGATACCCTAGCTCATGCATCGTTAATGGGCCTAGCGCTGGGCTTCTTGCTCAACGTAAATCTCTACCTTGCGCTACTCGTCTGCTGTTTAGCTCTGGCCGTTTTGCTTGTCACTCTGCAAAAGCAACAACTTGTGGCTACAGACACGTTGTTAGGTATCTTGGCACACAGTGCACTCTCTATCGGTTTAGTATCGGTTAGCTTTTTGGAAAACGTGCGCGTCGATTTAATGAGCTACCTATTTGGGGACTTACTTGCCGTCTCTCCACAAGATCTGATGTTTATTTACGCAGGTGTTGTTGCGGTAAGCGCGTGTTTGTACGTCTTCTGGCGCCCACTGCTTTCTAGCACTGTCAGTGAAGAACTTGCCGCTGTTGAGGGCGTGAATACAGACTTAGTTAGATTGGTGTTAATGCTAATGGTGGGTGTAGTAATAGCAGTAGGTATGAAGTTCGTTGGCGCGTTAATCATGACTTCGCTCCTAATTATCCCAGCCGCAACAGCACGTAAAGTCTCTTCATCACCAGAGCAAATGGCATTGTTCGCATCCATTATTGGCTCTGTGGCAGTACTGATGGGGCTTAGCCTATCATGGCACTTCGATACACCGGCCGGCCCTTCCGTAGTGATCAGCGCAACATCCTTATTTATGCTGAGCCAGCTAATTAAAAGCAAAGCATAATCGCATTGAGTATTAAACGCGAAAAACCTTGCTAACAACAAACATAAATCCACGGAAACGGAAAAAGAAAAGCCTGCGAAATCGCAGGCTTTTTAATACTTATTAAGTAGTGTGGTCGATTACCAACCCGTCACTTCACGTAGACCTTGGCCAATCTCTGCTAGAGATTTCACAGTTTTAACGCCAGCCGCTTCTAGTGCAGCAAATTTGTCTTCAGCAGTACCTTTACCACCAGAGATAATCGCACCAGCATGGCCCATACGCTTACCAGGAGGTGCAGTTACACCAGCAATGTAAGAAACCACTGGCTTCGTTACATTTTCTTTAATGTATGCTGCTGCTTCTTCTTCTGCAGTACCACCGATCTCACCGATCATAACGATCGCTTCTGTCTCAGGGTCTTCTTGGAACAGTTTTAGGATATCAATGAAGTTTGAACCCGGGATTGGGTCACCACCGATACCAACACAAGTAGACTGGCCGAAACCTTCGTCAGTGGTTTGTTTGACTGCTTCGTAAGTTAGAGTACCGCTACGAGATACGATACCTACTTTACCTTTCTTGTGAATGTGACCAGGCATGATACCGATCTTACACTCATCAGGAGTGATAACACCCGGACAGTTAGGACCGATCATGCGAACGCCAGTTTCTTCTAGCTTCACTTTTACGTCGATCATATCTGTAGTAGGGATACCTTCAGTAATCGTTACGATTAGCTCGATACCCGCGTCAATCGCTTCTAGGATTGCATCTTTACAGAAAGGTGCTGGTACGTAGATGACTGTCGCTGTTGCGCCAGTCGCTTCTACTGCTTCGCGTACTGTGTTGAATACAGGTAGACCTAGGTGAGTTTGGCCGCCTTTACCTGGAGACACACCACCAACCATTTGCGTACCGTATGCGATAGCTTGCTCTGAGTGGAAAGTACCTTGACCACCAGTGAAACCCTGACAGATTACTTTAGTGTCTTTGTTAATTAATACAGACATTATTTAGCCTCCGCAGCAGCAACAACTTTCTGAGCAGCGTCAGTTAGCGACTCAGCAGCAATGATATCAACATCAGAATTAGCAAGAACTTCGCGACCTAGGTCAGCGTTAGTACCTTCAAGACGAACAACAACAGGTACGCTTACACCTACCTCTTTAACCGCACCGATAATACCTTCTGCGATCATGTCACAACGTACAATACCACCGAAGATGTTAACAAGTACCGCTTTCACATTGTCGTCAGATAGGATGATCTTGAATGCTTCAGCAACACGCTCTTTCGTCGCGCCGCCACCTACATCTAAGAAGTTAGCTGGTTTGCCGCCGTGTAGGTTTACGATATCCATCGTACCCATTGCTAGGCCTGCACCGTTAACCATACAGCCAACGTTACCGTCTAGTGCTACGTAGTTCAGCTCCCACTGAGCTGCGTGTGCTTCACGCTCATCTTCTTGTGAAGGATCGTGCATTTCACGAAGCTTAGGCTGACGATACAGTGCGTTTGAGTCGATGTTGATCTTACCGTCAAGACATAGCAAGTTGCCTTCGCCAGTAATCACAAGTGGGTTGATCTCTAGCAGAGCAAGATCGTACTGAGAGAACATAGTGCCAAGACCCATAAAGATCTTAACGAATTGTTTGATTTGGTCGCCTTCAAGACCAAGTTTGAACGCTAGCTCACGACCTTGGTAAGCTTGTGGACCTACTAGTGGGTCAATTGCTGCTTTGTGGATGAGTTCCGGCGTTTCTTCCGCAACTTTTTCAATTTCCACACCACCTTCGGTAGAAGCCATGAAAACAATCTTACGGCTAGCACGGTCAACTACCGCACCTAGGTATAGTTCGTTCGCAATATTTGAAGCTTCTTCAACAAGGATTTTTGTTACTGGCTGACCGTTAGCGTCAGTTTGGTAAGTCACTAGGTTTTTACCTAACCACTTCTGTGCAAACTCTTTAACGCCTTCTTTTGTATCGTGTAGCTCTACGCCACCCGCTTTACCACGGCCACCAGCGTGAACCTGACATTTAACTACTTTCTTGGCTGTACTAATACGGCCTGCGGCTTCAAAAGCTTCTTGTGGTGTATCACACGCGTAGCCTTCTGGCACAGGCAAACCGAATTCTGCAAACAGCTGTTTGGCTTGGTATTCATGCAAATTCATTTCGATATTCCGTTTGTTTTTCCCTTAAGGGATTTATTATTTCCATAACGCTGCAGTCTTGGCTGCTTGTACGTCTGTAGGGTCTTCTCAAATCAATCCTTCATCATGAGTTCTCATACTGAAGGATTCAAATGAAGGCCAAACGTTGAGCTAGTCTAGCCATTGAAATTTTTAACGTCTAGCTACCTACGATAACTAGACGTTTTAGCGATATTAAACGTCTAATAGGAGACGTGCTGGGTCCTCTAGTAACTCTTTAATCGTTACTAGGAAACCAACTGATTCACGACCGTCAATTAGGCGGTGATCGTAAGATAACGCTAGGTACATCATCGGCAAGATTTCAACTTTGCCATCCACTGCCATCGGACGCTCTTGGATCTTATGCATACCAAGAATCGCTGATTGAGGTGGGTTGATGATTGGTGTAGACATTAGTGAACCGAACACACCACCGTTTGTGATAGTGAAGTTACCGCCCATTAGCTCGTCTACCGTTAGCTTGCCATCACGACCTTTAATAGCCAGCTCTTTGATGCCTTTTTCAACATCAGCGAAACCAAGCTTGTCACAGTCTTTTAGGACAGGTGTAACTAGACCACGTGGAGTTGATACCGCCATGCTAATGTCGAAGTAGTTGTGGTAAACAATGTCATCGCCATCAATCGAAGCATTTACTTCTGGGTAACGCTTAAGCGCTTCTGTTACTGCTTTCACGTAGAAAGACATGAAGCCCAAACGAATACCGTGACGCTCTTCGAACTGATCTTTGTACTGCTTACGAAGGTCCATGATTGGTTTCATGTTCACTTCGTTAAACGTCGTTAGCATTGCCGTGTTGTTCTTCGCTTCTAGCAGACGGTTAGCGACTGTCTTACGAAGGCGAGTCATTGGAACACGCTTCTGACTGCGAGCCGCTGCCGGCACGTCAACCACTGCTGGCGAGTCTTCTTTTGACGCAGATTTAGCGTTCGCAAGATGCGCTTCAATATCTTCACGCGTAATACGACCACCAACACCAGTGCCTTTCACTTGGCTTGCTTCTAAGCCATGTTCAGCCAACAAACGGCGCACTGCTGGGCTTAATGCGTCATTACTTTCTTCGCTAAGCGCAGCTTTGTGACGCTTATCAGGAGATGCTTCAGTACCTTCTGTTTTGTCTGCAGTTGGTTCACCTGCAACTGCGCCTGGCTTCAATTTAGCAATGATTTGTTTAGAAAGTACTGTCGCACCTTCTGCTTCAACAATAGCTTCTAAAACGCCAGCTTCCGGAGCTGGAACTTCTAGCACAACTTTGTCTGTTTCGATGTCAACCAAAACCTCGTCACGCTCTACTGCGTCGCCTGGTTGTTTGTGCCATGTCGCTACGGTTGCATCAGCAACTGATTCAGGTAAATCTGGAACCAGAATTTCAATTGTCATATCTGTTTCTTCCTTTAACTTCTAATTCTTAATTCGAAGTTTTTGAGTTCACGTTCAGAGCGTCTTCAACCAACGCTTTTTGTTGTTTCAAGTGCACCGACATGTAGCCAACTGCTGGCGAAGCAGAAGCTGGGCGACCTGCGTATTTAAGATTTGCACCTGCAGGAATAGCGGCACGGAAGTTATGTTGGCTACAGTACCAAGCACCTTGGTTCTGAGGTTCTTCCTGACACCACACGAAGTCTTCAACGTTAGTGTATTGAGCAATTGCTGCTTGTACTTCTTCCATTGGGAATGGGTAAAGCTGTTCAATACGCACGATAGCAACATCGTCTTGCTCGTTGTTACGGCGCTGCTCTAGTAGGTCAAAGTAAACCTTACCAGCACAGAACACGACACGTTTCACTTTGCTTGGTTCTAAATCATCTACTTCTGGAATTGCAGATTGGAATGTACCATCCGCCAAGTCTTCAATCGTTGAAGTACATAGAGGGTGGCGCAGCAAAGATTTCGGCGACATAACAATGAGAGGTCGACGCATTGGGCGTACAACCTGACGACGAATCATGTGGTACACCTGAGCCGGTGTTGAAGGAACCACAACCTGCATATTTTGCTCAGCACAAAGCTGAAGGTAACGCTCTAAACGTGCAGATGAGTGCTCAGGGCCTTGACCTTCATAACCATGAGGTAGAAGCATAGTAAGACCGCACAAACGCGCCCACTTTTGCTCGCCTGACGAGATAAACTGGTCGATAACAACTTGTGCACCGTTGGCAAAATCACCAAACTGTGCTTCCCAGATAGTTAAACCACCTGGTTCGGCTGTTGCGTAACCGTATTCAAACGCCAACACAGCTTCTTCTGACAATACTGAGTCAAAGACTTGGAATGGCCCTTGGTTGTCATGAATATTCGCTAATGGAATGTAAGTGCTTGCATCGGTTTGGTTATGAAGAACCGAGTGACGGTGGAAGAAAGTACCACGACCCGAGTCCTGACCAGAAAGACGAATACGCTTGCCATCGTCAACCAATGTAGCATACGCCAATGTTTCAGCCATACCCCAGTCAATGGCTTTTTCACCGGTCATCATTGCTAGACGATCGTTGTATAGCTTATTAACACGGCTTTGCAGTTTATGGCTTTCTGGGTACTGACACAGACGATTGCCTAGCTCAATAAGGCGTGTCTTGTCGTATTTTGAATCCCACTCCATATCCCATTCGTGCCCTAAGTAAGGGGACCAGTCTACAGAGTGCAACGCCATTGGACGCCATTCTTTAACAACCACTTCACCGCGATCTAATGCATCGCGATACTCATTGACTAACTGAGTCGCTGTCTCGATATCTGATTCATTTTTATCGATCAGAACATCTGCATACAATTTGCGTGGTGTAGGATGCTTTTTGATTTTCTGGTACATCAAAGGCTGAGTCGCATTTGGCTCATCCGCCTCATTGTGGCCGTGGCGACGGTAACATACAAGATCGATCACGACATCGCGCTTGAACTCGTTACGGTAATCCAATGCAATGCGAGTAACAAAAGCAACTGCTTCTGGGTCATCTGCATTTACATGGAAAATTGGCGCCTGCACCATCTTCGCGATATCGGTACAGTACATCGTAGAACGCGTGTCACGAGGATTAGACGTCGTAAAGCCTACTTGGTTGTTGATGACGATACGTACCGTACCACCAACTTGGAACCCACGAGCAAGAGACATGTTGAACGTTTCGGCAACCACACCCTGACCAGCGATTGCAGAATCACCGTGGATGGTGATAGGAAGCACTTTGCTACCTTGATTATCACCCAAGCGATCTTGACGTGCTCGAACTGAGCCCATGACTACTGGGTTTACGATTTCTAGGTGCGACGGGTTAAATGCAAGTGCTAAGTGAACATCACCGCCAGGAGTCGCAAAATCAGCAGAGAAACCTTGGTGATATTTCACATCACCCGTACCCCAAGTTTCGTCGTGTTTACCGGCGAACTCATCAAACAGGTCTTGAGGTTTCTTACCAAGTACGTTCACCAGCATGTTCAAACGACCGCGGTGAGCCATACCGATAACCACTTCACGCATTCCACTTGTACCCGCATGACGGATCAACTCTTTCGTCATCGGAATCAGCGCATCACCACCTTCTAAAGAGAAACGTTTTGCACCTGGGAATTTCGCCCCGAGGTAACGCTCCAAACCTTCAGCGGCTGTTAGCTCTTCTAGGAATGTGCGCTTCTCATCTTTGTTGAATGATGGCTGGCCTACGACAGACTCAAGGCGTTGCTGAATCCAACGCTTTTGCTCTGTGTCAGTCATGTGCATGTATTCAGCACCGATGGAACCGCAATAAGTTTTGTTGAGGGCTTCATAGATATCTTTCAACTTCATGGTTTCTTGCCCAACAGCAAAAGAACCTACGTTGAAAGTTTCTTCGAAGTCATCTTCGGTAAGATTATGAAAAGCAGGGTCTAACTCCGCCACTGTTGGGCGTTGCCATAGACCTAGTGGGTCTAATTCTGCAGCTTCATGCCCGCGGAAACGGTATGCGTTGATTAGCTGTAGAACTTTTACTTGTTTTGCATCGACATCTGGGTCACTAACTTGGACATTGTAATGCTTTGTTTCTCTAGCGAGTCGTCGGAAGTAGTCACGGACACGTGAATGTGGTTGTTCTGCCACTTCTTCTGATGGCTTAGGCAAGCCTTCAAAAACACGTTTCCACTCCTCACTTACCAGATCGGGATCACTTAGATACAGTTCGTAGAGGTCCTCTACATACGTTGCATTGGCGCCAGCCAAGTGTGAAGACTCGAGCCATGCCTTCATCACGCCGTTGTGCATATTTTCCCTTAACCAGTAGTTTTCACGTTTGCTTCGGTCTTTGCCGAGCTATAAGAGCCGACTAAAAATACGGTCGGCAATTTTTGTATTCTTTACTCGAATATTACTGAAGCAGTGAAGCGGTCATATCGGGTGATCCGCAACACTGCGACATTCCTAAGAGCGAGTAAATTAAACCGAACGATTAACCAACATCGACTTAATGTGACCGATGGCTTTCGTCGGATTTAATCCCTTAGGACAAACACTTACACAATTCATGATGCCATGGCAACGAAAAACACTAAATGCATCATCAAGATCAGACAAACGTTCATCTGTTGCCGTATCGCGGCTATCAATTAGCCAACGGTACGCTGCGAGAAGACCAGCTGGGCCGATGAATTTATCAGGGTTCCACCAGAATGATGGGCAAGACGTTGTACAACATGCACACATGATACATTCGTACAATCCATCTAAATGCGCACGATCATCAGGCGATTGTAGGTTCTCACGTGATGGTGGTAATGCACCATCATCAATCAAGAATGGTTTAACTTTCGCATAGTTATCATAGAACTGCGTCATGTCAACGATAAGATCGCGCACGACAGGTAACCCTGGTAGTGGACGAATAACTATCTTATCGCCTTGTAGAGCAGATAACGGTGTGATACACGCTAGGCCGTTTTTACCATTCATATTCAAACCATCAGAACCACATACCCCTTCACGGCATGAGCGACGGAACGCGATGCTTGGATCTTGCTCTTTTAGCAGAATCAATGCATCAAGCACCATCATGTCTGAGCCTTCGTCTACCTCAAGGGTATACTCTTTCATGTAAGGCTTGGTATCCACATCCGGATTGTAACGGTATAAAGAGAAGTTTAATTTCATAGTCGTATCCTCCCTTTAGTATGTACGTACTTTCGGCGGGAAAGCTTCACGATGCGTTGGCGTCATGTTCACATCACGCTTAGTCATCGCTTCTGTTTCCGGATTGTAGATAGAGTGGCATAGCCAGTTCTCATCATCACGCTCAGGGAAATCGAAACGAGCATGTGCGCCACGACTCTCTGTACGGTAGTTTGCTGCAACGGCAGTTGAAAACGCGGTTTCCATCAGGTTATCAAGTTCTAGACACTCAATACGCTGCGTGTTGAACTCTGAAGACTTGTCCGCTAGATGCGCATCTTTCAAACGTTCGCGAATCACTTTCAACTCTTCTAGACCGGTTGCCATCGCATCGCCTTCACGGAATACCGAGAAGCTGTTTTGCATGCATGCTTGTAGGTCTTTACGAATCTGAACTGGATCTTCACCACCAGTGCTGTTTTCCCAACGCATAGTACGCGCTAGAGACGCTTCAATATCAGATTCTGTTGCAGGACGAGCTTCTGCTTGCGCTGCTAGCGTTTCGCCAAGGTGCAAGCCAGTAGCACGACCAAATACGACCAAGTCTAGTAATGAGTTGCCGCCCAGACGGTTAGCACCGTGTACCGATACAGAAGCAATCTCACCACATGCGTAAAGGCCTTGTACTTCCATCTCGCTACCGTCGGCCTTCTGCTTAATTGCTTGGCCAGAGACTTGAGTAGGTACACCACCCATCATGTAGTGACAAGTTGGAATTACTGGAATTGGCTCTTTCACTGGGTCAACGTGTGCAAATGTACGAGACAGTTCACAGATACCTGGTAGACGTGATTCAAGTACTTCTTTACCAAGGTGATCAAGTTTCAACTTGATATGTGGACCCCAAGGACCATCACAGCCGCGGCCTTCACGAATTTCAATCATCATTGAACGAGCAACCACGTCACGACCAGCAAGGTCTTTCGCGTTTGGTGCGTAGCGCTCCATGAAGCGTTCACCATCTTTATTTAGAAGGTAACCACCTTCACCACGACAACCTTCCGTCACTAGAACACCCGCGCCAGCAATACCTGTTGGGTGGAACTGCCACATTTCCATGTCTTGCATTGGAACGCCTGCGCGAAGTGCCATACCAACGCCATCACCCGTGTTGATGTGCGCGTTAGTGGTCGATGCGTAAATACGACCTGCACCACCTGTAGCTAGAATGGTTGCTTTCGATTTGAAGTAACAGATTTCACCCGTTTCCATACAAATCGCAGTACAACCCATGATTGCGCCGTCTTGGTTTTTCACAAGATCCAAAGCGTACCACTCCGAGAAGATGGTTGTTTTGTGTTTTACGTTTTGCTGGTAAAGCGTGTGAAGAAGTGCGTGACCAGTACGGTCTGCAGCAGCGGCTGTACGAGCAGCCTGCTCACCACCAAACTCTTTAGATTGGCCACCGAATGGACGTTGGTATATGGTACCGTTATCAAAACGAGAGAATGGAAGACCCATTTTTTCAAGCTCGATAACTGACTCAGGACCATTTTTACACATGTATTCAATCGCGTTCTGGTCACCGATGTAGTCGGAACCTTTAACGGTATCGTACATGTGCCATTGCCAATCGTCTTTGTGCGAGTTACCCAGAGCAACGGTAATGCCGCCCTGTGCAGACACAGTATGAGAACGTGTTGGAAATACTTTTGACAACAAAGCACATGATAGGCCTTGCTCTGAAATTTGTAGTGCAGCGCGCATACCTGCACCACCAGCGCCGATTACTACGGCATCAAACTCACGAACTGGAATAGACACTTACGCACCCCACAGAATAAATAGACCAGAGAAGACATAGCCGAATAGCACGGCAATAACACCAAGTTGTAGTGCGCCACGTAGTTTCGCGCACTTAATGTAATCAGTTAATACTTGCCACAAACCAACCCAAGCGTGAATCAGGATCGAGACAAGTGCCAACATGGTGAATACTTTAGTGAAGGTACCACCAAAGAATTGGGTCCAAGATGCGTAAGAGATATCTGAAAATGCACAGAAGCTAATCAGATAAATCGTGTATAGCGTCATAATGATTGCAGTTGCACGAATTAGTAGGAAATCGTGTACACCATTACGACCAAATGAAGATACGTGTTTTACCATACCAAGATCCCCGCCAATAATGATAATACTGCTGTTGCACCAAACGCGACTTTAGCGCTCATCGTGCCTGAATCTAGTTCTTCAAAGTGACCTAGATCCATCAATAAGTGACGGATACCACCTGCGATGTGGTAGGCAAGTGCAGTAAGAATTCCCCACAGGATGAATTTTACGAAGAAGCTATCGACGATGTCAGCGGCTTCCATAAAACCCATTGGGGATGACAGAGAAATGGATAGTAACCACAGTAATATACCCACCGCAACAAACGTAATTACCCCAGACACACGGTGTAGGATGGATGCGATTGCTGTGATAGGAAAGTGGATGGTCTGTAAATCTAAATTAACAGGTCTTGACTTTCTTTCTTTCACGGGCTTGCTCACTCAGCTCCATTGAGCATTTATTGTTATAACCAATTTCAGCTTCCAAACGTACAAAAGTTAACATCTATTTAACAAATATCGCGAGTAACCACTCAGATAATTGTAAACAAGTTGTTAACAAACGGAATCCAGCAACAAACCTCACTCTTTGTTTCTAGCCCCGAATTTATAAGGATTTAACTAAAATTTTCTTTGCCAATATACGGCGAGCAACATTCTAATACAATTGGTGTAACAAATTATGCTACATAGAACAGATTTTTAACGATTTTCATGAGAAAAATCATAACAAGTGCACACAAAGATGGAGAAAAATTGACTTTAAGCTTTAACAACAGTACAAAAATGGCACATAAACATCCTGGACGGATTAAATAATAAACAAAGGAGATTGTTATGGCGGATAAGAAAGCGACCCTTCATGTTGAAGGTCAAGCGCCAATCGAACTGCCAATTATGGACGGTACGCTAGGTACACCTGTAATTGACGTTCGTAAGCTGGGAGCCAATGGTTACTTTACTTTTGACCCAGGTTTTCTTGCCACTGCATCTTGTGAATCATCAATCACGTACATCGATGGCGGCAAAGGTATTCTTTTGCACCGCGGTTTCCCGATTGATCAATTAGCCAATAACGCAGATTACTTAGAAGTATGTTACATCCTTCTTTATGGTGAAGCCCCTACCCGAGAACAATACGAGCAATTCAAAACGACCGTTACTCGTCACACAATGGTACACGAGCAAATCGCAAGCTTTTTCCATGGCTTCCGACGCGATGCTCATCCAATGGCGGTAATGTGTGGTGTAGTTGGAGCACTTGCAGCCTTCTATCACGACTCTCTTGACATTAACAACGACGAACACCGCGAAATTGCAGCGTACCGTCTGCTGTCAAAAATGCCAACACTGGCGGCGATGTGTTACAAATACTCTATCGGTCAGCCATTTATTTACCCTCGTAACGACCTTAGCTACGCAGAGAACTTCTTGCATATGATGTTCGCAAACCCTTGCGAAGAGTATGAAGTAAATCCTGTGGTTGCCCGTGCGATGGATAAGATTTTCACTCTACACGCGGATCACGAACAGAATGCGTCGACATCAACTGTTCGCCTAGCTGGCTCTTCTGGTGCGAACCCATTTGCATGTATTGCCGCTGGTATTGCATCCCTTTGGGGGCCTGCTCACGGTGGCGCAAACGAAGCCTGCTTGAGAATGCTAGAAGAGATTGGCAGCGTCGATAACATCCCTGAATATGTAGACCGCGCGAAAGACAAAGATGACCCATTCCGCTTAATGGGCTTTGGTCACCGCGTTTACAAGAACTACGACCCACGTGCGACAGTAATGCGCGAAACGTGTCATGAAGTTCTCAAAGAGCTAAACATTCAAGACCCTCTGCTAGACGTTGCAATGGAACTTGAGCGCATTGCACTTTCTGATGAGTACTTCGTGTCTAAGAAGCTGTACCCGAACGTAGACTTCTACTCAGGTATCATTCTTAAAGCGATTGGTATTCCAGTTTCTATGTTTACGGTTATCTTCGCGATTTCTCGTACCATCGGCTGGATTGCTCACTGGAACGAAATGCACAGCGATCCACTGAACCGCATCGGTCGTCCTCGTCAGCTATACACTGGCGAAACACAACGTGAGTTTTCTCCACTTCACGAACGTGAATGATCTTTTAGTACGAAGATAGACAAACAAAAGGGTTGAGATTTTCGTCTCAACCCTTTTTTCTTTTTTGCGTTTAACGTTATTAATGGAGAACGCTAAACCGGATTATCAATATCGATAAACTCCACATGTAGGCCATATTCATCCGCTAGCCATTTGCCTAAGGCCTGAACACCATAACGCTCAGTAGCATGATGACCTGCAGCAAAGTAATGAATGTCCATTTCACGAGCAGTATAAGTGGTGCGCTCTGAAATTTCTCCAGAGATAAATGCATCCAGCCCGTGCTGTACAGCAAGTTCAATGAAATCCTGCCCTCCACCAGTACACCAGCCGACTGTCTCAATCATCTTATCAGTATTCTCTGGAGCGATATGCAGAGGCTCTCTTTCAAGAACTTGGTTGATCTTACTCGCAAATTCAACACCAGACATCGGCTTTTTCAAGCGCCCAAACATAGCAACTGACTGAGGGTGCCCTTCAAGCCCACCTTCTACTTCGATTTCAAGTAAGCGAGCTAATTCAGCGTTGTTGCCTAGCTCTGGATGAATATCTAGAGGAAGGTGATAACCATATAAGTTGATATCATTTTTGATCAGGCTACGAATTCGTTTACCTTTCATGCCACGAATTGGCTCAGGCTCACCTTTCCAAAAATAGCCATGATGAACAAGCAATGCGTCTGCATTAAGCTCAATCGCTTTATCGATTAAGGCTTGAGAGGCGGTTACGCCAGTGATAATACGCTTTACGGCTGGCGTCCCTTCTACCTGTAACCCGTTTGGTGCGTAATCTTTAATTAACTGCGGTGACAGTTTGTCATTAAGAATCTGTTCTAGCTTTAAGTTATTCATTATTACTTCCAATTTCTAGCGCATGTAAACCTAAATAACCTCTCGATGAAATCAGACCGAGAGTGTGCAACCTAGTTGATACAACAACGTTTTGACATCTGGCACCTTGATATCATTTAGGTATTTAAAGTGTATCTCGAACCCTAATATCGATGCTAGCCACCCTACCCTCAAAAGCAAATTTAGTTACAATAACAAAGCTTGTCGCCTCACCATACATTTAGGGATACGGATGAACCAACTGCAACGCTTTTACCAATGGATCGCCACTTCACCTCCTCTTTTCAAGTTACGCCCTCCGTTTGCAACCTTAGAGGATCTTACGGTAACGCCTTTAAAGAACACTGAGCAATACAATGGTAATCCAAGATTGGGCTTTTTATATCAGCACTTATGCACTGCAGTTCTCTCTAGTTCAGAACGATATCAGGTTATCGCGGAAGAGGTTCAGTTAAACGACATCGAAGGTAAGACCATTGGTGCTATAGATTTGGTGTTGCGGAATACAGAATCAAATCAAATAGAACACTGGGAAGTGGCGATTAAGTTTTATCTTCTTTATAACGGCGTTTGGTATGGTCCGAATGCTCACGACCAGCTGCATACAAAACTGAATAGAATGCTTACTCATCAATTGAAAATGAGCGATCGCCCGGAATTTCAAAAAATAATTCCGTTAAACGACGCCCCACAAGAGCATCTATTGATGCAAGGACGACTCTATATTAATCCGTTTACTCCAGAGCCAACTCCTAGCGAGTGCTTGGGTTATGAACTAAATCCAAGTCAGATTAGTGGTTACTGGTGCTACCAGAGCCAATGGGAGTTAATCGGTAAGCCACTTTATCATTTACACAAACCATGCTGGGCGATTGGTATGGACGATTTATCTCGACCCATTGAAAAGCCTTCAGACCGATTTGTACATGCACAAACGGAGGACGGTCAATTCTGGTTTGTGGTACCAGATTCATGGCCCGGAGATAAAGCGGTTCGGGGCACTTAAACATGAAAGGGTTGATGTTTTCACATCAACCCTTTGCTAGATACATTGACCATTGGATGTTTTACAAACCAGCGGCTGCAAACACTTGATTAACGATCTCTTGTGCTTCAGCTTCGATTTGTTTCAGATGTTCTTCACCTTTGAAGCTTTCACAGTAAATCTTGTAGATGTCCTCTGTGCCTGATGGACGAGCAGCGAACCAACCGTTAGCTGTCGTTACTTTAAGGCCGCCAATCGCAGCACCATTGCCTGGTGCATGCGTTAGACGAGCAGTGATAGCATCACCTGCTAGAGTTTCAGCCGCAACCATTTCTGGTGACAACTTCTTCAATACGTCTTTTTGTGGGCCATTTGCTACAGCTTGAATACGGTTGTACTTCGACTCACCGTGCTTCGCCGCTAGCTCTTCATAGTAATCTTGAGGGTTCTTACCCGTTACCGCAGTGATCTCTGCTGCTAGAAGGCATAGCAAGATGCCATCTTTGTCTGTTGACCAAGGCGTGCCATCTTTACGAAGGAAAGACGCACCAGCACTTTCTTCGCCGCCGAAACCAAACTTACCAGTGTACAGACCGTCTACAAACCATTTGAAACCAACAGGCACTTCACATAGCTCACGACCTAGATCCGCAACAACACGGTCAATCAGCGCACTTGAAACTAGTGTTTTACCAACAGCGACGTCTTTACCCCACGCGTCACGATGACGGTACAAGTAGTCAATACAAACGGCTAAGAAGTGGTTCGGGTTCATCAAACCTTTTGGCGTAACGATACCGTGACGGTCGTAGTCAGGATCGTTACCAAATGCTAAATCGTATTCGTCTTTCAGTGCCAATAGACCCGCCATTGCGTAAGGAGAAGAACAGTCCATACGCACAACGCCGTCTTTATCTAGCGACATGAATTGGAAAGAAGGATCGATCGATTCACTTACTAGCGTTAGGTCTAGGTTGTATGCCTGACCAATTTGACGCCAGTAATCGATACCGCTGCCACCCAATGGATCTACACCAATCTTCAGGTTCGCTTTTTGGATTGCTTCCATATCGATAACGTTCACCAGATCATCAATGTATGGCTTCACCAAGTCCATCTCTACAAACAGATCCGATGCTTTTGCTTCTGCTAGTGGTAGGCGTTTAACACCTTGTAAACCTTCAGCAATCAATTCGTTCGCACGATCTTCGATAGCTTGAGTCAACTCAGCTTCTGCAGGACCACCATGTGTCGGATTGTATTTGATACCGCCGTCTTGTGGTGGGTTATGTGATGGAGTAATAACGATACCGTCTGCTTTTTCATCGTGTTTGATGTTGTAAGTCAGAATCGCGTGTGAAATACCCGGTGTTGGCGTGTAACCGTTGTCTTGCTGGACAATCACTTTCACACCATTTGCAATCAATACTTCAATCACACTTGAAAAAGCAGGCTCAGATAGCGCATGCGTGTCTTTACCCACAAACAACGGGCCAGTTGTGCCTTGCTCAGCACGAACTTCTGCTACCGCTTGAGCGATCGCTAAAATGTGGTTTTCGTTAAAAGTGTGCTTGTCTGCAGTACCGCGGTGGCCAGAAGTACCAAATTGAACTTTGTGTTCTGCGTTTGCCGCGTCTGGTTGAAGTAAGAAGTAGTTAGCAACGAGTGCTGGGATATTGTGAAGATCTTCCTGCTGCGCTTTTTGCCCAGCACGAGGGTGCATAGCCATGTTTGACATCCTTTCTTTCAATACAAATAAAATTAAAAAAGCCTCATAATATCCGCTCACTGCGACGCATTATGAGGCTTCTATCAGGTTTCTTAGATTGAACCTGTTACTTTTTCTATTAAGTCAGGTTGGAACCCCATGTGTGCCATCACTTGTTCAACCATCTGTCTTTTACGACTTGTATTGTTATTCGTGATAACCCAAAACGGTGTGCCAGGAATGGCTTTTGGCTTGGTCGTATTACCGTTTGCTAGCAAGGTTTCTTCATTATCTGCAAAGTACACGCGTTTGCGTCCTTTTACATTCGTAGCCTGGGCGAAACCTTCTGGATTCAATTTATGTAAGGTCGATAATACCAACATAAAGCGATCAATCGCTTTTTTTAGACCGGCAAACTCATCAGAAATAAGCAGCGAACGCATTTCTTTCACTACATCAACAGATTCCGTTTTACCCGCATCTTTACTTACTACAATCCCTTGTGGCTTCTCTACTACAGGCGCGGCTTTAGCTTCCTGCAACTGACCATCAAGGTTTAAAAGGCGTCGCAAAATATCCGAGGCGCTTTCACCGATATGCTTAGTTTGACTAGCTATATAACGGTATAGATCCTCATCAACCTCAATTGTTTTCATTCGCTTTTCACATTCTCAATGTTTAAACTCTGGGGGATTATAACGAGATCCACGCGGATACTCCACGTTAAACCCATCACGAATAAGATAAAATGTCAGCATTACTCAACTATAAGCAGGAAGGCCAAGGCCAAACAGTTGTTTTGATTCACGGATTGTTTGGTAGTTTAAGTAATCTGGGTCTACTCGCCCGCGATCTTATTAAAGATCACACGGTGATCAGTATTGATCTGAGAAATCACGGCCTCTCTTTCCACTCCGAAGTCCATAACTATACCGATATGGCAAAAGATGTGGCTCAGCTCCTTCAGCACTTAAACGTTGAGCCATCTATTGTTATTGGTCACTCCATGGGCGGAAAAGTCGCGATGGCTCTTGTGGACATTGCTCCAAATGTAGTCAAGCAGTTAGTCGTTCTCGACATGGCGCCTGTAGCCTACACTACGAACCGTCACGATAATGTTTTTAACGGCTTACATGCTGTTATTAATGAAAAACCAGCAAATCGACAGCAAGCCATGGATATCCTAGCTCAACATATTGAACTCGATGGTGTAAGACAATTTCTCTCTAAATCACTGTACAAAAATGGCGATAAGATGGATTGGCGGTTTAACGTACCGAGCCTTTTTGAGAATTATGACCAAATTATTGGCTGGCAAGAAATCACACCAACAGATATCCCAACTTTATTTATCAAAGGCGGCGACTCTGACTACTTAATGCCAGAACATCAGCCGGCAGTGAAGCGACAATTTAACCATGCTAAAGCACACATTATCGCTGGCACTGGTCACTGGTTACACGCCGAGAAACCGACAGAAGTAATGAGAGTCATTCGAAAATACATTTCGAGTTAACAAATTCGAAAAGCAACACTAGATTATTGAAATAACCCTTCTTGTAGTGCATTAACTTTACCGTTTAACAGTGGTATAGTGCGCCCAAGATTTTTCGGCATGAAGGGCTAAAATGCTTTACGACTATATGGATATGCTCGAGTCTATTGGGCTCGATCTTCTTTTTGCTGCTATCTTTTTTTTCATCGGGATGGCGATAAAAGATGTGCTAAAGCAAGGCAATGTACCTGTTTTTGGTCGTCGTATTGTGTGGTTAGTCCTTTTCCTAGGCTGTGCTGGCTTTATTGCAAAAGGTGTAATTCAGCTAACTTGGGAAGGCTCAGGGTTAGGTTAAACCCTTAGTAGCATCGCCAATAACAAACAATGTAAAGGTATAGACTCTATGGCAAGTGTAGGTATCTTCTTCGGTAGCGACACAGGTAATACTGAAGCCGTTGCAAAGATGATTCAAAAGCAACTAGGTAAACATCTAGTTCACGTTCAAGACATCGCGAAAAGCAGCAAAGAAGACATTGATAACTTCGATCTTCTTCTTCTAGGTATCCCAACTTGGTACTACGGCGAAGCACAATGTGATTGGGATGACTTCTTCCCTGAACTTGAGCAAATCGACTTCTCTACTAAGCTAGTGGCTATCTTTGGCTGTGGCGACCAAGAAGACTACGCAGAATACTTCTGTGACGCGATGGGCACAGTCCGTGATATCGTTGAATCTAAAGGCGGCACAATTCTTGGCCATACCTCGACAGAAGGCTACGAATTTGAAGCGTCTAAAGCACTTGTTGAAGGTGACGAAAGCCAATTCGTAGGTCTATGTATTGATGAAGACCGCCAACCAGAATTGACTGACGAGCGTGTTGAAAGCTGGGTTAAACAGATCTATGAAGAGATGTGTTTAGCTGAGCTAGAAGGCTAATCAAATTGAATGATGCAAAGACCTCCACTTGGAGGTCTTTTTGTATGTATTGTCACACAGCATCGGTAAGTACTTCCTCTTCGCGATACTGAGGTTTCTTTCTTACATAAAGCTTGCGTTGAACCTCTGAAACCACATTCCCCTGTTTATCTTTTACATGAGTAATAAACTCAGGAAAGCACTTTTCTCCATTCCGTGTCATTTGATAAATGTTTTCCAGCATCCCTTCAGTGACCTCAAATTCTGCAAACAAATCACTTTGCCCCGGCTTAATAAAGTTAATGCTTGCCTCTTTATCCCACACATAATATTCCTCTCGTAGAATCCCCATCAGCATCAACGAGTAAATAGGATCAGTTAAAGAGAAAATACTGCCGCCATATTGGGTGCGATTGGCATTTTTATTCCACCAGCGAAGCTTTAAACGTACCTTTACAGTACGGAAGTCTTGAGAAATATGTAAGATTTTAATACCCGCCCCCCAAAAAGGAGGCCAAATATTGAGTGCGAACTTTACAATTCCTGGTTTGTATATCTTCGCTAGTCGCCTATTCATCGCTATCCCTGCCCTCTCCAAGCTTAATGTTACACAATTGTAACTGGTCAGAGCTGTAATATAATGGACCTGTTTCTAATTTACAAAAAGATTCTATTAACCCTTTGAAGTTCGTGGTTTAATGTTCCGAACGCTTATCCTATAATGGTAGGAAGATTGAATTCTGTTAAATCGCTGCAGATGATCCAACGGGAAAGTATATGTCAGATAATAATCAGGCGCTGAAGGATGCGGGTTTAAAAGTAACCCTTCCGAGGCTAAAAATTCTAGAAGTACTTCAGCAGCCAGACTGCCAGCACATCAGTGCTGAAGATTTGTACAAAAAGTTGATTGATCTAGGTGAAGAAATTGGCCTAGCAACTGTTTACCGAGTTCTAAACCAGTTCGACGATGCTGGTATTGTAACTCGTCACCACTTTGAAGGTGGAAAGTCAGTCTTCGAATTATCGACTCAACATCACCACGACCACCTAGTGTGCCTAGACTGTGGTGAGGTAATTGAATTTTCTGACGATCTTATTGAAGAACGTCAAAAAGAGATTGCAGCTAAGTACAATGTCACACTAACAAACCACAGCTTATACTTGTACGGCAAGTGTAGCGATGGTGGTTGTAAAGACAATCCAGATGCACACAAACCGAAAAAATAAGGGTTTGTTAATTTAAAAAGTAAACGTCAGCACATGCTGGCGTTTTTTGTTTCTAGAAGTCAGTACCTTAGACGTCAGTACTTTGGTTACAGAACAAAAGCTACTAAACACCCATCTTTTTTCTCCACAGTTTTGCACATCTATATAGCACTCTGTGGGATTAGGTATAAAAAATGCCAGCGTTTGCTGGCATTTTTTCATCGTTCTCAGCATTAATTGAGATTATTGATTCTCAATTTTTGCCCAGGTATCACGTAGACCAACCGTGCGATTGAATACTAGATTATCTGCTGAAGAGTCTTTCGAGTCTGCACAGAAGTAACCCATACGTTCAAACTGGTAACCTTTTTCTGCTTCTGCAGAAGCTAGGCTAGGCTCGACGAAGCCATTGATCACAACTAATGATTCAGGGTTGATAGTAGAAGCAAAATCTTCCGCTGCGCCTGGGTTTGGCACCGTAAATAAACGATCGTACAGACGAATTTCCGCTGGAAGAGCTTTATCAGCTGACACCCAATGAATAACGCCTTTCACTTTACGACCATCTGCTGGGTTTTTACCTAGCGTATCTGCATCGTAAGAACAGAAGATCGTTGTGATGTTGCCTTCGGCATCTTTTTCAACGCGCTCAGCTTTGATCACGTAAGCACCACGTAAACGAACTTCTTTACCTAGCACTAAACGCTTGTACTTTTTGTTCGCTTCTTCACGGAAGTCTTCACGCTCAATCCACAATTCACGCGTGAATGGCACTTCACGCACGCCCATTTCAGGTTTATTTGGGTGGTTGGCAACTGTCAAGTTTTCTACTGCGCCTGCTTCAAAGTTTTCGATAACAACTTTAACAGGATCCAGTACAGCCATTGCACGCGGAGCGTTCTCGTTTAGGTCATCACGAATACAAGATTCTAATGAACTAAACTCGATCATATTTTCTTGCTTCGTTACACCAATACGCTTACAAAACTCACGAATAGATGCAGGTGTGAAGCCACGACGACGCAGACCTGAGACAGTCGGCATACGTGGATCATCCCAACCATTAACCAGTTTTTCAGTAACTAGCTGGTTAAGCTTACGCTTAGACATCACTGTGTATTCAAGGTTTAAACGACTGAACTCGTATTGATGTGGACGGCTTTCGATCGTGATGTTGTCTAGAACCCAATCGTACAGACGACGGTTATCCATGAATTCAAGCGTACAAATAGAGTGCGTAATGCCTTCTAATGCATCAGAAATACAGTGCGTAAAGTCGTACATTGGGTAAATGCACCACTTATCACCAGTTTGGTGGTGCGTAGCAAAACGCACACGGTATAAAACTGGATCGCGCATGACCATGAATGAAGAACCCATGTCGATTTTAGCACGAAGACACGCTTTACCTTCTTCAAATTCACCAGCGCGCATTTTTTCAAACAACGCCAAGTTCTCTTCAACAGAACGGTCACGGTATGGACTTGGTTTACCTGGCGCCTTTAGTGTGCCGCGGTATTCACGAATTTGCTCTGGACTTAGCTCATCTACGTACGCTAAGCCTTTGTTAATCAATTCAATTGCATATTCGTAAAGCTTATCGAAGTAGTTTGATGAGTAACATACTTCACCACTCCACTCAAAGCCCAACCAGTTTACATCTTTCTTGATAGACTCAACGTATTCGATGTCTTCTTTTTCAGGGTTTGTATCGTCGAAACGCAGATTACATTGACCCTGGTAGTCCTGAGCAATACCGAAGTTCAAACAGATAGACTTAGCATGACCGATATGCAGGTAGCCATTTGGCTCCGGCGGGAATCGAGTATGCACGCTAGTGTGTTTACCATCCGCTAGATCTTTATCAATGATCTGGCGAATAAAGTTTGATGGACGAGCATCAGCTTCACTCATCTATAGCACCTCAAAAATATTAGTATTGTCAGAGAAAACGGAACCCTGTATCCAAGTATGGTTTCACAGAGTACATTGTTCCTAATGATCCACAATTCTAAGCAATTAGACAACAAGAACTCGCTCTAAAACGACAATATTTATTGAGTTGGCGTGAAAGCAAAGCAGATTCAAAGGGCCTAAACGAAAAAAGGCCTCCTGCGGAGGCCTTTTGCGATGTTGTAGTATCAATTGTTTGCAATACCAATAACAAACAATCGCACCACTATTAAACAGTTAAGCTGGTAACTGAACACCACTTAAGTCTTCATCTTTAGATACATTCTTCATCTCACCAGCAACAATCTCTGCTAGTGGACCAAGGATAACTTGTAGGTTGTTTGTACCTAGCTTCACAACTCCCATAGCTCCAAGATCTTTCAGAGTTTTCTCATTGATAACGCTCATATCTTTCACAGAAAGGCGCAAACGAGTAATACAGGCATCGATAGAACTTAGGTTGTCATGACCGCCAAGTGCTTTCAAGTACTGACGAGCAAGCTCTGAAGAATTGCTTGATCCAGCCACGTTAGATGAAGCTTCTTCATCATCTTCACGTCCCGGTGTTTTAAGGCCAAACTTAACAATCACGGTACGGAACACGAAGTAGTAAACCGCAAAGAAACCAAGACCTTGTACAATGAGCATGTACCAGTTTACCGCTAGCGGGTTACGAGTCGACAATACTAAGTCGACTAAACCAGCAGAGAAACCGAAACCTGCAATCCACTGCATTGATGCCGCGATATAAACTGATAGACCAGTCAGCGCTGCGTGAAGAACGTACAGTCCTGGAGCAAGGAACATGAATGCAAATTCAAGTGGTTCTGTTACACCTGTAAAGAATGAAGCAAACGCAGCCGCAATCATGATAGATGCCACTTTCTCTTTATTCTTTGATTTCGCAGTATGGTACATCGCTAGAGCAGCGCCTGGTAAACCAAACATCATGATTGGGAAGAAGCCCGCTTGGTACATCCCTGTAACACCTACCGTTGCCGTGCCTTCAGCTAATGATTTCGCACCGCCAAGGAAGTTTGGAATGTCATTAATACCAGCAACATCAAACCAGAACACTGAGTTTAGTGCATGGTGCAGACCAACAGGAATTAGAAGACGGTTGAAGAATGCATAAACACCTGCACCTGCTTCACCCATACCTTGAATGCTTTCTCCAAAACTGACCAGACCGCCGTAAACTGATGGCCAAACGTACATCAGGATGAACGCAATAACGATACCAGCAAAAGACGTTAGGATAGGTACAAGACGCTTACCAGAGAAAAACGCCAGTGCTTTGTGCAGCTCTACGTGAGAAAAACGGTTGTACAACTCAGCAGAAACAATACCAACCAAGATACCTACGAACTGGTTATTGATTTTACCAAATGCAGCAGGTACTTCACTTGGGTCAATGCCTTGAATTTGTGATACTGCACCAGGGGCCAAAAGCGTTGTGACAACTAAGAAGCCCACGAAGCCTGAAAGTGCAGCGGCGCCATCTTTGTCTTTAGACATTCCGTAAGCAACACCAACAGCGAACAATACTGACATGTTGTCAATGATCGCTGCACCAGCTTTAATAAGAAATGCAGCAAGTGCACTGTTTGCGCCCCAGCCATTTGGGTCGATCCAGTAGCCAATACCCATGAGTATTGCTGCTGCAGGAAGTGTGGCAACCGGCACCATAAGCGCCTTACCCACCTTCTGGAAGTATCCGAGAATGTTCACCTTAAGTTCCCCCTATAGGATTAGATGTTATGTTGAATGACTTATTTCAGCCGTCCAATTTAGTCATCCTAAGTTTATGATATTAATTTTGCTCCGCAAATTAAAAGCTCACCGTTTGTGATCATAATCACCACAATTTGCCCTTTCGGAAGGTTTTTGCTAGCGAGATCATAAAACTTATTTTATTATACGAAAAAATGGCGTTTTAAAGATAATATTCTCGCACTTTATGCAAGGCAGAATCAGTGTTATTTTGGTATCTAGGCGGGTAAATCACTGTAACTTTGCTCTGAAAAAGAATCATAAAAAACCATACAATTATTACTTTTCAGTTAGTTACTATGACAATAACATCGATAAAACGCGACTTGCTGTATGTGACTCGTTATCTAATTCAGTGATACAAACTAAGTACCCATATGACTGAAGCAGTCTCTACTTAGATAACGATATAGAAATTGAATTCTCATCTATAAGGACTAGCTGACTATGTACGCGCTAAGTAACTGTAAAATTTATACCGGTAGTGATGTTCTTACCGATCATGCGGTCATCATCGAAAACGATCTTATTCAATCTATTGTGCCGGTTTCTGAGCTACCTCAAAGCATCGAACTAAAAGACCTTGCAGGCGCTAATCTAAGTCCAGGCTTTATCGATCTGCAGTTGAACGGTTGTGGCGGTGTAATGCTAAACGATGCAATTACCCCTGAAACCATGCAAATCATGCACCAGGCAAACCTCAAATCTGGCTGTACTAGCTTCCTGCCAACACTCATTACGTCATCTGATGAAGATATGCGAACTGCAATTGCCGCAGCTCGTGAGTACCACAACAAGTATCAAAATCAATCGCTTGGTTTACACCTCGAAGGTCCTTACCTTAACGTCGCGAAAAAAGGCATCCATAACGTAGATTTTATTCGCCCATCAGACGAAAGCATGATCGACCTTATCTGCACAAACGCCGATATCGTAGCGAAAGTAACACTAGCACCTGAGCATAACGACCCAGAGCATATTGCGCGATTAAAGGCTGCTGGCATCGTAGTTTCAATTGGCCACACAAATGCAACCTACGCCGAAGCACGTAAAAGCTTTGAAGCAGGCATTACTTTTGCTACACACCTCTTTAATGCAATGACACCAATGGTTGGTCGTGAACCAGGAGTTGTTGGTGCAATTTACGATACTCCTGACGTATATGCTGGCATTATTGCTGATGGTTTTCACGTCGACTACGCAAACATCCGAATTGCTCATAAAATCAAAGGTGAAAAGCTTGTTTTGGTGACGGATGCCACAGCTCCAGCAGGTGCTAACATTGATCACTTTATTTTTGTCGGTAAGAAAGTATATTACCGAGATGGTAAGTGTGTTGATGAAAATGGCACGCTAGGCGGCTCAGCTTTGACAATGATTGAAGCAGTTCAGAATTCAGTTGAGCACGCGGGGATCGCTTTAGACGAAGCTCTACGAATGGCCACGTTATACCCAGCAACAGCAATTGGTGTTGAGGATCGCCTTGGCCGAGTTCGAAAAGGGATGGTTGCAAACCTGACTATTTTCGATCGTGACTTTAAAGTAAAAGCGACGGTTGTTAACGGACAATACGAGCAAAATTAAGCATGAATGGCGGACAGATTGGTAATGTAGATTTAGTAAAACAGCTTAACAGCGCTGCGGTATATAGGCTGATTGATCAGCAAGGTCCTATCTCCCGTATTCAAGTCGCGGACGTGAGTCAGCTCGCGCCTGCTAGTGTTACCAAAATAACCCGCCAACTTTTAGAGCGCGGCCTTATTAAGGAGGTCGCCCAACAAGCTTCAACTGGTGGTCGTCGTGCGATCTCTTTGACTACTGAAGTCAAACCTTTTCATTCGATTGCCGTTCGCTTAGGTCGAGATTACGTACAGTTCAGTTTATACGATTTAGGTGGTACCGCGCTGGCAGAAGATCAGCATGAACTGCACTACACTAACCAAGCAGACTTAATCGCAGGACTTATCGATTTATTAAAAGATTTCGTAAACCGTTGCGAAGACAAAATTGATCAACTCATCGCTATCGGCATCACTTTACCGGGCCTTGTTAACCCAACAACTGGCGTGGTCGAATACATGCCTAATACCGATATCGATAATCTTGCTCTCGGTGAAATTGTTGGAGAGAAGTTTAATACAGCATGCTTTGTTGGCAACGACGTACGTGGCATGGCGTTGGCTGAGCACTACTTTGGAGCAAGCCAAGACTGCCAGGATTCTATTTTGGTTAGCGTCCACCGCGGTACTGGCGCAGGTATTATCGTTAACGGCCAGGTTTTTCTTGGTTTTAACCGCAACGTCGGTGAAATTGGTCATATCCAAATTGACCCGCTTGGTGAGCAATGCCAATGTGGAAACTTTGGCTGTTTAGAAACCGTAGCTGCAAACCCAGCGATTATTCAACGAGTGAAGCAACTGATTACTCAAGGATACGAATCAAGCTTAACCGACCTTGAAAACATCACAATTGAAGCGGTATGTCAGCACGCAATGAATGGTGATGAACTTGCGAAACAGAGTTTAGTGCGAGTGGGCAACCAGCTAGGTAAAGCGATTGCGATTACGGTTAACTTATTTAATCCACAGAAAATTGTAATTGCTGGCGATATTACTGCAGCACAAGATATTGTTTTCCCTGCAATTCAACGCAACGTAGAGAATCAATCTCTTAAAACTTTCCATAACGACCTCCCTATCGTGGCTTCTCACATTGATAAGCAGCCAACGATGGGCGCATTTGCGATGATTAAACGCGCTATGCTAAACGGAGTTTTGTTACAAAAGTTACTGGAAGACTAAGTTTATACAACCAATTGAGTTACAATCTCGGGCTGTGTTTTCACAGCCCGTTTTTGTATATCAGGAATACAGCTCAACAGTATGGAAATTATTCTAATTACAGCCGCTTTTTTAGCTGGTTTTATTGCGCTTAAATGCAGCCTCCCTCCCCTCGTTGGTTTTCTACTAGCTGGATTTGGCTTGCATGCATTTGGTTACCAAAGCAATGACGTTATTGTCACTCTCGCAGATCTTGGTGTTACTCTTCTTCTGTTTACTATTGGACTCAAACTCGATGTAAAAACCCTGCTGTCCAAAGAAATATGGGGAGGGGCAACCGCCCACAACATACTCTCTACCGCTTTTTTTGCCCTAGCGTTATCCGGCTTAAAACTACTGGGCTTGACTTCGCTAGCCAGTATGGACGGCAGCCAAATCCTGCTTTTAGCTTTTGCACTATCGTTCTCTAGTACCGTTTTTGCCGTAAAAGCATTGCAAGAAAAAGGCGAAATGAACGCGACCTACGGCACACTCGCGATCGGTATCTTGGTTATGCAAGATATTTTTGCCGTAGTATTCCTGACTGCTTCAACCGGAAAAGTCCCAGAATGGTATGCCATCGGTTTGTTCGCACTGCCTTTCCTTCGTCCCCTATTCTATAAGCTGCTCGATAAAGTTGGCCACGGCGAAATGCTGGTGCTATTCGGTATTTTCTTCGCGCTTGTTGTCGGTGCTGGGCTATTCGAGTTGGTCGGGATGAAACCAGACTTGGGCGCGCTAATTTTAGGCATGCTACTCGCAGGTCACCCAAAAGCCTCAGAACTATCCAAGTCATTATTCAATATGAAGGAGCTCTTTTTAGTCTGCTTCTTTTTAAACATTGGTTTATCCGCCTCATTGAGCGTGAATGGCGTCGTTCTCGCCCTGCTATTTATCTTACTGCTACCAATCAAAGGACTCTTGTACTTCGTCACTATTAATCATTTTAAGTTTCGAGTACGTACCTCTTTGCTCGCCTCTTTATCACTATTTAACTACAGTGAGTTTGGTCTTATTGTTGCAGGGTTGGCCTATAAAATGGGCTGGATGCCAAGTGATATGCTTGCTGCGATTGCGGTTGCGGTGTCGGTATCCTTTGTAATTTCCGCGCCACTTAACCGCCTTAGCCATAAAATTTATCAACATTCAGGTAAGTGGCTGCAAGAGACAGCGGTAGAAAAGCTCAATCAACGCGACCAACTCATCAACCCAGGTCATGCCCAAGTATTGATCTTAGGTATGGGGCGTATTGGAACGGGCGCTTATGATGAGCTACGCTCACGCTATGGCAAAATTTCATTGGGTATAGAAATTCGTGAAGACGCTGCACATCATCATCGTTCAGAAGGAAGAAATGTGATTTCTGGTGATGCCACCGACCCGGATTTCTGGGAGCGAATTTTAGATACAGGTCATGTAAAACTGGTTCTGCTTGCAATGCCACATCATCAAGGTAACCAAACAGCACTTGAGCAGCTTAAACGCAGAAAATATAAGGGGCAAATTGCCGCTATCGCCGAATACCCAGATCAATTGCAAGGCTTACTTGAAAATGGCGTTGACGCAGCATTCAATATATATAGTGAAGCTGGTAGCGGTTTTGCTCGACACGTCTGTAAACAACTTCAGCCTAAATTCACACCAATTAAATAAGCAACAGCACTGATATTTTTTGAAAGGCTTTCTATTGATAGAAAGCCTTTTTTGTATAGTTTTTATACCAAACCTTGATCTCATTCACCAAAACAACGGTTGAGTTAAATATTTTCCATACAACAAGGCCTTTTATCATTTTTTTAATCACAAAACGTTGCTTTTTTTATTAGTAATGGCAAATTTAAACCATACCGATTAGAAATTGTTTAGTTTAGTAAGGATGTAGTATGTGTTCAGTATTTGGCATTTTAGACATTAAAAGCGATGCAGCCGCATTGCGCCCTATCGCATTAGAGATGTCGAAAAAACTTCGTCACCGTGGCCCAGACTGGTCTGGGATTTACTCTTCAGAGCGTGCTATTTTAGCGCACGAGCGCTTGGCGATTGTTGGTCTAAATAGTGGTGCACAGCCGCTATACAGCCCTGATAAGAAGCTCATCCTTGCCGTCAATGGTGAAATCTACAACCATAAAGAAATTCGTGCTCGTTACGAAGGAAAGTACGAATTTCAAACCGATTCAGACTGTGAAGTCATTCTTGCACTTTACCAAGATATGGGTGCAGATCTCCTTGAAGAACTAAACGGTATTTTCGCTTTTGTGCTCTACGACGAAGAAAAAGATGAGTATTTAGTCGGCCGTGACCATATTGGTATTATCCCTCTTTATCAAGGTCACGATGAACATGGTAACTACTATGTGGCATCAGAGATGAAGGCTCTTGTTCCAGTATGTAAAACAGTAAGTGAATTCCCTCCTGGTAGCTACTACAGCTCTAAAGATACTCAGCCAACACGTTACTATGTTCGTGACTGGAACGAGTACGCAGCAGTACAAGGTAACAGCACTAGCAAAGAAGAATTGACGGAAGCGCTAGAAGCGGCTGTTAAACGCCAACTAATGACTGACGTGCCTTACGGTGTGCTTCTTTCAGGTGGTCTAGATTCTTCTATTACATCTGCGGTAGCAAAACGCTTTGCAGCGATGCGTATTGAAGATGATGAAAAGTCTGAAGCTTGGTGGCCTCAACTGCACTCTTTTGCTGTTGGCCTAGAAGGCGCGCCTGACCTGAAAGCAGCTCGCGAAGTTGCCGACCAAATTGGTACCGTTCACCACGAAATGACGTACACGATTCAAGAAGGTTTGGACGCGATTCGTGACGTGATTTACCACATTGAAACGTATGACGTGACGACTATCCGCGCATCAACACCTATGTTCTTAATGGGTCGTAAGATCAAAGCGATGGGTATCAAGATGGTATTGTCTGGTGAGGGCGCTGACGAAATCTTTGGTGGCTACCTTTACTTCCACAAAGCGCCAAACGCGAAAGAGTTCCACGAGGAGACTGTGCGTAAACTGCTTGCTCTGAACATGTTCGACTGTGCTCGTGCTAACAAGTCGCTGGCAGCATGGGGAGTTGAAGGACGCGTACCTTTCCTAGATAAAGAGTTCATTGATGTAGCAATGCGCTTGAACCCAGCAGACAAGATGTGTGGCAACGGTAAAATGGAGAAACACATCCTTCGTGAGTGCTTCGAGCACTACCTGCCAGAATCGATCGCATGGCGTCAAAAAGAGCAGTTCTCTGATGGCGTTGGCTACAGCTGGATCGATACGCTGAAAGAAGTAGCAGAACAGAAAGTGACAGACCAGCAGATGGAAACAGCTCAATATCGATTCCCATACAACACGCCAACGACAAAAGAAGGCTACGTGTACCGTGAAATCTTTGAAGAGTTATTCCCACTTCCATCAGCAGCAGAGTGTGTACCAGGAGGCCCTTCAGTAGCGTGTTCTTCAGCGAAGGCGATTGAATGGGATGAATCGTTCCAAAACTGTGTTGACCCATCAGGTCGTGCAGTACAGACCGTTCACAACGACTCATACTAATTCTCTACGATAAAGATAAGGGTTGGTTCGTCCAACCCTTTTAAAACAGACAAAAAATTAGATACGATCAAAAAGAGGTGCTTTTGCACCTCTTTTTATGTTTGATGGAATTAGGCTATTTTAAATCTAAATCACTATTGTCTATGCTGACAGGCACACGCTTGGTGATCATCTGAACTAGCATAATTGAGCGTTTCTCACCATCTTGTTCTTGGAAGATGGCATCTATGCCCGCAAATTGACCGCTTTTAACTCTAATTTGATCGCCTGGTTTTGGCATGCATTCAGAAACGGTATTGTCATTACAACACTTTTCTAGCTGCATCAATTCGAAGACCAAGTCACCTTGAACTTCTTTCGGTTGAGCACCAAAACGCACAAAGTCAACAACACCTCGAGTAGAGCGGACTGAGGTGAAGTTTGGCCCTTGCTCATAATCAAAGTAAGCGAATACGTAACAAGGAAACAGCGGTTCCTCGACTTTTTGTCTTTTACCGCGCAAAATCTTCTCAACTTCTACAGTTGGATAAAAGCATTCTACACCTTGGTTTTCAAGGTGTTGTTTCGCCCTAACCTGCTCCCCACGTTTACAATAAAGTAGATACCAACGTTTCATCTTTTTACTAGCCAATTCTATTTTGTTTTTATCCTAGCATTAAGCCAAAGTTGAGTCATTGATATTCAGTTTATCTATAAAAGTATGATTATACATCGCTCGCATTAACGACATTTTTCAGCAACTTACGATAAAGAAGTCCATAGGCAAAAATGGAAATTAAGTTTGTGACACAACCAATACACCATCATATAATCTGCAAATCTAATCAAAAACAGCCACTTAACAAACAAAAATAGTTGAATGGCAAAATTTTATTATTTGTCACTCGTTGAATTGCATTGTATACGTAGAAGTCGTTAAAAAATGTAATAACTATTATTAGAAGAGCTTATGTCAAACCAACATCAATATTTTGGTCATCCACGTGGCCTGTTCTTATTGTTCGGTACAGAACTGTGGGAACGCTTTTCTTACTACGCAATGCGTGCCATTCTCGTGCTTTACCTTACTGATACAACAATGAATGGCGGCCTTGGCTGGTCAACCAAAGACGCATTAGACCTATACGGCATATACACAGGGCTTGTGTATATCACGCCTCTTATCGGTGGTTACCTAGCAGATAACTATTTAGGTCAACGTCGCTCAATTTTGCTTGGTGGCGCGTTAATGGCCATCGGCCAGTTTACTCTTGCACTTCCTGCTGATGCTTTAGGTATTGGTTCGCTACACAGTTTCTATTTAGGTCTTGGCCTACTTATCACTGGTAACGGTCTCTTTAAGCCAAATATCTCAACCATGGTTGGCGACCTTTATCAAGAAGGTGACAACCGTCGTGACGGCGCATTCACTATCTTTTATATGGGTATCAACTTAGGTGCATTACTTGCCGGCGTCGTTTCTGGCTCTGTGACAACCTCTTACGGTTGGAAAGCTGGCTTTGTTGCCGCTGGTGTGGGTATGCTGGTTAGCCTAGTGATGCAAATGGTACTGGCTCAATCATGGCTTGGTGATATTGGCCGCGAACCAGCGGCGAAACGAGATCTAAATAACAAAAACGCCACCACGAAGCAGCCACTCACCAAAGAAGAAGTGAATCGACTAAAAGTAATTCTGGTCATGAGCTTATTCACTATTGTCTTCTGGGCAGGCTTTGAACAAGCAGGTGGCCTGATGAACATCTACACTCAACAATATACTGATCGCATGATTGGTGGTTTTGAAGTTCCTGCTGCGTGGTTCCAATCACTAAACCCATTTTTCATTATTACTCTAGCGCCAGTTCTGGCTGTCCTTTGGGTAAAATTGGGTAAACGTGAACCCACTTCGCCAGTGAAATTTGCAATGGCACTATTTTTCTTAGCGATTGGTTTCCTTTGTATGGTTGGCGCAGTGCTAGAACAAGGTGGAGATACAACAGTAAAAACATCGATGTTATGGTTGGTCGGCGCTTTCTTCTTCCACACATTAGGCGAGCTGTGTTTATCTCCAATTGGTCTTTCATTGGTGACTAAATTAGCACCGCTTCGCTTAGCTTCACTTATGATGGGTGCATGGTTTGGCTGTAATGCGATTGCTAACTATGTTGCGGGCTATGTGGGTTCTCACGTAGGCGAGTTAGGCGCTATGGCTATCTTTAGTGGTATTGCGGTCAGCGCAACCGTAAGTGGCGTAATTTTGCTCCTATTCTCTTATACACTCGTTCGCTGGATGCATGGCGCTGAAAATACGCACAGCACGGCAGAGCAAGTAGAAGAGCAGCAAGTACAAGTTGCTTGATCGCTCAACTAAACGTAGAAAGGGTCGCTATTGCGACCCTTTTTTGTATCTAAAGTTTAGATTGAACTAACTCAACCATCATCTCGATATGAAGTTCACTATCGTTCAAACAAGGGATGTAGGTAAAGTTTTCACCACCTGCTTCAAGGAAAATCTCTTTACACTCTTCCGAGATCTCTTCCAACGTCTCTAAACAATCTGAAGAAAATGCAGGGGTCACAACATTAATATTTTTCACACCCTTTGCAGGAAGTGCCTCTAGGGTCTTATCGGTATAAGGTTGAAGCCACTCTTCTCTCCCAAATCGGGACTGATACGTCATGCCAATTTGTTGTTCGCTTAAACCTAACGCTTTCCCAAGCAAGCGAGTCGTCTCTTCACAATGCTGTGGGTAAACATCACCATTGTCAGCATAACGTTTTGGAATACCATGATAAGAACACAGCAGGTAATCTCCCTGACCATTCTTTTGCCAATGTTCACGAACTGAATGCGCTAACGCTTCAATATATTTCGGGTGATTGTAATAATCACGAATAAAGCTAAAGCCTGGCATCACAGGCAGGTTCTTAAATGCTTTAGTGATTCCGTCAGAAACCGCTGCCGTTGTTGTGCCCGAGTATTGCGGATACAACGGTAAAACAATGACTTCATCAACGCCTTGCGCCAATAGGGCTTCAAAGCCTGATTGCAAACTTGGGTTACCATACGTCATACCAAGCTCTACAGGTATATCAAGCTTTTGTGCCAACTTTTCCGTTTGGCGTTTAGAGTACACCATCAACGGCGAGCCCTCTTCCATCCATACTGATTGATAGAGTTTGGCAACTTTAGGAGCTCGGATAGGAAGGATAACGCCGTGCAATAGTGGACACCAAAGCCATCGAGTCATGTCTACCACTCGGTGATCATGAAGAAACTGACTTAAAAAGCGCTTTACGGCAGGAGCGGTTGGTGCGTCAGGAGTTCCCAGGTTAACTAGGAGTACACCCTGTTTATTATTCTCTTTCATAACATCCTATTCATGGTAAACGGCTTGGTTCATATATTTAAGTAACCTCGAAGTAACGAATAGCCGAGCTGAAGTTAATTAGATATATGTTTACGAGTAAACTAAAAAAAGCGACCACTTGGGCCGCTTTCAATATATCAAAATATTAAATTTTTGACTTCAGCAAATTAAGATAGTGCTTTCTCGATATCCGCACTAACTTCAGCTACTTGCTTAGTACCATCAAACTTAAGGTACTTAGTCTTGCCTGCTTCAGCTTCTTTGCCGTAGTAGTTGATTAGCGGCGCAGTTTGCTCGTGGTAAACACCTAGACGAGCACGTACTGTTTCTTCTTTGTCGTCATCACGAACAACAAGATCTTCACCAGTTACATCATCTTTACCTTCCACTTTAGGCGGGTTGTAAACCACGTGGTAAGTACGACCAGAAGGAAGGTGAGCACGACGACCAGCCATACGCTCAACAATTACATCGTCTGCAACGTCAAATTCGATAACGTAGTCTACGTCTACGCCCATTTCTTTTAGGCCGTCAGCTTGAGGGATAGTACGTGGGAAACCATCTAGTAGGAAACCGTTTGCACAGTCTTCTTGAGCGATGCGCTCTTTGATAAGACCAAGGATGATTTCATCAGAAACTAGCTGACCAGCGTCAATAACAGCTTTAGCTTGTTTACCAAGCTCTGTACCTGCTTTGATAGCAGCACGAAGCATATCACCAGTAGAGATTTGTGGAATACCGTATTTTTCCATGATGAAGTTTGCTTGTGTGCCTTTACCTGCACCTGGAGCACCTAGAAGAATGATGCGCATGATTTATCCTCTTTAATATTTAAGATTTATACCGAAGCTCACAATAGCTGACCTCTTAGACATCAAACCTGAGAAGCACCTGCAACGATAAGTTTCGGTATAACGTATATAGGCGAGCAAAAATACACGCCTTATTACTCACATTCAAGTCGCAGATTCTATCACAGGTTCTCTGAGCAAAGAGTGTATTAAGACTAAAGAATGTTAACAGTACCCTCTTTCACGCCCTATTGATTATTAACTCAGCACTTGAGATGCAAAATTTTGCGACAACAAACAAAAAGCTCGCGAAATGCGAGCTTTTTGATTTGCAGAGGTTATTACACCTTAGTCAAAAGTTGATTAACGGCTCCTAAGAACTCTGTTGGATCCTCAATAGAGCCTCGCTCCGCTAGCATTGCCTGACCAAGCAGAACTTCAACCCAGCGACCAAACGCTTCTTCATCGGCTTCGTCAGCCATACGCTTAACCAATTTGTGCTCAGGGTTTAGCTCAAAGATGTATTTCACTTCCGGCACAGCTTGACCAGCTGCCGCAAGAAGCTTCGCCATTTGAGTACCCATTTCGTAATCGTCCGTTACCACAACAGCAGGCGTAGATGCGAGTTTGAAGGTGGTACGAACTTCTTTCACACGATCGCCTAGGTAAGACTTCGTGCGCTCTACAACCGACTTAAACTCTTCTTCGGTTTCTTTTTGCTTCTCTTTTTCTGCTTCATCTTCAAACTGACTTAGATCAAGCCCAGCTTTAGTGATTGACTGGAACTGTTTACCATCAAACTCAGTTAAGTAGTTCATCAGCCACTCATCAATGCGGTCGTACATCAAGATAACTTCAATGCCTTTCGCTTTGAACTGTTCTAAGTGAGGGCTGTTTTTCGCAGCTGCATAGCTGTCTGCCGTCAAGTAGTAGATCTTATCTTGACCTTCTTTCATGCGCTCAACGTAAGACGCCAAGCCCACAGTTTGCTCAGAAGAGTCCACTTCAGTTGAGGCAAAGCGCAATAAACCTGCAACTTTCTCTTTGTTTGCAAAGTCCTCCGCAGGGCCCTCTTTCATCACAAGACCAAACTCTTTCCAGAATGATTGGTATTTCTCTTCGTCATTCTTGGCCATACGTTCAAGCATCGTTAGCACGCGCTTAGTACAAGCATTACGTAGAGACTGAGTCACTTTATTGTCTTGTAAGATCTCACGCGATACGTTTAGCGGTAAATCGTTTGAGTCTATTAAACCACGTACGAAGCGTAAGTATGACGGCATAAATTGCTCTGCATCGTCCATAATGAATACGCGCTGTACGTACAGTTTCAAGCCTGATTTGTGGTCGCGGTTCATCATATCCCAAGGTGCTTTCGATGGGATGTATAGTAAGCTCGTGTAGTCGTTTTTACCTTCTACACGGTTATGACTCCAGACCAAGGGATCGGCAAAGTCATGTGATACGTGCTTGTAGAACTCTTGATACTCTTCTTCTGAAATATCAGATTTGTTACGCGTCCACAGTGCCTGGGCTTTGTTGATTTGCTCCCACTTTTTCTCATCTGTTTCCTTGCCTTCGTCATCACGAACGACAGTTTGGATTGAAACAGGAATGCCGATGTGATCAGAGTACTTACTGATAACGTCACGTAGACGCCACTCATTCAAAAACTCTTTACCCTCTTCACGCATATGAAGAATGATGTCGGTACCACGTGACTCTTTGGTAATGTTTTCGATGGTGTACTCACCTTCACCCGCTGAGTGCCATTGTACCGCTTCATCAGCGGCTAGACCCGCAGCGCGAGTGCGCACGGTAACGGCGTCAGCAACGATAAATGCCGAGTAGAAACCAACACCAAACTGACCAATAAGCTGAGAGTCTTTGCTCTGCTCTTCAGATAGCTTTGAGAAAAACTCGGCTGTTCCAGATTTTGCGATTGTTCCTAAGTGCTCAATCACATCATCACGGCTCATACCGATACCGTTATCAGAAATGGTTAAGGTATTTGCGCTTTCATCAAACGACAGTTTCACGCAAAGATCTGCATTACCTTCGTATAGATCTGGGTTAGATAACGCCTGAAAGCGCAGTTTGTCTGATGCATCTGATGCGTTAGAGATCAGCTCGCGCAAAAAGATCTCTTTATTTGAATAAAGAGAATGGATCATTAAATGCAGTAGTTGTTTTACTTCTGATTGAAAACCACGAGTTTCTTTATTTTGAGATACGGTTTCGCTCATGTGTGCTCCATAACATCTAAACTAATTGGCTTTTTCATAGGGACAAGTTTGTGACTTTCCCCTTGAAATCACCTTACCGAGATGTCATTTAACATGTGGCTGACAAATGTAAATTCAAGGTCAATATTGCTAAAAACGGTGTTTTTTTAGAAAATTTTAATTATCCTACCCGTCTAAAAGCATCTAAAATGTCGTGCGCACTCCAAGCGCCCCGGTAATTTTGTGACATAAATCACCATAATTACAACATCATCCATCTAAGAAGAACTAAATGACTAACATTGGCACCAAATTTCTACTTGCTCAAAGGTTCACCTTTGATCCAAATAGTAATTCGCTCGCTGACCAACAAAACGGCAACGACGTTGTACGATTAGGAAGCAACGAAAGCCGTATACTTCTGATGTTGGCAGAGAGACCAAACGAAGTTTTAACCCGTAACGAGCTTCACGAGTTTGTTTGGCGTGAGCAAGGTTTTGAGGTGGATGACTCAAGCCTGACTCAAGCGATTTCTACTCTGCGTAAGATGTTGAAGGATTCAACAAAATCTCCAGAGTTTGTTAAAACGGTACCTAAACGTGGCTACCAACTCATTTGTTCAGTGGAACGCTTGAGCCCATTTTCTACTGACTCTAACACTGACGTTGAAGAAACCGCTTCTGAACACGAAGCGCCAGCAGTGGAGTTAGAAGCGAGCGATACACCACCAACAGAGATAGTGACCGATACTACTGCTGATCTTGAGCCTCAAGTAGAGCCGACTAAAACTCAGCCGAAGCCAGCATCTAACACGATTAACTGGCTACCGCGTGTCATTATCTTTTTGTCTCTGCTGCTTCCTGTTTGCGTATTGTTATTCACGAACCCTGCGGAATCCCAATTCCGTCAGATTGGTGAGTATCAAAATGTACCAGTGATGACACCTGTAAATCACCCTCAAATCAACAACTGGTTGCCTTCAATAGAGCAATGCATTGAGCGCTACGTGAAGCACCATGCAGAAGACTCGTTGCCAGTTGAAGTGATTGCCACTGGTGGACAAAATAACCAGCTGATTCTGAACTACATTCATGACAGTAACCACTCTTACGAGAACGTAACACTGCGTATTTTCGCAGGTCAAAACGATCCAACAGACATCTGCAAATAAAGGAGGCCAATATGAAGATTAAATTAGCATCTGCGGTTTTGGCCGTATCCGTTCTTTTCAGTAGTTGGTTGTATTGGGGAAGTGACCTAAAAGTGGAGCAGCTCCTCACAGCAAACGAATGGCAGTCGACCATGGTGACAGTCATTACAGACAGCTTGCCTGACGATACTGTCGGCCCACTACGCCGAGTTAATGTTGAATCAAACGTGAAATATCTCCCTAATGGTGACTATATTCGCGTAGCAAATATAAAACTATTCGCTCAAGGTTCAACCGCAGAATCAACGATAAATATCTCGGAAAAAGGCCGCTGGGAAGTAAGTGACAACTATTTGTTGGTCTCGCCTTCGGAGTTTAAAGATATTTCATCTTCTCAATCAAAAGACTTTTCCGAAGCACAGCTACGTTTGATTACTCAAATTTTTAAGCTAGATGCGGAGCAAAGTCGTCGTATTGACGTCGTGAACGAAAAAACACTATTGCTCACTAGCTTGAACCACGGTTCTTCGGTACTGTTTAAAAACTAATTTTGATTGGATGATAAGGGGGCAAGACGCCCCCTTTGTTTTACTTATGGATTGGCTAGATACCACTACTCTCTTTTTCGGTTCACTAATCGCCAACACGCTGGCTTCACTTTCTGGTGGCGGAGCAGGCTTGCTTCAATTCCCTTTACTCATCTTTCTCGGCTTGCCGTTCTCCGTTGCGCTAGGCACACATAAAGTGGCTTCGGTCGCTTTAGGCTTAGGCGCAGCAAGCACGCATTTAAGATCAGGCACTATTAAATGGAAAATCGCGCTCTACCTTATCTTGTCCGGTAGTATTGGCGTGATTTTAGGGGCTAACTTAATTGTACAGATCCCTGATGGTATCGCGGAAAAGATGCTCGGTACGATGATCCTAGCGCTAGGTATCTACTCGCGATTTAAGACATCGCTAGGCCAAGCTGAAGTAATACGCAACCGTCATCCTATTGGTTGGGTTATTGGTGGAATTGGCTTACTGTTTATCGGCATTATCAACGGATCTCTTACCGCAGGTTCTGGTTTGCTCGTGACACTATTTTTGGTGCGCTGGTTTGGTTACGACTACAAACAAGCCGTTGCTTACACCATGATTTGTGTCGGCCTGTTTTGGAATGGCATTGGAGGCATTGCCGTCGTAAAGGCAGGGGCCCCTATTCACTGGGCTTGGCTGCCTGTTTTATTGTTAAGCTCATTTCTAGGCGGCAGTTTAGGCGCATGGGCCGCGACTCGATACAGTAACAGAGTGATTAAAGTTGCATTCGAAATTCTCACGTTTGCCGTGGGCATCAAGTTGCTGGTTTAAAAAGATTAAAAGGAAAGTTTCATGGATAAAGCAATCATTGATATTTATTACTGCCGCCAGTGCAACTGGATGTTGCGTTCAACTTGGCTATCGCAAGAATTACTGCATACTTTTAGCGAAGAAATAGAAACAATCAGCTTACACCCAGACACAGGTGGTCGCTTCGAAATTTTCTGTAATGGCCAACAAATTTGGGAACGGAAAAAAGACAGCGGCTTTCCTGAAGCCAAGGTGCTAAAACAGCGCGTTAGAGACATTATCGACCCAGAACGCGATTTAGGACATTCAGACACAAAATAGGGAGCAATTCGCTCCCTATTTTTTTACTTAGTAAAACCGTTAAATCATGGTTTGTGCTAATACTTCGCCTTCTGGCGTTTTTACCGTTAGCTTATTGTCTTCTAGAGTACCAAAGCTTCTCGGTAAGCCATTACGTGGGAATGTCATCGAGCCTGGGTTGAATATAATGGCTCCGTCTTGCATCTCTGCGACGGGAACATGTGTATGACCGTGGGCGATGATATCACCTTCGCGCAGTGGCGGCCGTTTTTCAGAGTTGTACAAGTGACCATGAGTCAAAAAGATTCTCTTGCCAGATTCAAGTAGCACCCATGAGTAATCCATCATCATTGGAAACTTCAATAGCATTTGGTCCACTTCACTATCACAGTTGCCACGTACAGAAATAATTTGATCACTGTATTGGTTCAATAAGTCTGCTACCTGTGGAGGGTTGTAGCCTTCCGGAATAGGGTTTCGCGGCCCATGGTTTAGCGTATCTCCTAGCAAAATCAGGTGGTGCGCACCAGAGGCCAGAAATAGCTCAATGGTTTCTTTAGTTGCCGGCAAAGAGCCATGCAGGTCTGAGGCAAAAAATAGTTTCACGACATTGTCTCCTCAAAAAGTATGAGGTCATTCTACGGCATTTTTTTAGCAGCTCAACCTACGACGGTTTGAATACTACTGATAGCGCAATGATTCAATGACCATAGGCAAAACATAGAACCATGCTGCATACGCTGTTCCAACCAACACCAGTATCCAAAACACCATCGACATAAATTTTGATTTGGCTAGATGGTGCAGCGGATCGGGCTCTCCGCATCCTGGACATGCATGAGCGCGTTTTGAGATTTGTTTCTCACACACGGGGCAAGAGACTAAAGGCATGATACAGATTCCTCGACATTAGGCTTAGGGCGCAAAGAATAATGGTGAATTAACACATATGCAACCTAACATATATTAAATATTTTAGTTCTTTGTAACAGTCGCTGACTTGAGAAAAAATTCGTTGATTTTTCATTTATATCAACCTATTACACTTCTTCTCGCACCATACCGTTGATGACAATATTGTTATAACTCACCATCCCAATGACCTCGCCACTTTCAATGACCGGCGCTCTACTTATGCCAAATCGCTCAAACAAACGTGCACAATATTTTACGTTCATATCTGGTTCGACACACAAAGCGGGCTTGGTCATGATTTCATAAATATTTGTGCGCTGAGGAGAACGATTATTCGCCAGCACCTTTTTGGCGATATCATTCATCAACACGATGCCATATTCATCATTATCATCTCGCTTTTTCACCACCAGCGCTTTGACTTGGTATTTTTTCGCTAGCGTTATGCCTTCGTATACGGTCATCAGTCCATCAACCATTACATACGTTGCCGCCATAACATCTCGAACTCTAATTATCGTTTGATCACTCATAATTCATCCTCGACTACTTTGGTCAATGTCTCGACTTGATGCGCGACACCGACTGCATCTTCAATATCGATCTGAATAGCAATCCCCTGTCCCGACTCTCTGTCAAATTCACCAACCTCATTAATGGTTTCTAATATGTGTCGAGAGAGATGTTCCTCGACCACAAACAGCAGCACATCTTTTTGCACTTCTAGCGTTAAACCAAAAAACGTTCGCTTTTGATTTAAACCTTGCCCGCGAGCATTGTTAATCACTGTTGCACCGGTCGCACCAGCATCGCGTGCAGCGTCCAACACCTTGTCTGTTTTGCTGTCTTCAACAAACGCAAGTATCAATTTAAAGCGCATTTTCTTCTTCCTCCGAGACGTTTTTATTCAGCCACTGGGTTATTTGCGCATAGCCCATCACAGAGATCATAGGGAATAGACTGGCAAACGCGATCAAGCCAAAGCCATCAATCATTGGGTTTCTTCCAGGGACGGTCGAAGCAAGCCCTAACCCTAATGCAGTTACAAGTGGGACAGTGACAGTAGAAGTTGTTACGCCTCCAGAATCGTAGGCGAGTGGAACAATAAGCTTGGGAGCGTAAAACGTTTGAATCACAACGACGATGTAACCCGCGATGATGTAATAATGAATGGGATCGCCCACGACAATCCGGTAACTCCCTAATGCAATACCAATTGCCACCCCAAACGCAACGGCTACGCGCAAGCCGTTAATACTGATACTGCCTCCAGAGACTTGGTTTGCTTTTATCGCTACAGCGATTAAAGAAGGCTCTGCAATCGTGGTACTAAAGCCTATAAAAAAGGCGAAGGTGTAAACCCAATAATAGTCGACCCACATTAAGGCTTTCCCTACAGATACTTTGAACTCTTGTAAAAACTCCGGCGCCGTTAATTGCACAGCCATCGTCTCCCCAAGTGGAAACAACGCCATTTCTAATCCAAGTAAAAAAAGAGCTAGCCCGAAAATCACATAAACGAACCCAAGCAAAACTTTCTTAAGGTTGCTAACAGGACGCCTTAACACCGCTAACTGAAAACCAAAAATAATGCTGGCGATGGGAACGACGTCTCGAACGGTCGATAATAAAGTGTCTAGGAAATGATCAATTGAAATCATGTTACGACCATTCCGTAAACCATCACAAACATCATCGGTAACAGCGAGGCAAAAGCGATTAAACCAAAGCCATCCACCATAGGGTTACGCCCTTTAATAGAAGACGCTAAACCGACGCCCAGTGCAGTGACCAGAGGTACTGTTATGGTGGACGTGGTTACACCTCCGGAATCGTAAGCAACACCAATAATGGCTTCAGGTGCAAACCACGTCAGTATTACAACGCCTACATAGCCACCAATGATCATGTAATGAATCGGCCACCCTTTTAAGATACGCAAAACGCCGATAACGATGGCTATCCCCACTGAGAGAGCTACTGTTACTCGAAGTCCTTCTCCGTAATCCTGCATGGACTGCTCTGAGTTAGCGATCATTCCGCCCTCTGCCGCAACTTCTGAGGCTTCTTCCGCTACCGCGGTCAATGCAGGTTCAGCTATCGTGGTGCCAAACCCCAAACAAAACGCAAAGACTAATAACCAAAACACGCTGCCTTTTTTTGCAAAGGCTTGAGCCATACTCTCTCCGATAGGAAAAAGACCAAGTTCTAGGCCAAAGATAAAAAAGGTTAATCCTAAAACGACAAGCAACAAGCCAAAAAGAATGGAGACCAGGTTGGGCAGCGGCTCTTGCAAAACGACTAATTGGAAAAAAGTGATAACAATGATGATGGGTAATAAGTCACGAGCACTATTGAGGAGCGCTCGAAAAAGCGCAACGAATGCTTCCATGCCTATCCTCCTTGATTGTGCAAACTGATTACGCTCGTTCCAATGAGCGATAACTTCTAGTCTGGCATAGATTTCACTCTTCTACCGTGAATGCACCAGCGCCATCTATAACATTTAGTTACATATTTTATAATATGTGAAGTTAATAGTATCTCTGCCAGCTTGTCACTATCCCAGAAATAATGGTGTTGAGATGATCAAGCTAAGCACAAAACGACTATAATGTTCTAATACGTGTACATTCAAAGAGATAACATGAAGATATTACTCACAGGTGGCACTGGGTTTATTGGCTCGGAGTTGCTCAAGCTGCTATCAACTCACCAGGTTATGCTACTTACACGCTCTCCAGAGCGAGCAAAACAACGCCTACAGCATGCTGATCTGGGTAATATCGAATACCTTGACTCGCTCGAGTCGTTCGCCGATCTCAATCACGTTGATGCCGTCATTAATCTTGCAGGTGAGCCTATTGCGGATAAAAGGTGGACCAGCGAGCAAAAAGAAAAAATCTGCAAAAGTCGTTGGAAAATTACCGAGCAAATTGTTGAGCTGATCCACGCAAGTACCGAACCTCCCTCTGTTTTTATTAGTGGCTCGGCAGTTGGCTACTATGGTGATCAACAAGACCATCCGTTTGATGAGTGCTTACATGTTAATAGCGATGACTTTCCTCACGAGGTTTGTGCAAAGTGGGAGCAAATAGCCAAGCGCGCAGAGTCGGAACAAACACGGGTTTGTCTACTGAGAACTGGCGTGGTACTCGGCCTTAATGGTGGTGCGTTGGCAAAAATGCTATTACCTTACAAGCTTGGCGTAGGCGGCCCACTTGGGAACGGTAATCAGTACATGCCTTGGATTCACATCCTAGATATGGTCCGCGCCATCATGTACTTGCTTGAAACACCACATGCCCACGGTGCATTCAATATGTGCGCCCCCCATCCTGTGACTAATCGTATATTCAGCGGCACACTAGCTAAAACGCTAAAACGTCCGCATATCTTGTTCACGCCTAAATGGGCGATGGAACTCCTAATGGGAGAATCTTCCTGCTTATTGTTTGATAGCATGAGAGCCAAACCCAAAAAACTCACCGAACTGGGCTTTAAATTTAGCTACTCCAGAATAGAGCCAGCACTCAAGCACTTGCTTCATGACCGGAGCTGATGAATGATGGCTCTAATCAAGGTTTCTGAGTCTTAAATTAAATTATGAAAAAGTCGATTCTTATTACGGGTTGTTCAACCGGCATCGGTTACGTGTGCGCTCACGCCCTACAAAACAAGGGATTTAATGTCATTGCATCTTGTAGGAAAGAACAAGATGTCCAGCGCCTAATTAATGAAGGGCTAACCTGCATCAATCTAGACCTAAATAGCCCAGAAAGCATTTCTTCGGGCGTGAAGCAAGCGCTAGAGTTAGCAGAAGGTAAGCTTTACGCAGTGTTCAATAATGGTGCCTATGGTCAGCCCGGAGCACTGGAAGACTTACCCACCGAGGCTCTTCAAGATCAATTTCAGACCAACTTTTTTGGTTGGCACCAGTTGGTCAGAGAAGTGCTTCCCCATATGCGCCAGCAAGGCGAAGGACGCATCATACAAAACAGCTCTGTTCTTGGTTTTGCCGCAATGAAATACCGTGGTGCCTATAATGCATCAAAATTTGCCTTAGAAGGCTGGACAGATACGCTCAGGCTAGAGCTTGCGGATACGAATATCAAAGTGGCATTGATAGAACCAGGACCGATCGAAACTCAATTTAGAAACAATGCATTACGAGCCTTTGAGAAGTGGGTTGATATTGAATCTAGCCCCCATCGTCATGCTTATGAAGGACAAAGAGAGCGACTCAACAACGACAAGTCTAATAATCGATTTGTTTTGCCTGCAGAGTCTTGCATCGCACCAGTTCTTCATGCATTAACTAGCGTTTCACCGAAAATTCGTTATCGAATTACTACACCGACTAAATTATTCGCAGTCCTGAAAAGACTATTACCAACCCGTGTACTTGATAAAATTTTGCGACAGGCTGCATAAAAAAGTTTTGTCGAAATGTAATTTCACCGTAACAATGTGATGTCATTATGAACATGTAGGTTAAAAAAACCTCAACTAAACGAATCAATTTCTACGCAATTCAGCGGGGATTCTTTCGCCCAAAGTGATTGAGTTGCTTAGATTTGGTATCGCCACCCATTACGTTTTGTAGCAATGTTTATACTACTGCGAGGCAACAATGACATTAAATCAGCTTAACTGGCTTAGTGTGGGTGTAGTGTTGACCATGTTCATCCTATTTTGATACCGCACTAACAAATAGCATTAGAATTGCGCTGCTTCGGCAGCGTTTTCTTTTTATCTAACACCTGAGCAGCAATAACCTCACTCTATTACCTCACGTTTTCTCAAAATAGAATGATTCATTATTGATGGTGAATGTCGCTTGAATTTCACCTAAATCAACTCCATATCTAATATCAACGACAAGACACAAGGCAAGGATACTCTGATGCAATCCCCATTTATCGTTGAGATAACAGAACAGAACTTTCGCGAAACGCTTGAAGGATCAATGAACACGCCCGTTTTGATCCACTTTTGGGCCAACGCTCAGCCAGAAAGCGCACAGATACTCCCTGAGTTGCAATCTCTTGCTCAACAGTACAACGGTGCATTTACGCTTGCTCTACTAAATTGTGAAGATCAGCCCGCTTTAGCGTCTCAATTTGGCGTGCAAGTATTGCCAACTATCGCGCTGTTTATAAATGGTCAAGCCGTCGATGGTCTGGGAGGCCCCCAGCCAATTGATGCCATTGCTACCATGCTACAAAAGCATTTGCCAAGCCCAGATGAACAACTATTAAAACAAGTCAGTGAACTTCTTCAGCAAGGTGAGCATGCTCAGGCTTTGAGCATCATCCACACTTTGCCGCCAGAGCTGCAAGAGCGTGGTGATGTGAAACTCGCGATGGCTGATTGTTTGCTAGAAACCAAACAATTTGATATTGCCCAAGAACTACTGAACGCTATCCCTCTCGAGTATCAAGATAACTACTACAAGAGCCTAATAGCCAAGCTCGAGCTACATTTGCAGGCTGCAGATAGCCCTGAGTTACAGCGACTAGAACAAGCATACGCAGCAGACATGGCAAACTTCGAACTCGCTTGTGAATTGGCGGTACAATACAACCAAGTTGGTCGGGATGAAGAAGCGTTGGAACTGCTGTGGAATATTCTTAAAAAAGACTTGGGCGCCCAAGACGGTGACGTGAAGAAGACTTTTATGGATATTCTCAGTGCGCTAGGTCAAGGTAACGCATTAGCAAGCAAATATCGTCGCCAGCTTTACTCAATTTTGTACTAAGCGCCGCATTCTTCTAGGAATAAGACAACAAAGGCCGGGATTTCCGGCCTTTGTTTTTTGTTAGAAGTCGCTATACAACGTTGGTGCTGCTGGCGGATACTCTATTGGTTGCCAACGATCATTAAAGGTGTACTTGGCATAAAGCATGAAATGGTTTGGTGTATAAAACTCAGAACGTTGTACATCGACTAACGCACCAAGATACCAACGTTTGCTGACTCGCTTTTCCACCGCCGCTTGCAACGACGTACCAAAACCACCACCTTTGTCTGACTCCGCTACTGTCGATAAGTATGGCGCGTCTTCCTTAGTCCAAGAGTTAGAGACGGATGCACTCAATTGATATGACCAAGAACTGTTGTATCGGCCATAAAAGTTGATAGGTAAAGACACCGAGAAGTAACTTTGCGGGCTGTAGTAGCCACCGTGACCTAGCGTGTACTCACCCAGATTTTTGTCGTAATCAAGGTACATTAAGTTCGTACCTATACTTAAACGCTGGTCATCCGTTGCAATTAACTTGTAGTACGCTCCACCTAGCACGCCTAAACGAGTGTTGTCCTCAACCTTTTCACCAGTCAAAACATGATACTGCAAGCTACTCCAAAAACCGTAAGGGCCACCAATGTCCCAACTTGAGCTCAACTTCACACCAGTACGAGCAACTCCGCCCCATTTAGTCCCTTGAGGGTCAGTCGTGCCGCTAGGGACAGACATTCCAGCATAAGAAAGCGCGCTACTGGTCTCTGGGCGACGCGAAGCTTCTGCCGTCCAACCGAACTCACCCAGGTCCCCATTGATGCGCACACCACCAACCCATGTGGTATGGTCGAAACCAATTGGTGTCGTGCCGATATCGACCAACCAATCTTCAGCCTGCCAGCCCACTCCAAATGCCATACCTGATGCGTCATTTTGGAACGAAGTGCTGTCAGAATCGGTGGTTTTTTCATAATAGTCCAACTGACCTGAATCGATAGAAACATAATCGGCTTTTAGCAACAGGTGCCCATCCCAGCTCTCTATCGGGATTCGGGCTTCTATGGGCACTTGATTCGAAGTATTACGGCCATCTCGTGCACTGTAATCCCAGCCAATCATGACATGCCCATCACTCCGATCATGCAGTTTATCGATGTCCGATTTGACGTTACGAGTCAACCAGTAGTCGTCAGCAGTATCATATAGCTCACGTAAGCTTAGGGGTTCTTTTTTCGCCTCTTCAGGTTCACGATTTTTATCCATTCGGTCACGATTTAAGGCTTGATAGGCGCGTGTTTCAGCTAACGCCCACTGTTGATTTTCCATTGCTATAGACATGCTATTGCGAAATGCTAATGCGTCAGCATCAGGCATCGCATCCAACAACTGATTTAGCGCATTAGCGTCATTTCGATAGCCTTGTTGATTAAACACCGCGGCCACTGTCATCAACTGTGCCGCAGTTAAGCTATCGCGCTTTTTATTCAAAATGAGGTGCATGTCGTGATACGTCGCTTCATATCCAGTCAAAGCACTAGCTTGCAACATGCCAATTTCTGCTTGAGTTTTAAATGGCTCAGGCTTTAAAGAAACTTGTTCATACAAATCCAACGCAAGCTTAGGCTGTTGATTAACCAGCATCAGATCCGCTTGACTCAACAGTCGACGGGTTTTGAGTTCATCAAGCTGTAATGCTTCCGAAGCACTTAAATCTTGTGTTGCGGAATTTAATGCTAAGTCCGCGTACCAACGATCAAAATCTTCAAAGTGATTCAAGCTTACCATCATGCTGCCGTAAGCCAGTTTGTCATCGGTTGACCAATCTTCTGAAAGCGAAATGTTTTGGAAAATCCTCTCAGCTTCCTTAACTTCATCAATGTCTAACCACGCACTCACTAGACGAGCGAGCGGTTGAATTTGACCTTGATAATCCGACTCTAGCGCACGTAATGTCGCCATTACTGATTCGGGAGAAGCTAAGTAACGCGTTTGAATGTCTCTCAACTGAGCATCAAGCTTCAAGCGGGTTAAATTGCGCAGCATTGCGTCTGTCATGTCATGTTGTGCGATATTCTCTAGCTCAGCGATGGCCTCATTCACGTTGAAGTCCTGCGCGAGATAAAGCGCGTAAGCAAATTTCATTTCAGAGTCATTACTAGATGTAGCCCAATCGGACATCAGCGTATCCGCGCGTACTTTGTCGCCCATTGAATGAACCACGTCAGCAATATCAAGCCTTAACCATGGGGAGGTTGGCTGTAGCGCAATCAATTCCTCTACGGACGCTTTCATCGTTGCCTGATCATTTTGAGCGATTGCGATCCGCAGACGAGTCAAAATAACTTCCGACTTGATGCTCGCTATTTTTTCAGCGACCACTTTCTGCTGTGGGGCTGAGTAACTGCGCGCGAGTGCTTCCGCGCCAGACCAATCTTGCTGCTGAATACGAACATCTAAGCGACCACGCAATGCGGAGCTATTGCTGCTATCCAGTTGCAAAGCTTGTTTGAAAACCTTCTCTGCCGCGGCATAATTTTCTTGTACCAGATACAAAGAGCCTAATGATGAATAAGCATAAGGTTGGGATTTATCTACTTGAATCGCTTTTTGATAAGCGCTTTCTGCTTGCTTAAACTGGCCTTTTTCGACCAAGGCATCACCTTGATCAAGATACGCCCAATATTGAGAAGTCTCGATTAGCGCTGCCCATTTTGAGGCCGAGTCAGGATTATGATCTAAGTGCTGAGCCTGTTTAAAGTATCCGAGCGCTTTTTGTTGCTGCCCTCTACGTAGATAAACCTTACCCATAGCACCAAGCAATTCAGGATCTTGCGGACGAGTCGTCAACGCATAACGCAGCTGAGCTTCTGCTTGGTCGGTTTTATCTTCCTCGAGCAACGCTAACCCTTTGAGCTTGGCGAGATAAGTGGGGTCTTTGCGTAGTTCCTTTTCCTTTTTCCAGCGATCTTTCGCGCTTTGATTCGCTCTTTGAATCTCCATGTCAGACGGGTAGTAGCTAGCTAAGATGGCATATTGCTGAACAACTTGATCTGAAATAGGCAATTGATCCAATGCACGCAACCACGACGTTGCCGCATTTGTTCCAACCGAAGGAGCAAGCGCTAACTTTTTATAGGTATCGAGAATCCATGGATCAGCAGGATTCTCTTTGCGAATGTGGTTGGCTAACGCGAGTTGAAAAGACGGAACACTAGGATAATTTGCATTTAAACGTTCCAGTCCCTGTTTTACCGAGCTCCAACTGCCAGGCAAATTACTTTGCAACTGTAGGAATTCAAGTTGTAACGCTGGTGATGGCATTCCATTTGGGAAAAGGGCTTTGTAAGCTTGAATCGCTTCATCGTAACGACCAGATTTTGCAAGCAACTGAGCGCGCTGATAATCCGCTCTTTTCTCTCCCTGAATAGCCATAATCGATGACAAGTTTTTCGCTTGAGTCGAATGAGGCGCCTGTCTGATTAAGCGCTCAAATACCGGTTTTGCTAATTCTGGCTGCTTACGTTTCAGATACATATTCGCTTGATAGAAAAGCCCCGTTGGATTGCTTTCTTCAATCGCGAACAGCCTCTCCAGAGTACTCTCGACAATATCATCTCGGCCAATCGCATCCGTCAGTTTTAGCTGCTCAACCAACCACTCAACCGAGTCAACTCGTGCTAATGATGTGGAAAATTGAACCAGCTCGATAGGCTTGTAGACCTGTGCGAGCTGCGACTTTGTCAGAGGTGTTGAGCTAAAGCTTTCTGCATGCACAGTGCCGACGCCACCAGCCGCCAAAGCAACCAGTGGAATCCACCATAACACGCGTCCTGTTACTGACATCTCTCGCTCCATACAGGAAGCAATTCACCTTGCACACCAAAACGGTAACGTTCTTCATGCCAACCAAGCCCAAATAGACTTAATACGTTGTCGTAATAATGATCGTTTTTGTCCACCACAAGTTCATTTTGAGCACGACGAAACTGCGTCTCCAACAGCGTAGATTCACCAGAAGCCGCGAGTAACGGAAGAGCCGCAGCAGAAAAACCTGCGCTTCCTGCTTGGGTATATTTACCCGTTTCAGTATTTACTTCTCTCGCTGGCGCACCAAGGGCTTTGGTTGCCGCGACAAACGGCTGCATTTTTTGTACTAATACTGCTTTTTCTGAAACTTGGTCATTTAGCATACCCGCCCAAAGATAAGTGCGGATGGCGTTGTAACTGCCCATCGGCCCTGTAACCACATCTGAGCTATAACGACCATTTCTCAATACTGCCCAGTCTGGGCTAAAGCCAGCTGGCATCGTTTTCTCTAGCATGTGAACACTTGCCTTATACATTGAGTCCCAGTTGTATTGCGGGTACAGCGACTGCATACGAGCAATCAGTTGTAACGGAACATAACTCGGATTCACACGGTACTGGCCGTCGGCATCAAAGCCCGTTGGAGCTGGCAACAATACCGTTCCAACTCCCGCTATGTTGACGGTTTCTTCACGTAAAATACGACTCGCGATCAGATGTCCAAGGGTCTGATAGTAGTAGTTATTCCATAATCTCCCCGCCTCAACAAGGGAGTAAGCTATCCACAAATCAGAATCTGACGCTGGGTTAGAATCCAACACTCCGAACTGACCATTTTCTTTTCTTCCCCACAACCAAGCGGGAAGCCTTGCCGTCAAGTCCCCATCAGCTAAATGTGATTGAGTCCATTTTAAAACCTGATCGAAGGTTTTAGGGTCATTGGCAACCAAGGCAAAAAACAATGCGTAAGATTGGCCTTCCGAGGTTGTAATCATACGCTCGTCACTGCCATCAACGACTCGGCCTTGCTCCATGTATACCGACTTAAATGTTTCCCATTGTGGCCACTCGCAGGTGTTAGCCCACAAGTAAGGAGACACGAACAACATAAGGAACGAGATGAGTTTTTTCATTATTCCTCTTCCTCAGTTTTTTCTAAACGTCTAGACGCCACTTGACGTAATACGCGCCAAAGCACAATGGTTACGATCACCACTAGCAAGGCGGCAAAGCACGCAACGATGACTGGGTGATTAGAGAAGTGATACCAAACGAGCTGCCACACAGGAAGCTTACCGACATAGTAGTGCGAACCCACGTTGTAGCTTGCTACTTCGTTATTTCTCAACGTCACTACCGAGCCAAACATGCGCTCCACTTTACCGGAGTCAGCCAACGCGCGATCAACCGACGCAAAATCTGACGGGTGAGCCGCCATAATAGAAATGACGCTGCGTTTTTTCGTAAATGGCGATTCTGCACCATAAATAGCAGCAAAAGAGCCTTCTGCCTCAACAGAAACATAATCCGCGGCCACTTGACGAGCATCACTTGGACTCATCCAGTTCATTCCGAGCTGCTTTTCATTTTTGCTTGGCAGGCGAATTTGTCTCTGACCTTCTTTAACCACTAAGTTAACTTGGTCAGGGTTATTAGCGGCTTGTTCTAGTGCATCCACAACACCAATCGTCAGGATGTCTTTATTTTTTAGTTGCTCAGCATTCCATTTATCTGTCAAAAGCACCTGAATACCTGGGTACCCAGAATCACTTCCTAACGAGCCCATGACGTTTAAGAAGGTCTGCAACACTTCTTTTGGAGCTCTCTCTGGAACAACAATCGCAGTTTCTGACAAATCGGCCATGCGTGTGTAAGGGAAGCCAGAAGTAGCAAAAGCGCGCATATTTGGCATTTCGATGTAGTGAGGGAAACCACTAAAATCAACCGTAGAGTCACCATCAATGACCGCGTATTGCTTACTTGGCTGCGTCACCTGACATTGCCCATCAGTCACCGACGCAAAACCAAACTCAAACTCGATTCGGTTTTGACTACCCACCTTAAAAGCCGGAATGCGAACAAACGTATCACCACTTAGAATGCCATCATCTAACAAAGGAACACGTATACGGTTAGATTCTCCACCTTGACCTTTTGTGGTTAGGTTGAACGCCTCAATGAATTGGTCATTAATACTCAAAGTCAGACGAGAGCCGGAATGATCCGCAGCAGGCGGTGAATAACGATAGTTAAGATCCATCGGTATACCACGGCTTTGCCAAGTAAAGAGATCGGGTGGTAAACGCAAACTTACGTTGATTGGTGGAGGCGTTCGGCCTTCCACTTGCAGCATGCTTTTTTGTTCGACTAACTCAGACAATGCAACAGGACGAGCCGTACTCACCCAGTTTGGCGCATCGTACGGGACTCGTGGTTTGATTTGTTTGACTTCATTAATCTTCGCGATTGGTCCAGTAAGAAGTTGGTTTCCCAACGCCAAACCTTGCACCGCAATGTTAAGATCCTTACTGTCACGGCCTATCACTAGAAGAAGCTTCACGTACGGGTCTGTTGGATGAGTGATGACTTGAAGACGAGGGCCATCCGTGTCTGGAAAATCTCTCAGAAACTCAGGTTTGTTGTCATTGGTAACAAAGACAATGGCGTTGCGCTTAGGTAACGTGTCGACACTAAAAGGGAATTGAGCACCACGCCAACCCGCAAGAGCACCAAAGTAAGAGCTCAAGACACCGGCAGCCTTGACATCATCTAAATCGTATTTGCTACCCATCACGACAGGCAGATTTAACTGGCTGAAATCACGGACATCAAAAAAAGGAGCCGGTAACAAACTCAAGTCACTTTCCAGCACTGTCTTTTGAGCAAGCATCTCAATTCGACTACTTTGGCTAATCTCAGCCCAAATGCTCGAGTCATTGGGGTTAGCACAGTCTTTCTGAGTATTCCCTATTAACTCAAAGCGAATTTGGTTGTAATTACTAAAGTAACGAGTGTCCAGCGGCATAGATAAGCTCAACTTTTTGCCTTGCTGGCCATCGACGATTGACGCTACTCCCATAAGTTCGTTGTTCAAATACACTTTGACGTGAGAAACCAAAGAGAGCAACGCTGGCGAAGGTGTGATATCAAAGTGCAACGTTGCTTTAGATACCACCTCATCGAGTCGCGAACCGAAACCAATATAAGCACTGGCCTCACTACCTTGGATAGCAATTGAACCACTGTAACCTAATTGACTAAATGGGATGACGCGCTTAAACACGGTCGAATCTTCAGCATCTTGCTGTGCCAAAGGCGTTGCTTGTTGCTGACTTACTTCTTGTGCCGCGAGACTGCACGACATACACATGAGAGTGATAGCCGTTGTCAACGCTGTTAGTTTTTTATTATTTAGCATGACTTGAGGTCCTGATTGGGACATAACGAGGTCTTAGTGACCAAATAAATTCGATACAAAATAAAAGTGCATCCACACTGACCTGAACAAACTTAGGACAATGTTGCAGCAAGCGTTTGTATCCATTAAAGCCGACTTGCAGTACAGCCTGCATACTCGATAGAGGTTTATCTGATTGATAACCTTGTTGCCATTTCGCCCATGTATCTGCACGTGCAAATGTACATTGGACGTATTGGATTTGTTGTTGATGAGACAATTCGTTGAGTTGTAAACCAAATATCCCCTTATGAGCATAGGCAACCGTCATAGGGAACACGAATTCTTGGCCACCTCGATTGAGGATCACTTCTAAGGTTTGACCGAGTAAGTAAGCACAGGTTGGTTCATCGACCCCGTCAATTTCTATGCGCACGCCCCCCAAAGAGAAATCCTTCATCTGCGCTTGTATTAAATGCCCAGAATTAAGCCTAACCGCGACAGGAATCGCCACCTCTACTCGGTGATCTTTTCGCACTTGTTTAGCTTCTACTGCAACCGCAACGGCAGCACCTAAAATCAACAGGTTGTACATCGTCCATACGAGATTCACGATAACTGTACCGATTTCATTTTGAGGCCCCCACCCCATTCGGTAAATCCCTACAGCGAAGCCCAAAATGTTGAGTGCAACCAAAACCAAATATGGTCGAGAGATCACCCAATCGTAGTGAGACTTTTCAACCAAACCGCCTTTTGCCGTTACGTTGAATGTCCCTTTATGGGGCGCAAACAAAGCCACCGTTGTTGGCCTTGCGATATACCAAGCAAGCACGGTTTCGTATACCTCACCCCAAAACGAATAACGGTAGTCACCCTGCATACGAGAGTTGGTCATGCTGGCGTGAATCATGTGGGGTAATACGTACAAAATGATCGCCAGCGCTGGCGCATAAATCACGTAGGAATGCAGCAACAAATAAGCCAAGGGTGCGATCAGGAATACAATCCTCGGGATACCAGATAGAAAGTGCAGCATGGCATTGACGTAACAAAGCCGTTGAGAGAGCTTAAGCCCCTTTCCAGTCAATGGATTATCGACCCTAAATATCTGCGCCATCCCGCGAGCCCAACGAATGCGTTGCCCAACGTGTGCAGACAATGTTTCTGTCGCCAAACCAGCAGAAATCGGCTGCTTAAGATATGCAGAACGATAGCCTAAACGGTGCATGCGCAGAGACGTGTGCGCATCTTCCGTCACGGTTTCGACTGCAATACCACCGACTTCCTCTAAAGGCTCTCGACGTAAAATAGCGCACGAGCCACAGAAGAAAGTCGCATCCCATAAGTCGTTACCATCTTGAATCAGGCCGTAAAACAAGTTGCCTTCGTTTGGCACGTTACGAAAGTTCGATAAGTTACGCTCAAAAGGATCCGGTGAGAAAAAATGGTGCGGCGTCTGAATAAGCGCCAACTTTGGATCTTTCAGGAACATCCCCATTGTGAGCTGAAAAAATGCTCGTGTAGGAATATGGTCACAGTCAAAAATCGCAACAAACTCACCGCTGGTCTGCTTCAACGCATAGTTAATGTTACCGGCTTTCGCATGTTCATTCGTTGGGCGGCGGATGTAGTTCACCCCTACACTTTTGGCGAAATCTCGGAAGCTATCACGCTTGCCGTCATCCAGAATGTGGATGTTAAGTTTGTCTTTCGGCCAATCGACACCTAACGAGGCATAAACCGTCGCTTTCACAACATCGAGATCTTCGTTGTAAGTAGGGATCATCAAGTCAATGGTTGGCCAAGTTGACTGATCCGGTGGCATCGATACTGGTTTGCGATTCAATGGCCAGATATTTTGGAAATAGCCAAGCATCAGCACAATCCAAGAATACGTCTCAGCTAGAAGTAAAACGCCCCCTAGAAACAAAGCAACAGGATCGTCCCAGTTCAGGGTAGACGAATAACGCCACCACAAGTATCGACATGAGGCCGTAACCGACAAGATGATCAAAAGCATGGTAGGAAAACGACCCGGCATGCGACGGACCATCATCGCTAATGCCCAGAGTAACAGCACAAAGACAGTCTGAGCCTGATAACCAAATGGCACCGTAAAACAAAGCAAAGCGATTAACACCACGAAAAACAACAAGGTGTAGTTCAACGCCATCGCTGACTTACTTGCTTTAATACGCTCTCGAACTTGTGGATCTTTGATGTTGTTCGCTGTCTGTTCTAACCAGCGGACGCCTTTTGCAACCAATTCAAATGGCAAGTAGAACGCATTGCGAATTTGCTCGGCTAAAGTCATCGCTAAGCTGCTGGTTTTTTTGGACCATGCTGTATTTACATTTACGTTTTGCCTGAAGCAAAGCAACCACACGCTTTGGATAATAAAACGTACAGGATCAAACCATCTTGGCGCAGCAAAATTAACGTTTGGATAGTAAACCAAAGGCAGTTTCCATGAGGGAACACCCGAAATAACCGGCTTTAAAAATACAAAACTCAATGAAAACCAAAAAGACAAAGCACACTCACCAACCCAGTTTGTTTTACAATTCCAGGCTTGCTCGTAAGCGTTCTTCTGCAGTCTGAATTGGTCCACTACCCAACGTTGGAAAATCAGATTAAGACTTCGCATAAATTAGCTTTGGTCCTGAGCGCTTGATAACGCTGATACACACCAAAAAGCAAAAGACTGAAAATCTTTTGCGGCTTGGCTCGATGGCGAATAGTGTTGAACGGTCGTCAGGTTTGCCACACATTCAAGCAATGCCGTATCTCGATGAATCGAAACGGGAATCAAGGATTCGCTAAGTTCCTTTTTCAGCACCAACATGAAATCACGACCAATTTCGGTTTCTGGCTGATATTTATTCACCAAAAAACGTAATTTATCAGAGCGAAGCAATCTCGATAGCTCTTCATGTTGTAGCCAAGATTGAAGAGTGAGATAACTCAGGGCGTCTGCCGTTACCACCACCACAATCATATCCATTGAGTCGACAAAAGATCGCACTTCAGGATCAGTAAGCTCTGCTAAGTCGGCGTGAAAAAGCAGCCACTGCTCACCACGGTTTTCGCTCACTTGCAACGTCATTTCACCTAGCATTGATAGATAGTGAGAACGCTCATTAAAAAACGCTTTTAACTGCTCAGAATTCAGATGGCCAAACGGTAAAAAAAGTGCACCTTGTGGGCTTTCATAACCAGCCTGGGTCCAAGGCTTATCTAAAAGAAGTTGTTTCGCCCAGCCTCCTTGCTCTTCCCTCGGCAAGCCAAGATGAGCTTGCAGTAAACTATTAGGCACCACCTCAATGGCCAGTACCTGTTTATTTATCTTAACTAACGCTTGTGCCAAATTCGCAGCGACGGTCGTTGAGCCACAGCCGCCTTTTAAACTAACAAATAGAAGGCGCTTCATATCGCTTCCGTTTCTGAATTTTTCTGCGTATTACGTACCAAAGATAGAACATTACGAGCACCGTTGGCTTTGAAGACTTGCCACTTATTTTTAACTTGTACGTAAGACTCGTTTTCTGTTGTTTCAATATACGTGTATTGAGTTAAGTTATAAGAAGAGTAGATCGAATTAATATCTTTTGCAGACTCAGTCATAGAATTTTTCACAATGTAACGGAGCTTAAACTGAGATAACAGCAATCCCGCCACTATCATTTTCAGTATAAATTCCATTGTTAAAAAATTGACGCATCGACCTATGCGTCTCATATTTATAGAACGATGATGAATGTGAATAAGTTTATTTATAGCCCATATAAATAACAAAGGCCTAAATAATATTTAACTTCAGAAAAAAGGATTACAATAATGAATTGTTACCATCCATTTAATACACATAAGAAATTTAAATATTTTAAATGAGAATCATAGACTTAGAGACTATTGATTTTAAACTCATAAACATCATGTGAAGCACATGCTATAACTATTTTAATTTCTGATCAATTTCGTTTAATATCTTAGCGTCATTTTCTTGTCACTAAGAAAATCAAAATTGTAACGATTAGCATACAACGGATTGTGAGCTTCACAAAACACATTAAGTTATTGATTTAAGGCTCTTTATGTCATCACTCTCTGAATCATCTGCTATTAAAAACGAACGAGAGATAAACTCTGTTTATGTAAACTTATTTACTCATAAACAGATGCTTATTGATTATTTGTTCAGTACACTACCGGAAAATGACAACACTTCACTTACAAGCTTTACAGACAAAGAAACTTTTTTGTCCACATTGAATGATGAAGCCTTAATGAAATTCAATGACTTATCTAAAACCCACCTTGAACAGTGTTTTTTTCTTAGTCATAAATTCACAAAAAAAACACCCAAAGCTATAAATCTTGCTAAAGACATTCACCAAACGAACATAAAGAAGTTTTCTACATGTCTATTAGTTGTTCCAGACTCGCTACTATCATCAACTAATGATGATTTTATAAGTGTCTTTCTACAAAGCTTAAATGAGCTGGCAAATAATAAAAAAATCACTATTAGTGTTTGTATATATGGGCATCTGACGACTTCACTATTAAAGCCCATTCTTATTTCTCATAATAGACACATTGCAGGTTTGGCGACCATGACATCATTAGATGACGCTCGCTACTGCTATCTTGTGGATTTTTGGTCCAATAAACACGGTGTAATTACCCAACACGAATACATTCTCACTAAAACTAAAGATAAAACACTAAAAGCAACGTCTTACGAAACGCATCAATCTCATGTCATGCCAGAAGACAAATCGGATAGCGATAGAATCTATGTCAGCAGAAGAGCTTTCAGAGAAAGCGTGAAAGCCCCAAAAGGGATGCGTGTGGCAGAGAGCAATCAAGGACTCATAGCGATGCTAGACAACCCTCGCTCTTCAACTATTGTTTTCAGCTGTGATAACCAAAGCGAAGTTCAACAGATCGCGTTAGATTGCTACCGTTTAAGGTCCGCGTATGGCCGTCAGCTAAAGATTATTGTCAGGGAGACCCAACAATGTCTGAGATATGCAGATGAAAAGTTCTTACTTCGCTCGGGGGCAAACTTCATTTCTCACGCGCAAATCCCCCCAATGCGCTTTATGACTCAGGTTGAAGCAATTCAAGGCCAGATGCTTACACGCCCAATTCCTGACAGTTTAGAGGCGCTCTTAAAGTATGACCTTAAGTTTGGTAGCAAAGGCTACTTACAAAACCAGGACTTTAGCCAATACTGTATTGACGTCATTTCCCACTCAACACACTCAAATGTGAACTTTGCGCTTATCAAGCTGAACTTATTACCAGGTATGACGGCAGAGGAATGTTTACGTCTTTGCCATATTCGAAGAGATGGCGACGTTGTGACAGCCTGCAACAAAGCTCTATATGTCTTGTTCAGTGCTATTCGACATAGCGATATTGATATTGCACTCAACAATATATTTGAGTTCCCAGTGAGAGACTTATTTCATTCAACTCACACGTTTGATACTCAATTAGATATCGAAACAGAGTTAAAATTCATCGTTCAAGATGAAGCCGTCATATCCGACGACGTTTCAGCTCTGGCGACAGAGAGGAAAATATTCCATACCGCCACTAACTCCATTACTGATGTTCCTCCTTTGTTTGCTGTGAAAAAAACCATCGAGCTCAAGGAGCGTTCATGAATATTAACGATTTTTTACTGACCGTGATTATCAGCTCAGGTATTGGCCTACTCCTAGGATACTTTATCCGTGACCTAGTAAACGCTACCCGACGCTTTTACCACAAGCACTTAAAACGCTCGCGCTATTTTGAGCTAGATACATCAGCCACTAATACTAAGAAGCTTAAGTAATGATATCGCATTCTCATGACTCTACCCCCTCTACTATAGGATTGGGCTGGTGGAATATTTACTTTATCGCAAAAACAGCGCTCTATTTTCAAGGAATCATCGATTTCCATCCAATAGAAAACTTTGCGCTGTTGATCTTCATCCTGCTTCCTATCTCGATGAAAAGCCTAAATGCGGTACGTCATATCGTTGTATTTGTCGCCGCAGCGTGGCTCTTGCATTACGATTCTTACCTACCTCCTCTAGACCGTCTTTGGGCTCAAGCGGGACAGTTAATGCAGTTTGAATTGAGTTATCTGGTCGAGCTTTTGGGACGATTTTTATCATTCCAAGCAATACTCGGATTGCTCGCTTTGTGTGGTGCGTACTTTATTTTGAGCAAGTTCGTTAGAGTTTCAGTCTTTGTGGTTATTGCGATGGTCTATATAAGTATTCCTATGACGACTGAACCTCAGACAACAGTGGCTGCAGAAGTAGCTCAACAACAGCCGACAACCGAGGTTACTGCTAGCAAACAACCTCAAATAACGGAAATTAATGATGCCAGTTTCAACACGTTAACTGCAGATTTCTTTTCTAAAGAAGCTTCTCGACGTGTGGCATTCGATACCAACAGCGCAATGGATGCTCCTTTCGATTTGTTGTTCTTGAGTATTTGCTCGGTAGCGTGGGATGACATCGAAATTGCAGGACTGGCCGATCATCCTCTATTCAAAGAATTTGACATCATGTTCGACAACTTTAGCTCTGCAACGTCATACAGCGGGCCTGCGGTCATTCGTCTGTTACGAGCCAATTGTGGTCAACAGGAACACAGTCAACTGTTCCAGCCAGCACCATCAAAGCAGTGCTACTTGTTCGAAAGTTTGAAAGAGCTAGGCTTCACAGAAAATTTACTGATGAACCACAATGGTGTCTTTGATAGCTTCCTTGAATTGATCAAAAAAGACGGCGACTTACAAGCGGCTCTTATGTCTCAAGAAGACTTAACTCCTTACCAAAAATCTTTTGATGGCTCTTCGATCTTCCGCGATAAGCAAGTATTGGATAACTGGTGGCAGCAAAGACTTAACAGTAGTGACGACAAAGTCGTGGCACTCTACAACTCAATTTCACTACATGATGGCAACAGGATCATCAATGCGAATTCAAGCACATCTATTGCTAGCTACAAAATGCGCCTTAAGAATTTGCTTGATGATCTCCACGCGTTCTTTAAAACCTTAGAGTCCTCAAAACGCAACATCGTTGTCGCTTTGGTACCAGAACATGGTGGTGGAATGCGAGGAGACCGCATGCAAATTTCGGGTATGCGAGAAATTCCTGCACCGACAATCATTCATACACCGGTAGGAATTAAAATCTTCGGAGAAGGAATTCAGCGTCAGGGCGACACCGAACACGTAAGCGAGCCATCTAGCTATCTGGCATTGTCGCAGCTCGTTTCGAATATCCTGGATAAAAACATTTATCAAAGTAAGACGTTTAGCCCTTCAATATTGACAGAGAACCTACCAGAAACACGAGTTGTCGCGCAGAACTCAGGCTCTACTGTGATTGAAGTACAAGGGAAATATTATGTTTCTCTTGATGGTTCAAGTTGGATTGAATACCCCGCAAAATAGCGAGAGTAAAACCATGCAATGACAAAGGCCGGTGTTTCCGGCCTTTGTCATATAAAAAACCAATAACCTCTCAAAGGTCTCAGAACTTCAATTGTCTATTGTCTATAAATAGGTAAAAATGGATCGAATATTATGCACTTAAGGGAATAACTCATGCCAATTGATTCACTGATCACCATCGGTATTTTCGTCGTTCTTGCTGTCGTTATCTTATCTTCAGCCATTAAAACGGTTCCGCAAGGAAACAACTGGACAGTTGAACGCTTCGGACGCTACACCCACACATTAAAGCCGGGTTTAAACTTGATCATTCCATTCGTTGATAAAGTTGGTCAAAAAGTAAACATGATGGAGCGCGTTCTCGATATTCCTGCGCAAGAGGTCATTTCAAAAGATAACGCTAACGTGGTTATTGACGCTGTCGGATTTGTTCAAGTGATCGATGCTGCAAAAGCGGCTTATGAAGTCAACGACTTAGAACACGCTATTAGAAACTTGACCCTTACGAACATTCGTACCGTTTTAGGTTCAATGGAACTGGACGAAATGCTGAGCCAACGCGACATGATCAACTCTAAGCTGTTGGCGATTGTTGACCAAGCAACAAACCCTTGGGGCGTAAAAGTCACACGAATTGAGATTAAAGATGTCCAGCCACCAGCCGATCTGACCGCTGCAATGAATGCGCAAATGAAAGCCGAGCGTAATAAGCGTGCGGAAATTCTTGAAGCAGAAGGGGTTCGCCAAGCTGAGATATTAAAGGCCGAAGGTCATAAACAATCAGAGATATTAAAAGCTGAAGGCGAAAAGCAGTCTGCTATTCTCCATGCAGAAGCACGTGAGCGTGCCGCGCAAGCAGAAGCAAAAGCGACTTACATGGTTTCCGAAGCCATTGCAAAAGGTGACATGCAAGCCGTCAATTACTTCATTGCACAGGGTTATACCGAAGCGATCAAGAGCATTGGTCAAGCCGAAAATGGTAAAATCATTATGCTTCCATTAGAAGCAACCGGACTAATGGGCTCGGTTGCAGGGATAGCAGAAATGTTTAAACAGCAAGATAAAGAATAATTTATGGACTTTTTTAGTTTGTTGGAAGGTATCTCTTTCTGGCATTGGCTAGCGTTTGGCTTTGCTCTTTTAGCAGTTGAGCTACTTGGTACCGCAGGGTATTTTCTCTGGCTCGGGATGTCTGCACTTATCGTTGGAGCACTCATGACCGTTTTGCCAATGAGCTGGCAATTGCAATGGCTTTGCTTTGCAAGCTTCAGCTTAATCACCACCTGGCTTTGGTGGCGACGACAATGGTCTAAAGACAAGCAAGAAGACCAAGAAAGAGATCTGAACCAAAAGTACAAGCAGTTAATTGGGCGTACTCTTATCCTTGAAGAAGACTTTTCCGTCGGGCTCAATCGCATCAAGGTAGCCGATACCACATGGTCCGCACAATCGGATCAAGCACTTCCAGCCGGTACCCGCGTAAGAATCACCGATGTTGAAGGTATTATTTTAATCATTGAGCCTGATTCTAATTAATTTATGCCAAAGTAATGGGGCAAATCATGCTCCATTACTTTAATCTAAACAACTGCTTTCATTTCATTACCTTAATTAAAATCGAGAAAAAAATAAGTATTAGTAATATTATTAATACCCTACCTACCATTTCCTATTATTTAATTATTCAACACACGACAATCAATAAGATAGAAATATATCTAGGTAAATTATCGATCTAAATTTATTTTAAAAAATAAAACTTTATTGAATTATTTTTTGATCTTTTTATCCTCGGATACATACTTAACGCATAAGCATTTAAGTTGAGTGCTTTTTATTTGGTAAGTAAGAGGATGTACTATGAATAAGCTTCTCTTTCTAATGTTGTGCGGTATTTTTTCTTTTTCTTCCTTTGCCTACAACAACGGAAACGGCGGTACAACTAATTTGGGACCTATAGTCGAATGTAAGATGCCAAGTGGCGACGTTACGAATATTCCAAGTGAAATGTGTCGATTTAGAGGTGGGGAATGGGAATAGTAAAGAAGTAAGAGCTTAGTTTGATATAATAGCCCTATTCAACCTTGCCTTTCTGCGTAGTCACGGTTTATACAAGCACGTAGATATTTAAAGTTTATATTAAGGTGATTATTATGAGATTTTTATCTGGTCTATTAGTAATATCTTTTGCCATAATTCCGTTAACCACTCATGCTAATGGTGCATCCGGTGGTCGTACGTTAGGCCCAGAGATAAAGTGTGAGTTGCCAAACGGTAATGTACATATGTTGCCACCGTTATATTGCAAAATATACGACGGCCGAGAAGTGAAATAGAAAAGGAGCCTAGCGGCTCCTTTTATTATCTAATTAAGTATTAGTGGAAGCTGTAAGGGATAAGAACTTGTAGACGTAAGTCTGTTTCATCCGCATCGCCAGCACCTGCGTACTCATCACGTTCTAGGATTGTACCGTGTAAACGAATGGTAGAACCTTTAAGCGCGCCACTTTGTAGTGAGTAAGATACTGTTGCGTTAACTGCGTATTCGCTTTCGTAATCCCAGTCACCTGATGCTCCGCTTGCTGCAGAGTCAGCGCCAGTACCGTAACCAAAGCCTAGGTAGTAGTTCCAGCCGTTACCTTGGTTGTAAGATAGACGGTTGTACCATGCTAGCTCACCCGCTTTGTTCCAGTCAGACAGCGCGTCCCACCACTGAGACCAAGTACCATTGTTCATACCATATGTATGAATAGTACGAGGAACGAAGTCCGCACGGTTATCTGTGTCTGTGTAGCGCAACTCAGACATCCAAGCTAGCTTGCCGAAAGATTGATTCAAAGATAGACCAGTGTGGAAACCTAGACCATCGTATTTCACATCATCGTCAACACCGTAGAAATCAAATGCTAGAGTTGTACGGTCACTAACAGTGTACTTCAAGTAAGCCTTGTAAGAAGTGTTGTCAGTTTCGTTGTGGTAGCTAGTTACTTGACCTGCACCCCAGTCAACACCATTTGCATATTGAACGCCAGTAGCTTGACCCAAACCAAGTTGCATAAACAAGCTGTCAGTTAGGTTACCGTTTAGGCCCAGAGAGTGTAGGTAGCTCCATGAAGTGTCAGACCAAAGCGCTGGTGCGTAATCATCTTCGTGAAGCAGCCAAGGTGCTGTAAATTGGTCTGCGCCAAAGTAGCTTAGGTTGAAATCACCAAGTTTAGCGTTTAGTTCGAAACCACGGTAAGTACCAGGTACAAAGCTCCAAACGTTACCGATTGTACCGTTACCACCAGCCTGTAACATACCGAAACGAGCATTAAAGTTTTCGTTTGCTTTGAATTTCAGCGCTGCTTTGTAAACTTTAAGCTGCTGACCATCACCTGCACCCCAGTCTAGGTTGTTACAAGTTGAGATTTCGTTACATAGGTAGCCTTCGTTTGAATTGTAAAGACTATCGTTGTAAAGATCGCCAGAGTAGTAAGCCGCAACATCTGCGCCCACCCAACCATCGTGGTAGCCAGAAGTGAAGTCTAAAATTGCGTTGTAAGAAGAGTAGTTTAGACGACTCCAACGGTCACCATTTTCACCGCCGGGCTTACCTGTTGTACGAGTTCGTGAACGAGTATCAACTATGAATAATGCATTCAGACTTGAGTCTTGCATAAATTCGTTCACTTTCTCTACGTACTCGCCACCTGCTGCACTTTCAGTAGACGCTGTAGCTGGAGCGACAGCAACAACACCAAACATTGCTGCGGTTAACGCTGAAACCTTAAAAAATTTGTCCATGGAAAAACTCCTAAAAATGGATATAGCTGTATTTTTCTATCTCACCTTTAGTTGGCCGCCGAAGGAGAGAAGTAAATTCCTGATCAAACCTCATTATTTCTAATTTGGCTTTTTTTAGTTCCTGCATACACACCGTGTATCCACGTGATTAAGACTAACTTCGCAGCTAAAAACATCCAAATGGAACTTATTTTTTTTCTAAAAAAATATGAGCCACTCCAAAGTTCCATATAACTTATTGATCCAGATCTTATTTTTAACAACACCAACACAAATCAACAAAATATCATTTAAAATCAAACATTTAAATTTAGCCTGAAAGTATCAACTTGAAGTCACTCGCAGACTAAAAAAGCCAAAAAAACCAATAACCCAAGGTTCGATCTTGATCACTGAAAAGAACAAAGGCATCAATTACTCAATAAAAAAACACTTAATTATGGACAAGAAAAAGCCCCGCATGCTTACCATACGGGGCTTTTAGTTATTTTTTAGCTTTTTTGAGAAGACTTAATTCATCAATTCGAGTAAGTCTTGTTCTGTTTTAATTTCGATACCCAGTTCTTGTGCCTTTGCGAGCTTCGAACCTGCATTTTCACCAGCAAACAAAATATCGGTTTTCTTAGAAACACTACCCGTCACTTTAGCCCCCAGTGCTTGGAGGGCTTCTTTGGCTTCTGTACGCCCCAGTTGAGAAAGTGTTCCCGTTAATACTACTGTTTTACCTTCTAATGGTAATTCCCCCACCTGCTCAGTAGTATTAATCTCTGGCCAATGAATTCCTTGTTCAAGCAAATCTTTAACCACCGCTTGGTTCTGTTCTTCACTAAAGAAAGTCGTAATATGTTGAGCAACCACAGCACCGATGTCTTGCACTTCAATCAACTGCTCTTCGGTAGCATTTTGGATCGCTCCCAACGTTTTAAAGTGCATTGCTAAGTTTGCTGCGGTTGCCTCGCCAACTTCACGGATCCCCAGTGAATACAAAAACCGAGGTAAAGTTGTTTCTTTGGATTTTTCTAACGCATTCACAATATTCTGCGCAGACTTTGGCCCCATGCGATCTAGTACGGTTAAAATCCCCGCTGATAACTTAAATAAGTCAGCAGGAGTTTTCACCATCTCACGATCAACAAGCTGCTCGATCACTTTATCGCCTAAACCGTCAACGTCTAACGCTTTACGAGAAACAAAGTGTTTTAGCGCTTGTTTGCGTTGGGCTTGGCAAACTAAGCCCCCCATACAACGTGTTACCGCTTCTCCTTCGATCCGCTCAACATGCGAACCACAAACAGGACACTGAGTTGGGAAAACAATATCTCGAGCTGTTTCTGGTCGGCGCTCTTTGATGACAGAAACGACTTGCGGAATAACATCGCCAGCACGGCGGATCACAACGTGATCACCAATCTTGACTTGCAGACGTTCTATCTCATCTGCGTTATGAAGCGTCGCATTACTTACCGTTACCCCACCAACAAATACAGGCTCTAGTTTAGCAACAGGTGTAATCGCACCAGTGCGACCGACTTGGAACTCCACTTCATTCAGTGTCGTCATTTCTTCCTGAGCTGGAAATTTGTAGGCAATCGCCCAACGTGGAGCGCGAGCAACAAAACCCAGACGCTCTTGCACGGCAATATCGTCAATTTTAATAACGACACCATCGATCTCATAAGGGAGGGCATCACGACGCTGCAATATATCTTGGTAGTAAGCTTTTACATCCGCCAAGCTTTCAACTCGCTTAGTTTCCGGACACATTGGCAGTCCCCAAGATTTGATTTGCAAAAAGCGTTCGTAATGACTTGCTGCCAATTCTGCACCTTGCACCACGCCTACACTGTATGCATAGAAGCTAAGCGGACGAGAAGCCGTAATACGTGAATCCAATTGTCGTAAGCTACCTGCCGCAGCGTTACGTGGATTAACAAAGATTTTCTCGCCTTTCTTCCTTGCTAATTCATTGAGCTTTTCAAACCCAGCTTTCGGCATAAAGACTTCACCACGAACTTCAAGACGATTTGGCCAGTCATTACCTCTGAGTTTTAAAGGAATAGCTTTAATCGTACGCACATTCTCTGTGATGTTTTCACCCGTAGTACCATCGCCTCGAGTGGCCGCCTGAACTAAAACGCCATTCTCATATAACAAACTTACGGCGAGTCCATCCAATTTAGGCTCACAACAGTATTCTTTCACACTCTGGCTGCCCACGCGCTCTTGTGCGCGCTTGTGGAAACTATCGAGTTCACTATCATCAAACGCGTTATCAAGCGAAAGCATCGGTACTTCATGTGTCACTTGGCTAAACGCAGAGAGAGGTTGCCCACCGACACGTTGGCTTGGCGAGTCTACGGTTATTAAGTCAGGGTTCTCAGCTTCAATATCCAGTAACTCTCGCATTAAACGGTCGTACTCGGCATCAGGGATCTCTGGGTTATCTTCCACGTAGTAACGCACAGCGTGGTAATGCAACGACTCTTTTAGTTCTTCTAGTCGCTGAAGTACTGATTCAGACATAGTAAAGCCCCGTGTATTTTCAATCGGTGAGGTTGGGAAATCCAAGAAAAAGGGCTCCATCCGGAGCCCTATTATTATTTGCTGTTAAGATTATGCGTTAGCGGCATTAAACTCAACTATTTGACGTCGATAAGATGCTAAACGATCTGGCGTCATTAAGTTGCGCTGGTCATCAAGTACGTTACCACCTAAGTCATCAGCAATTTGCTGCGCAGTTCGGAGCATTAAGTTGAAGTTCTGTTCAGCCTCGCCATAACAAGGCAATGTCATGAAGAATGAAATACCCTTCGTTGTAAACTCAGCAGGATCAGCATGTTCAAACGTACCAGGGTGCATCATATTAGCGACGCTAAACAGCACTTTGCCGTTACCGGACAAGTCGACATGACGATGGAAAATATCCATCTCGCCATAAATTAGACCGTTTTGTTGCATACTTTCAAATAAAGCAGTACCAACAAATGGCTCTTCACCAGCACAGTGCACATTCAATACAATCACTTGCATTTCAGGTTCTGGCTTTGGCTCTTCCTTAGGCTCTGCAACGACAGGCTCACTAACCGTTTCGACTTGCTGTTCTTTCTCCGTAATATCAAACGCGGCGGGAATAACTTCTTCTTCCACAGCAGGCTGGAATGGCTCTTCAGCTACTGTTGCTTGAACAACAGGCTCAACGTCCTCTTCTTTATCTTTTTCTGCAACAAATGAAGGGATGTCATCCGGCTCCTGCTGCGTCTGTTTGACTTCAGATGGACCACCGAATAACGGGTCAGATTCAAACTTGTTGTCGAAAGAACTCGCCATCCCAAAATCTGGTTCTTTGCGATCTTTGCGAATGATCTCAAAGTCATCTTCAGGAGCGGGAGCGAAGTCTCGTTCTTTCTCAACAAGATCATTTTTGTCTTCTTGGTCAACATCCAGCTTACCAAGTGGCTTGTTACCAAACTTTGCTTTGCCTTCTTTTTTACTGCTCCATAAACCATGAAACAGTAATGCCGCGATGGCTAATGCGCCAACAACAATGAGTACGAATCGCAATTCCTGCATTATTTACTCTCAATATACTTGTTTTTACTACTCGCAGTTCCTTGAGCAGCAACCCAAGTGCAATAAATCTGAATGATACGTTTACTTTACCAAAACTATATGTAGATTTAGAACAACTTAATGCAAGAAGTTCCGTTTTTTGTTGTGATTCTTGCCACGATTCCACTTAACAAGACGTCATTTGTCAGGGCTTTGAAAGAAAAGTCCTCACAGGTACAATGAGTTTTCATTTACACGAAGCCAAAATAGACATGAAGAAAAACAATCAGCAGAGAACCGGGTTCGGTTATTTTCTATACGGGATACAATTGGCACTAGCCCCTAAAATCAGGCGCTTTGTCATCTTACCTCTACTTGCAAATATCTTGCTTGTAGGTGGTGCCATCTTCTATCTATTTTCAAACCTTAATATATGGATAGAAGGCTGGATTGGGCAGCTGCCTGAGTTTTTATCCTGGTTAACTTACATTCTTTGGCCTTTACTCGCTCTAACGATACTCGCTACCTTCTCCTATTTTTTCAGCACGCTCGCGAACTTTATCGCCGCGCCATTCAATGGCCTCTTGGCTGAAAAAGTGGAAGAGTACTTAACGGGACAAAAAGTAAATGATGATGGTTTCACTGCCGTCCTGAAAGATGTTCCTCGCGTTTTAGCTCGTGAGTGGAGAAAGCTCCTTTACATTTTACCTAAAGCAATAGGCCTATTCCTGTTATTGCTCATCCCTGCCCTTGGACAAACAGTAGGCCCATTTTTATGGTTTATCTTTACCGCCTGGATGCTCGCGATTCAATATTGTGACTACCCGTTTGATAACCACAAAATCCCATTTAACGACATGCGTTACAAATTGAAACAAAAGCAAGGTAAGGCCTATGGCTTTGGGGTATTGGTGTCTGTATTTACGACGATCCCAATTTTGAACCTCATTGTCATGCCTGTAGCAATATGTGGTGCAACCGCTATGTGGGTCGCGGAGTTTAAGCACCAACGATAGTCGATTAGAGATTAAGGAAAGGGATCAGCGCCAGCTTTTCCCTTTTCTTTTATCAAGTTCTGGGCCAACCTAATAAGATATAACTTTTTAATCCTTTTCCCTTTTTTTCATACCGCATATTCTTCTATCCATATTCACACAACGTGTAATGAAGGAACATCACTATGAGCAAAATCTACGAAGATAACTCTCTTACTATTGGTAATACACCTCTCGTTCGTCTAAACAAAGTAAGTAAAGGCAAAGTTCTCGCGAAAATTGAAGCGCGTAACCCTAGCTTCAGTGTTAAGTGCCGTATCGGTGCAAACATGATTTGGGAAGCAGAGAAAGCGGGCCTTCTTAAGCCAGGTGTAGAGCTTGTAGAACCTACCAGTGGTAACACAGGTGTTGCTCTAGCATTCGTAGCGGCTGCTCGCGGTTACAAGCTAACATTGACCATGCCTGAATCAATGAGCCTAGAACGCCGTAAGCTACTAAAAGCACTAGGCGCGAACCTTGAGCTGACTGAAGCGGCGAAAGGCATGAAAGGGGCGATTGCTAAAGCAGAAGAAATCGTAGCAAGCAACCCTGAGAAGTACCTACTTCTTCAACAATTTGACAACCCAGCGAACCCAGAAATCCACGAAAAGACTACGGGCCCTGAGATTTGGGAAGCGACAGACGGTGAAATCGACGTATTCGTTGCTGGTGTTGGTACGGGCGGTACTATCACAGGTACAAGCCGTTACATCAAAGGTGAAAAAGGCAAAGCCATCACTTCTGTTGCAGTTGAGCCAGCAGAGTCTCCGGTTATTGCACAAGCACTTGCTGGCGAAGAAATCCAACCTGCCCCACACAAAATTCAAGGTATCGGTGCTGGTTTCATCCCTGGTAACCTCGATTTAGACATTATTGACCGTGTTGAGCAAGTTACCTCAGAAGAAGCGATTGAGATGGCTCGTCGCCTAATGGAAGAGGAAGGTATCCTAGCTGGTATCTCATCTGGCGCAGCGGTTGTTGCAGCGAACCGACTTGCGGAACTACCTGAATTTGAAGGAAAAACAATTGTAACTGTCTTGCCAAGTTCCGGTGAGCGTTACCTAAGTACAGCACTCTTTGCAGGTATCTTTACCGAAAAAGAGAACCAACAATAATATGTGTTCAAATCAATTTTTAGTTTAAAAAAGCCCCGTTTAGGGGCTTTTTTGTTGATCCCTGCCCTACCTTTGGTAATATCAGGGTGTTTTATTTCTAGCTTCAAAATAAAGAAGCAGAACACAAAAAGGTTTCAAAGTGATTACGCACGCAAACAGTTGCGTAGTTACCAAACTTTTGACTAGTATCAGAACTGACGCGCTTTGAACTCTTCCCGTGCTAGCGCACAAGATGTAAAGCAGTTAAGCTAAAATCTGGTCACAAACTAACAAAAAAATACATTTATTGGGGTATATCACATGTACGAGAAGCAAGTAGAAATCACAGCAGAAAACGGCCTTCACACTCGTCCAGCTGCACAGTTTGTTAAAGAAGCGAAAGCATTCGACGCAGACATCACTGTGACTTCTAACGGTAAAAGCGCTAGCGCTAAGAGCCTGTTCAAACTACAAACACTAGGCCTAGTAAAAGGTACTCAAGTTACTATTTCTGCTGAAGGCCCACAAGCTCAGCAAGCAGTTGACCACCTAGTTGCTCTAATGGACCAACTACACTAATCCGGTCTCCTACTCCAGAAGCCATTTTGTGAAAGCAAAATGGCTTCGTTGGAAATAGGCTCAAAACTAAGCTAAAACTATTCGTTAGCGCACCCATTATTCTCCCGTTTTATAAAGTTGACCAAACTTAAGGTAAGGCTATGATTTCAGGCATCCTAGCATCTCCTGGTATTGCAATCGGTAAAGCACTACTACTTCAAGAAGATGAAATTGTCCTAAACACAAACACTATTTCTGACGATCAAGTAGAAGCTGAAGTTCAGCGTTTCTTTGACGCTCGTAACAAATCTGCAGCTCAGCTAGAAACTATCAAGCAAAAAGCGCTTGAAACGTTTGGCGAAGAAAAAGAAGCGATCTTTGAAGGTCACATCATGCTTCTTGAAGACGAAGAGCTAGAAGAGGAAATCCTAGCACTTATCAAAAACGACAAGATGACTGCTGATCACGCTATCCACTCAGTGATCGAAGAGCAAGCATGTGCTCTTGAGTCTCTAGACGACGAATACTTAAAAGAGCGTGCAACTGACATCCGCGATATCGGTTCTCGTTTTGTTAAGAACGCACTAGGCATCAACATTGTTTCGCTTAGCGATATCAACGAAGAAGTAATTCTTGTTGCTTACGACCTAACGCCATCTGAAACTGCACAAATCAACCTAGACTACGTGCTTGGTTTTGCTTGTGATATCGGCGGTCGTACATCTCACACTTCAATCATGGCTCGCTCACTTGAGCTTCCAGCTATCGTTGGTACTAACGACATCACGAAGAAAGTTAAGAATGGCGACATGCTGATTCTTGACGCAATGAACAACAAGATTGTTGTTAACCCATCAGAAGCTGAGCTAGAAGAAGCGAAAGCGGTTAAAGCAGCATTCCTAGCTGAAAAAGAAGAGCTAGCGAAACTGAAAGACCTACACGCAGAAACGACTGACGGTCACCGTGTAGAAGTTTGCGGTAACATCGGTACAGTGAAAGACTGTGACGGTATCCTTCGTAACGGCGGTGAAGGTGTTGGTCTGTACCGTACTGAATTCCTATTTATGGACCGTACTGCGCTACCAACTGAAGAAGAACAGTACCAAGCGTACAAAGAAGTTGCGGAAGCAATGAACGGTCAAGCTGTGATCATCCGTACTATGGATATCGGCGGCGATAAAGATCTCCCATACATGGATCTTCCAAAAGAGATGAACCCATTCCTAGGCTGGCGCGCTGTACGTATCAGTCTAGATCGTCGTGAAATCCTTCGTGATCAGCTACGTGGCATCCTACGTGCTTCTGCACACGGCAAACTGCGTATCATGTTCCCAATGATCATCTCTGTCGAAGAAATCCGTGAGCTTAAGAAAGCGATCGAAGAGTACAAAGAAGAGCTACGCGCTGAAGGCCACGCGTTCGACGAAAACATCGAAATCGGTGTTATGGTTGAAACTCCTGCTGCTGCTGCGATCGCACACCACTTAGCGAAGGAAGTGTCTTTCTTCTCTATCGGTACAAACGACCTAACTCAGTACACGCTAGCGGTTGACCGTGGTAACGAGATGATTTCTCACCTATACAACCCACTATCACCTGCTGTACTTACTGTGATCAAGCAAGTTATCGACGCTTCTCACGCAGAAGGTAAATGGACTGGTATGTGTGGTGAACTTGCAGGTGACGAGCGTGCAACACTTCTACTTCTAGGTATGGGTCTGGACGAGTTCTCAATGAGCGGTATCTCTATCCCTAAAGTGAAGAAAGTAGTTCGTAACTCTAACTTCGCAGAAGTGAAAGCAATGGCTGAAGAAGCCCTTTCTCTACCGACAGCAGAAGAAATCGAAGCCGTGGTAGAAAAGTTTATTGCTGAGAAAGCTCAGTAATCGGTAGTACCAAGTAATTCAATACTTAATGGCCATTAGACGGCGAAAAAAGTCGTCTAATGAGCTATATTGGTATACTATAATTCGACAGAATAAAACCAAACCTTAGGAGCATGACACAATGGGTCTGTTTGACAAACTTAAGAAGCTTGTATCTGATGACAGCGCTGACGCTGGTGCTATCGAAATCATCGCGCCACTTTCTGGTGAGATTGTAAACATCGAAGACGTGCCAGATGTTGTTTTCGCTGAGAAAATCGTTGGTGACGGTATTGCTATCAAGCCAGCAGGCAACAAAATGGTAGCTCCTGTAAACGGTACTATCGGTAAGATCTTCGAAACTAACCACGCGTTCTCTATCGAGTCTGACGACGGTGTTGAGCTTTTCGTTCACTTCGGTATCGACACAGTTGAACTAAAAGGCGAAGGCTTCACGCGTATCGCTGAAGAAGGTCAAACTGTTAAAGCTGGCGACACTGTAATTGAATTCGATCTAGCTCTTCTAGAAGAGAAAGCGAAGTCAACGCTAACTCCAGTTGTTATCTCTAACATGGACGAAATCAAAGAGCTAAACAAGCTTTCTGGTTCTGTAACTGTTGGTGAAACTCCAGTTCTACGTGTAACTAAGTAATTTTTACTTAATCGAACACGAAAAAAACGCTGCCATTGGCAGCGTTTTTTATTATCTGACTTTTTTCTGAGCGATGTGCATCGCTGAAACACGTTCAACTGAGCAAGCCTAGTGCTGAGCTCGGCCTTTGCTTCGCTTGAGCGAGTAATGCAGTTGTCGCATCTTGGAGCACTTGAGAACGCACCATTTCCGTAGATTCTCTTGCGAAGTCTGTATCTCTTATTCGACTCTTGGATTCTGTAACACTCCGATTCACAGTATTTAAGTTATCCATCGAGCCGTTTACACGGTTCTGAAAGCTGCCAATTTCACTCCGGTGCGAATCAACATACTTAATTGCTGCATCAATCACCCCAATTGAAAGCTGCGCCTTACCTGCCGTCGACATATCGATGTCATCCATTGTGACTAATTGACCAGCGCTCACATCAAGCTCATCCGCTAAACTCCCATCGAGAACCACACCCTCTGGCGCCTTCATCGTAGAAGCGAAGAATTGCAGTTCGTTGTTTTCCGTTACTGAAGCATTCACTATCGATTGTTGAGCATTGATGTAAGTGGCGACCTGTTCTATACGGTCACCCAATTTGAGTCCAATGGATTCCGTTTGGGTTTGCCCTTTACTGTCTTGGTATTCGACTTTTAGGGTTTGGTTATCTTTAGTGACTCGCCAATCTTTATCGACCGCATCACCAACATAATGCTGCCCTCCCATCTCTGGGATATGGCTACGCATGTTACGTAACGTCAAAGAGATTGAATTAGCGTTCGCGCCAATATGGAAACTTTGTGAACCGTAAGATCCATCAAACAGGTTTTTATCCGCAAATGTTGTCGTGATCGCGACACGATCAAGCTCATCTTGCAGCGCTACGACCTCATATTGAATACTTTGCCGATCACTTGAGTCATAACTGCCGTTTGCTGCTTGAAGCCCCAGAGAGCGTAAGCGTTGCAATATGTCACTGCTTTCGTGCAATGCTCCCTCCGCTGTTTGAGCAACAGAAAAAGCGTCGTGCGCATTTCTTAAGGCGACATCAAGCCCTCTCGTTTGTACATGGAGAGTATTCGATATCTGTAAACCTGCCGCATCATCGCTCGCCGAGTTGATTCGAAACCCCGAAGTTAGGTTGCGTTGTGACTCAACATTTTGCGCAGTTGCTTGACTCAGGTGTCTCTGCGCCACCATCGCAGAAACATTGGAATTTAAAGAGATCATCTAATCGATATGAATGCCTTATCGAACATACTGTCAGGACACATCTGAATCGTTATAGCCAATAAGCAAAAAGCCAGGGATGAGCCTGGCTTTGGTTTCTTGCTTTGTTAAATTGATTAACCTAGCAGACTTAGCGCTGAGTTAGGCGCTTGTTTCGCTTGCGCTAGAATTGAGCTTGACGCTTGCGATAGAATTTGTGATTTGGTCATTGCCGTCGTTTCTTTCGCGAAATCTGTATCTTTGATACGGCTCTTCGACGCATTCACGTTCTCGTTAATGTTGTCCAAGTTGCTGATTGCGTGGTTGAAACG
>NZ_JAWOTT010000009.1:0-159986 GCF_033338995.1 Vibrio sp. Vb0304
AAAAACTTCTTAGCAGATTTTTGAATAAAAAATGAAATTTTAGAATTTCAGGTAATATAAACGCCCCGCCATAATGCTTGCATAACGATATCAATGGACGATGAGCAAGCACATGGCAACGAACGATTCAGTCACTTCTTTTCCTAAACCAAAGCCCCGGTTAGTTTCTGACAACCCAGTCGCTGGTATTACTCGTTTTGCAAAGCAATCGCTACAGCCTGGTGAAGTCGCCTTAGTAGGTGCAGGACCAGGCGATCCTGAACTTCTGACGGTGAAAGCACTGAACTGCTTGCAGCAAGCTGACGTGGTTTTGTACGACTACTTGGTGTCTGAAGAAATCATGGCATTGATTCCAAGCGATACGATTTTAGTGTGCGTTGGGAAGCGAGCTGGGCATCACAGTGTGCCGCAGGAGAAGACGAATCAGCTTTTGGTGGATTTTGCCAAGCAGGGCTACAAAGTAGTGCGCATTAAAGGTGGTGATCCGTTTGTATTCGGTCGTGGTGGTGAAGAGTTAGAAGTGCTTGCTGATGCTGGCATTCGTTTTCAAGTTGTCCCTGGCATTACCGCAGCAGCTGGCGCAACCGCTTATGCTGGTATTCCACTGACTCATCGTGAGTATGCGCAATCGGCCATCTTTGTGACTGGCCACTTGAAAGAAGAAAGTGATGAGATGGATTGGTCCACGTTGGCGCGTGGGAATCAGACTTTAGTGATCTACATGGGGCTGATGAAATCACACTATATTCAGAATCAACTCATTAAGCATGGCCGTTCAGCGTCGACTCCGATTGCCATTATTGAGCGTGGCACGCAGATTCAACAAAAAGTATTTACGGGAGAACTCTCCCAACTCTCTGATTTATCGAAGGAAGCACAGTCGCCATCTTTGATTGTTGTCGGAGAGGTAGTGCGACTGTCTCAAAAGTTAGACTGGTTTTTGTCTAGTACTGAATTCAACAAAAGTGCTATTGCCAACTCCATATAATTTCAGACCAAAGATTAGAGACGTAATGCGCCTTCAAGCTTAAAAAGGAAATACAAAACATGGACCAACAACGTTTAACTCACCTTAAACAACTCGAAGCGGAGAGTATCCACATCATCCGTGAAGTTGCGGCTGAGTTTGATAACCCAGTCATGATGTATTCGATTGGTAAAGACTCATCAGTGATGCTGCACCTAGCGCGTAAAGCTTTTTACCCAGGTAAGATTCCATTTCCATTGCTGCATGTCGACACCGATTGGAAGTTCCGCGAGATGATTGAATTTCGTGATCGCACCGCGGCCAAATACGGTTTTGAGCTTTTGGTACATAAGAATCCAGAAGGTCTAGCCATGGGCTGTAGTCCGTTTGTTCATGGTTCTTCTAAGCACACTGACATCATGAAGACTCAAGGCTTAAAACAAGCGCTGAACAAGTACGGTTTTGATGCGGCCTTTGGTGGCGCGCGCCGTGATGAAGAGAAATCACGGGCGAAAGAGCGCGTGTATTCATTCCGCGATAAGAACCATACATGGGACCCTAAAAACCAACGTCCTGAGCTATGGAAGACGTACAACGGTCAGGTTAATAAGGGTGAGAGCATTCGTGTATTCCCGCTGTCTAACTGGACTGAGCTTGATATCTGGCAATACATCTATTTAGAAAACATCGAGATCGTGCCGCTTTACCTCGCGGACAAACGCCCAGTTGTTGAACGCGATGGCATGCTGATCATGGTTGATGATGATCGTATGGAGCTTCAACCGGGTGAAGTGATTGAAGAGAAGAGTGTGCGCTTCCGTACCCTTGGTTGTTATCCATTGACCGGGGCCATTGAGTCTGAAGCGAACACTTTAACTGGCATTATTGAAGAGATGCTGGTGGCAACGTCGAGTGAGCGCCAAGGCCGAGCGATCGACCACGATCAGTCAGGATCGATGGAGCTTAAGAAACGTCAAGGTTACTTCTAAAGGATCTAAGGAAAGATAATGAACAGTGCAGTTGAAGCTCAATTAGCCGAGCTTGGTATCGAAGGCTATTTAACACAACACCAGTACAAGTCGTTACTTAGATTCTTGACTTGTGGCTCGGTGGATGACGGTAAAAGTACATTAATCGGTCGCTTACTCCATGACTCAAAACAAATTTATGAAGATCAGCTAGCGGCAGTGCATTCAGACAGCCAACGTGTGGGTACCACGGGTGAAAAGCCCGACCTTGCGTTGTTGGTCGATGGCTTACAAGCTGAGCGAGAGCAGGGGATCACGATTGATGTGGCTTACCGCTATTTCTCGACGCAGAAACGTAAATTCATCATTGCAGATACTCCTGGACACGAGCAGTACACACGTAACATGGCTACAGGCGCATCGACATGTGACTTAGCTGTGATTCTGGTTGATGCACGTAAGGGCATTCTCGATCAAACTCGTCGTCACTCTTTCATTTCCAACCTGTTGGGTTTGAAGCACTTTGTTGTGGCGATCAACAAGATGGACTTAGTGGATTACTCCCAAGAGCGCTTTGAAGAGATCCGCGATGAGTATCTGAAGTTCTCTGAGAATCTGACAGGGGATATTGATATTCAAATCATCCCGATCTCAGCGCTTGAAGGGGACAATGTGGTGGATAAAGGCCAAAACCTGACTTGGTTTAAAGGCCCATCATTGCTTGAGCTTCTTGAAACGGTCGATGTGGATCAAGAAAAAGGCGCGGGTGAATTCCGCTTCCCTGTGCAATACGTTAATCGTCCTAACCTCGATTTCCGTGGTTTTGCGGGGACCATTTCTTCTGGTTCGATCAAAGTCGGTGATGCCATTAAAGCATTGCCATCGGGTAAAACGTCAACAGTGGCACGTATTGTGACCTTTGATGGTGATATCGAAGAAGCTCGTGCCGGATTAGCTGTCACTCTGACGCTAAGCGATGAGATCGATATTAGCCGTGGCGATTTGATTGTTCTAGATAATGCTCAAGTGGAAACCACAAACCATTTGCTTGCCGATGTGGTGTGGATGACAGAGCAACCCCTGCAACCGGGTCGTGACTATGACATCAAAATCGCAGGTAAGAAAACCGTAGGTCATGTTGAAGCGATTCGTCATCAATATGACATTAATAATCTCTCGACTCATAGCTCGGCAGAGCTGCCATTGAATGGTATTGGTTTGTGTGAATGGTCTCTTAATGAGTCAGTCGCGCTGGACAATTATCAAGACTGTGCAGATACCGGTGGCTTTATCATTATCGATCGTCTGACAAACGTGACGGTTGGTGCCGGCATGGTTAAAGAGAGCCTCGCCGTGGTTGAGCGCGATTTGACGGACATCTCTGCGTTTGAAGTTGAGCTTAATGCGCTTGTCCGTAAACACTTCCCACACTGGGAAGCAAAAGACGTCAGCCAGTTTCTGAAAAAGTAACTGGCTTACCCAAGTACGATAATTTCAGGCTCTGTCTGCTGTTGTACTTGGGGCGTCGCTACCTAACTGAATTGCGAAATGTCGTTAGGTATTCTCCTAATACCAGAATGCTTCGGTGGAGCCCAAGAAAACCGAGCATTCTGATGTTCTTTTCGCTTGCGCTGATTTTTGTCTGTTTACTCGTTTGTCGGTGTTTCATGGATAAATGAGTCGTTGTTGTGCCCTTTAGGGCTATTTGGTAAGGAAAGGCTATGTGGGAACAAGGGTTTGTGTTAGCGATTTTGCTTGGCATTATCACTTGCTTGCTTGTCACGAAAATTAAGCCTAGTTACGTCTTTGCGGGTGCCGCTTTTATTGCATTCATGGCTGGGATGATGGATTCAGCCACTATCGCATCCAATTTTACCAACTCTTCATTGTTAACCCTGGTTCTATTGATTCTTGCATCCTGTGCTCTAGAAAAAACACTGCTGATCAGTTGGGTGAGCCGAAGTATCTCTGAGGGTCAGTTAGGCAGCGTGATTGCTAAGCTCGGTGTGTCGACCGCCTTGCTTTCTTCATTTACGAATAATACCGCTGTGGTTGTCTCATTGATTGGGGCGATTAAGCGTAATCAGCAGCATGCACCTTCGAAATTACTTATTCCCTTGTCTTACGCCGCCATTTTTGGTGGCACGTTAACTTTGATTGGTACGTCGACTAACTTAATCATCAACAGCTTTGTCGAAGACGCAGGCTTACCGAGCCTGAGCTTTTTTACACCTACGATGATAGGTTTGGCTGTGCTGGTGGGAGGGATGCTGATTCTTATCCCGCTCAGCTACTTGCTACCGAATTATGATGATCAAAACCAAGAAGATTTACCTTACTTTCTTGAGTCTCGCGTTGAGCCAGGCTCACCGCTAGTTGGGCGTACGATCAGCGAGAATAATTTACGTGCTCTGCGCAAACTGTTTCTTGCAGAAGTGGTGCGCGATGGTGTTACTGTTTCTTCTGTGGGACCGGATTTTGTGCTCAATGCAAAAGACCGCCTGTTATTTTGTGGCGATGTTGAGAGCGTCGCGACCCTGCAAGAAATTCCGGGCCTCAAGTTGTTTGGTCAGCAGCACTTAAATGGGCAAAACTTTATCGAAGTTGTGGTGAGCTCGTCGGCGACATTTTGCTACAAAACCCTCAAAGAGAGCCGATTCCGCGACCGATTCGATGCCGTTGTTGTGGCGATTCGCCGAGGCCACGAACGCCTAGAAGGTGGCTTGGGTAGTATTACCTTAGCGCCAGGGGACACGTTAGTTCTGGTTCCAGGCAAGCGTTTTGAGTCTGAACGCCGAGCTCATCGTAAAGAGTTTGTCTTAGTGCATGACTTGGACTCTAGCGCTCGGCTTGATACCAATAAGTCTTCCATTGTATTACTGGGCTTTGCAGCCGTAATTGGATGCGCTCTATTAGAGTTAGTGCCAATTATTAAAGGTCTAGCTGCGTACCTTATCGCGCTTATTGCGTTTGGTATTGTGCAGATTTCAGAACTGCGCCGCCGTTTTCCGATCGATATCGTCGTGATTGTCGGTTCCGCTTTGTCTATTGCTCAACTGATGATCTCTTCTGGATTGTCAGAAAGAATGGGAGTGATGTTTATTGAAGCGTTTAATGGCTGGGGAGTATTTGGTGCCTTGGTGGCGACTTATATCATGACATTGGTACTCACTGAATTGGTGACAAACAATGCCGCGGCTGCGCTTTCTTTTCCTATCGGCTATAGCATGGCGGTGGGTTATGGCGTGGATCCGATGCCATTCATCATGGCGGTTTTGTTCGGCGCGAGTGCGAGCTTTATCTCTCCCTACGGTTACCAAACTAACCTGCTGGTGTACAGCGTAGGAAATTACAAATTGACCGACTACGTGAGAATTGGAGTGCCAATTTCGATTGTGTACTCTGTATTAGTACTTACTTTGATCCCGGTCTTTTTCCCGTTTTAATTCCGATATTTACAAGGATACGTTATGACTGCCGAAACGACGGTAAAAGATGAAAACATTGTTTGGCACCAGCATTCGGTTGATAAACAGTTTCGTGCTGAATTAAAGAAGCAAAAACCTGCCGTATTGTGGTTCACTGGTTTATCTGGAGCGGGTAAATCAACCGTAGCTGGGGCGTTGGAAAATCGCCTTGCAGCATTGGGTTACCACACCTATTTATTGGATGGTGACAATGTACGACATGGTTTGTGTAGCGATTTAGGTTTTTCTGAACAGGACCGTCGCGAGAACATTCGTCGCATTGGTGAACTGGCGAAGTTGATGGCAGATGCGGGTTTAATTGTTCTGTCGGCGTTTATTTCACCGCATCGTGCAGAGCGGAAGTTAGTGCGCGATTTATTGCCAGAAGGCGAGTTTATCGAAGTGTATGTCAATGCATCTCTAGAGGTTTGCGAAGGTCGAGATCCTAAGGGTTTATACCGTAAAGCCCGTGCGGGAGAGATTCCTAATTTCACTGGTATTGATTCGGAATATCAAGCGCCAGAGAACCCTGAAATCGATTTGCCCGCGGGAGAAAAGAGTGTCGATGAGCTGGTGGATTTGTGCTTAATCGATCTTAAACAACGCGGTGTGATCCGATAAAAATCATTTAGATCATAGGTGACCTAAAGCTCTTTGAGCGGCTGGAGAAGTATTTGGATCATAGGTGGTCAAATGCTTCTCCAACTGGCTAGACAGTATGATGAACCGTACTTTTAGCTTCACTATGGACACTAAATCTATGATTTAACAGTGCAAGCATTTGCTCGTAGTATTCGGCATGTGGTTTGTTTCCGAGCAAGGTGCAGAGCTCATTGCCTGTGGGTGTGAAGCGGTAATATAAAAGGCGGACACCTTTACTGTTTACGTGCAGCGACAAGTTTTTACCTTGGTAGGTGAGGACCAACGGTGTCTCGATACTAATTTCGCCAGATTCAAGTTCGGCACTGTGCAGCAGCCCTAATTCAATTAAGAGCAACAAGCTTGAATACGGCAGTTGAAAACTTCCCATATTTAGGCTGTTGGCGACGTCTCGCTTGCCGAAGCTAAATATGCCTCCTTGCGCTTTGTAACCAATCAGCAGTTTTCTGCTGTGATCCCCTCCAAAACTGCACGCTAAAGAGGCGGCTCTTTGCAGAGTTTGTGCTTCCTTTGGTGACATATCTTTGAGGGTTTTCAACGCTTTCATGGACGTTGAGCCCGGATTTGTCACTTCACGCTTCATCACTTGAGCCCATAGCTTTTGCATCGCGCTGTTATGGATGTCTTGAGCCATCTCAAAAAATCGATGCAACCAATCTTGGTCTGGCTCTCCCGCTGTCTCATCTCGGCATGAACTGTGCGCTAATTTTAAAATCTGTTCTAAGTTTTTTTGTCGCTGTTCTTGGCGTCTTTGCTCTCGCAATTGGGCTCTTTCAAACGCAGATTTGGCTGGCGGTTCGGTTTGCAGTAAGGCGTCAAGACCGTGTATTTGGGCTATGGTTTTTACCTTACTAGCACTGTCTTTTATGTAGCCTTGTTTCTTTTCTTGTTGCGTATTTTTTTTTGTGTCTGACTGATGTTCGATGACAACAGGTTGCTTTGTCGGGTCTGCCATTCGTTTTCCTACCAAGAACTGCGCGGTTCGCACGTTTAAATTTACACCTTATCTGACCAAGCGACCAGACAGGAGTTCTCAGTTTTTGAACGAATAGGGCTATTCAAAATGATAATGAGTTGTTAAAATTGTTATCGTTATTTTGGAGGGGCTATGAAGTTCTCAGAAGCAGGTAAACTCAAAAAGCACCTGTCGATAGCGTTTCTTTTGGTTATTTATGTGGGCGTATTAGCGTATTTATCTCGTTATATCGTGTAGCACAAAGCTAAAAAAGGCGCCAGTGTGACGCCTTAGGTGTAGCGAGGCTTATCGACGACTTAAATTACATATCGTCGTAGGCTTCTATTTCTGATCCCTCAATAACGTAAGCCGTTTCTGCCAGTTCGTGGTTTATCGTCTCGGTTTTCAACGTTCCAACCACATATATGACATCCCACAACTCTTGAACAGGCGCGCCTTTCGGAAACTTCACGTAAATGATCTGGTTTGGAGGCGGTGGTGGCACGTGAATACAAGCTCCAAAATATGGCACCAATAAAAATTCGGTGACGGTATCGGCATCACCTTCAAGTGGGATAACAAACCCCGGAATTTTAACTTGGCTTCCGTTCAGTTCTGGTCGAACATTACCAATCTTGGACTGCTGCGCTGCGCCACCACTGTGATCAGATGCAGGCATGCCTATACTGTCGAACAATTTACGCTCTTTTTCTGGAACAAGGTCAATCCAGTCAAGCTTCAATGGTTCTTCGCTGGCCATAACAGGCGCTGTGAATGCGACGACCAGCAAGCAACTTGCGAGTATTTTTTTCCACATTTTATTAAATCCTTATTGTCATTCCGTCACTCAGTGACTGTAGGTAGGCGCGGAGTGCGGGAATGAAACCAATCACAATACCAGCGCATTGTACGAAACCTAATAGCATCCACTCATAAGTAGATAAGATGCTTAAGGTGAGATGTATTCCATAGTGCTGTTGGATGATCGGCTGCGCGATAGCAAGAATGGCATACAGCCCAGTAACGCCAGTAATAATACCAGCAGCAGTAAGCAAGCTGGCTTCACTAATTAAGAGTGAGAAAACATGACGAGGCCTTGCTCCCATGGCACGCAAAATCGCCATTTCACGGCGGCGTTCCTGTAGGCTAGTTAATAGACTGCTTAACATACCTAACAACCCTGCGATCACGACAAAACCAGATACTGCCATTAGGGCTTGCTCTGCAACCGACATCATTCCCCATAACTCATGCAACGCAACGCCGGGCATAATGGCGCTGAGCGGCTCTTTGGGGTAGGTGTTAATTTGTCTTTGCAGGGCGAAAGTTTGAATACGAGATTTCAAACCAACGAGCATAGCGGTAATTTGTTTGGGCTGAAAGTCTCTGTTTTTGAGATCTTGTGCCTTGGGTGTCGGGCCCAAACGCGCACCACTTTCCCATCCGACGTGAATGGCTTCGATGGCTTCCAATGATACATGGACAGTTTTGTCGACTGGTGTTCCTGTAGGTGCAAGGATACCGACAACTTTAAATGGCAGATTGTCATGACGGCTAAAGCCAACGTCGCTAATGCCGTGGGCAATGATGATTTCGCTACCGATATCATAACCAAGTTGTTTAGCGACATCAGAACCTAGCACGGTTTCAAATAAACCATGGAATTCTCTACCCTTGCTAAATGTTAGTGGTTGCTTACTTCCAAACTTGTAATGCTCAAAGTAACTGTGATTGGTTCCCATAACTCGGAAGCCTTTATGCGAGTCGCCAAGCGAGATTGGAATAGCCCAATCGACTGAACGATGATTGGCAAACTCTTGGTAGCTTTTCCAATCGATGTTGTTGGTCGCATTACCAATACGAAACACAGAATAGAGCAATAGGTTCACTTGCCCAGAGCGTCCACCAATAATGAGGTCAGTGCCTGAAATTGTATTAGCGAAGCTATCCTTGGCTTGAGTTCGGATACGCTCGACGCCCAAGAGGAGTACCACTGAAATCGCAACGGTCATGATGGTTAGAATTGCCGTCGCTTTGCGGTTCATCAAGCTTTTCCAGGCGAGCTTTACAACAGCACTCATGATATGGCTCCTAGGCTAGATACTTGATTAATGTCGGGTAGATTGAGCGTGCGATCGAATAAGGGTTCGAGTGTTGGGTCGTGGCTAACGAATACCAGTGTGGCATTGGCTTGATTCGCTTGCTCCATAAGGAGCTCAATAAATGCTTTACGATTGTCATAGTCTAAAGCTGAGGTTGGTTCGTCAGCGATCACTAACTCTGGATGTCCTATCAGAGCTCGAGCCGCAGCCACACGTTGTTGTTGACCAATACTCAATTCAGAGACAGGGCGTGTATGAAGCTCGTTTGGCAGGTGCAGTCGTTCTAGTAGGGCCTGAGCCTGTTCATTTAACGTTTGAGATGAGGCACCTAAATGGGCACGGTCACGTCGTATTTTACTGAACTGACATGGCAATAATACGTTTTCAAGTACGTTAAGGTACGGCAATAAATTGAACTGTTGAAAGATGTAGCCAATATGATTGGCGCGAAAGCGGTCTCTCTGACTGGCACTTAAACTAGCAAGGTCAGTATCGAGTACAGATAGAGAGCCTGAAGTTAATGTGTTAATCCCCGTCAACAAAGCGAGCAAGGTCGATTTACCGCAGCCACTTGGACCTTTGATAAACACATGCTCGCCTTGTGTAATGTGTAATTTAGGGATGTGGATGGTTGCGTTGATTGAACCGGGCCAGAAAAATTGGGCATCCTCTAGCTCGACAACATTTGGTGTGGTTTCAGTCATATTAAATCACCAAAGCTTTGGCGTGTAAGTAGGTACTTACACGCCACTCGTGTTATTTGATTACGATTTGGGTGTTATCTTTGCTTAATTTAATTGCTGATTGCATGGTATCAGTGAATATATTGACGCTGATGGACTCTGTAGTTGGGAACTGGTTAAACCAATCGGTTTGGATTTGGCTAAGCTGATTAACTTGTTCGCAACTGAAGCGATATTGCACCGAAAATTCACCGTGACCGCCATGATCGTGCGCCTCATCATGATCGTCATGGTGGTCATGTTTATCATGATGTTCATTATGATCATGGTGTTCGTGCCCTTCATGATCGTGATGTGCATGGTCATCATGGTCGTGCTCACTATGATCATGTTCCTCATGAGTTTCGCTTAGGTTGTGGCTCACGTAAGCTTCTTCAACATTACAATCAGCTTGTGAGTTAATAGCGAACAATGCGTTGCTGTCTTCGAGTGTAGCGACGGCTTGTTTAAGCGCTTGCTCTTGTTGCGCGTTTTCTGGAGCATGTTCGAAACCCACAACATCAGCTCCAGGAGCTGTGATCTCTACTAACAGATCTTTGCCATCTTGGGCGATATTAAACTCGACGTGACCATGCACATGAGCACCATGCTGGCGGTATTCGTTTGCATTCGCTGCTGTCGATAAAGTGAGGCCAATAGCAAGGGCTAAAACGTGTTTTGATGACATTGTATTTTTCCTAATTTTACTGGCATTAACCAAAGGCGGTATTGCTCAGATTCGAGTTTCACTAAGTTATTGTTCCCTGACACACTAGGTGCGGAAATGAACTCAATAATTTTGAGTGTGGAATAGTTTGGAAATTAAGCAAAATAAGGAGGGGCACGAGCAGCGCCAAGAATTTCTTCGCCGTACACGAGATGCAAAAAAACATGATGATGCTGGGCGCGCGTAAAAGTCGGTGTAGAGAGGGTTGGTTGTACCTTTGCTATACCGTGCTGAACCCCAGAAAATAATTGGCAATGATGATGGGTATGATGGTCGGGCGTCAGATCGACTTGATGGAGTACAACCGCAAAGTTCCAAGCGATCAGCAACGCAACACTGAAAAATAAAGCAGTGCGATACCAATATCTTAGTGTTTTTTGCTGGTGGTGGTACATCTGAGCTCCTCTTACCGACTGTTATAATATAACACCCATAATGAATAAAAGTTCACTCTTTTGTTGGCTAGCAGAAAAATTTAACTCAACACATACGTGCCGAAAAATATTGGTAATACTCTCTGATGGAAGTGTCGCACTTATAAAGAGCAGAGTTATCACTGCCCATGCTTCTAATCAAATTCATATAGCTCCTTACAACAGGAACAAGGAGCCATTCAATGAAGCTAGATGTTCTGTTTAATAAGCTCAATGACTTTTGTTATCTCATCTTGCTCAAGTGCGCCCTCTTTGACAAACAGAACTTTGCCCGTTTTGTCTTGAACAATAATGGCCGAGCTTTCTTCTTTCAGGTCCCAAGTATTAGCAACTACGCCATTTTCATCAAGAACCATGGATGACCAAGGAAACTCTTTTTTGCTGTCTTGAGCTGAAGACTTCACGAAAGAGCCTGTCCCCCAAATTGCATCATCTTGGTTGATGATAGTCGTCGTCTGGTAGCTTTCTTGTGGAAAATTTGCCGCTGTTATTGCCGACATTAAAGGGGCATTCATCTCTTTTGAACTGCTACGGCCTGCGATGGCTTGAATAACACGAACTTTGCCTTGCATATGTTGAGTTGCCCAGGGTTGGTATGCAACGCCTTCGCCTTGTAAAACAATCTCGCCGTAAGCGGCAACATTGACAGGAGGAACGCTTTTTCCTACTGACAAGTTGTGTGCAAAGGTCAAGCTTGGCGTTAAGGCCAGTAGTAGAGGTAGGAGAGTCTTAGTTTTCATATTGTTATATTCCGTACGAGGTTTGGAAGCTTCCAGTATATATCCAGATCTTAGAAATTTGTAGGACCGTTTATAACATTTATTTAACGTATGGAGTGGTGTAATCTTGCGTTATATTTAGAATTTGCTAAAATGAGTTCCGTCGCAAATTGCGCATTAAGATTGCAGAGGAAAAATAAGCAATCCGTGTTTTCTCAAAGGAATTGAGGTGAGTTATGCTACGTGAGTTTGCTGTATATCGACCATTACAAGTGGCCCGTTTTGTTAAAACGTTGTTCAAAGGTCAGTTTTTTATTGTTGGGGTTGGCTGTTTTCAGTTCGACAATGGCAAAGTGTTACTACCTGACGTCAACGATCATAAAAGGCTCACCATCTTTAAAGAAGTCAACCAAGTGATAGCATCATTATCGGCTTAGTTAGCTTGGTACCCACTTAGATTTAGAAAAGAGCGACCATATCGGTCGCTCTTTTTGTTGCTAGTTAGGTTTATCCTTGGAGGCTTGGTGGGAAGCAAACTCCCGTTCCTCCGATGCCACAGTAACCATCAGGGTTTTTCGCCAAATATTGCTGGTGGTAGGTTTCCGCAAAGTAATACGGACCTGCTGGTTGTATTTCGGTGGTGATGTTCGCGCGTTGCTCTTCTTGCAGTGCTTGCTGATACAAGAGTTTCGATTTCTCTGCGCTCTCGAGCTGCTCCGTCGAATAAGTGTAAATTGCAGAACGATATTGAGTACCTAAGTCGTTACCTTGACGCATTCCCTGAGTTGGGTCGTGTTTTTCCCAAAAAACAGCCAGTAGCTTTTCTAATGAGATGACGCGTTCATCGAAAACGACTCGTACGACTTCTGTATGACCCGTTTTACCTGTACAGACCTCTTCATACGTGGGATTGGGTGTGTACCCCCCAGCGTAACCGACCGAAGTAGATACAACGCCGTCGAGTTGCCAAAATACGCGCTCAGCGCCCCAAAAACAGCCCATTCCGAGCAAAATCTGCTGTTGGTGTGACGCAAGAGGCGCCTTTAGGTTAGATTTATTTACAAAATGATGATCGTCAATCTGCATTGGTTGATCTCTACCTGGCAAGGCATCTTCTATACTGATCAATGTTTGTTTGTTGAGCATGGTATTTGTCCTTCAATACGTGTCTTAAATTTGCGAACTTTTTCATTTCGTCTGTATCTGATGCTGTGATGACATAGACCGCGTTAAACCTATTAATATTACAGACTTAGAATCTAATTGGCGTTATCATTATTTACGTTTACTTAACCTCATTCAGCCATAAAAGCATGATAAAAAAAGCTCTCCCCACCATTGTTGGCCTGTTTGCCTTTTCTCATGGTGCCTATGCCGATGTTTCTTTGACTTTGAAAGGCATTGATGGCGCTTTAGAAGAGAATGTCAGTGCGTATCTATCATCTATTCCAGAGAAGGATTACTCCACTTCTCTGCGTTTTCAAGCGAGATTAGATCAAAGTATCACTGAAGCGCTTAACGCGCTTGGGTATTATCATGCAAAAATTTCATACTCTATTCCTGAAGCGAATGATGAGTTAATTGTGCTCATCAAGCCGGGCTTGCCAGTGAAAGTGAAAGTCATGGATGTGGTCATCACTGGAGAGGCCAAGGACGATGAAGAGTTTGCAAAACTTATTGAGCGCTCTCCGCTCAAAGTTGGTCAAGTTTTGAATCAAGGCCAATACGACAGCCTTAAGTCAGGCATTCGTAACTTGGCGCTTCAGCGTGGTTACTTCAATGGTGAGTTTACGCTAAGTCGATTAGAGGTTATCCCTGATCTGAACGAAGCTAATGTCCGTTTGCACTACAGCAGTGGAATACGTTTCAATTTTGGCGACGTTTCTTTTATTGGCAACCACATCTGGGAAGACCGTGTCGCATCACTACAACCTTTTAAAGAAGGGGACCCATACAACGTTTCGAAGCTGGGCGAGTTTAACCAGAAGCTATCAAATACGGAGTGGTTTTCCTCAGTTTTTGTTGAGCCTGAATTGGATAGGCTTGATGATGGCCGAGACTTGCCAATTAAAGTGTCTTTATCTCCTGCTTCGAAGAATCAGATCGAGACGGGTATTGGTTACTCAACGGATGTTGGCGTTCGAGGAACGTTGAAGTGGAAGAAACCTTGGGTGAGCTCCCGAGGACACAGTTTCAACACTGCTTTATCCCTATCTAAGCCAGAGCAAACCGTGACTGCTTCTTACAAAATTCCTTTAGAAGATGTCGCTAACGATTATTATCAAGTTCAATATGGGCTTAAAAACCTAGACAACCGTGACACGCAGAGTATCGAGTCTAACCTTGCAGTGGAGCGTCATTGGTTAGCAGACGGTGGTTGGCATAATACCGTTTATGTTCGTCATTTGTACGAGAGCTTTACGCAAGGTTTACAAGATGATGAATTCAACTTCGTACTTCCAGGTGCGACATTTTCTCGGACTAGGGTTCGAGGGGGCAATATGCCAATGTGGGGAGACAAGCAAAGCATCACTATTGAGTATGGTGATACCGCTATGCTTTCTGAAACTAGAGTGCTCCGCTTAATTGGCTCGACATCTTGGATTCGTGGTATTGGAGAGAATCATCGTGGTTTGTTCCGCTTAGAAGGTGGTGCGAATATTACCGATGAACTTGAAAAACTATCACCGTCGCTGCGTTTCTTCGCTGGTGGTGACAATAATATTCGTGGTTACGGCTATGAATCTATTTCACCTGTGGATGAGAGTGGTGCTTTGACGGGTGGTAAATACATTGTTAGCAGTACATTAGAATATCAATATCGTGTTTATGGAAACTGGTGGGCTGCAACGTTTTACGATATTGGTGATGCGTTTAATGAAACACCAGATTGGAAATCAGGTGCTGGTGTTGGTATCCGCTGGGCGTCTCCGGTGGGCCCTGTTAGTTTTGATTTTGCATGGGGGTTGGATGCAAAACCAGAACGAGAGTTTCGTATCCACTTCTCATTGGGGCCTGAGCTATGATCAAAATGATGTTTAAGTGGACCAAATGGCTGTCGCTCAGTTTGATTGGTCTATTGCTGTTGCTCATCATTATTGTCGCGACAGTTTTGTTTACCCACCCAGGACTCAAATTTGCCTTGTGGGGAGCTGAAAAAGCATTACCACAATTGCAGATTGAAAAAGTGCAGGGTTCATTGTTTCCTCGCTTCGAACTGCATAACGTCAGTTTTGTCGATGAGTCTTTGAATATCGACGCCAAAGTCGAGCGTTTAGCTTTGGCAGTGAACTTCCGCTGTTTCTTTGACCCTAAGGTCTGTGTCGATGAGTTAAGACTGCAGGGGCTTGACTTTAAGATGCCAGAGCTACCGCCAGCAAGCGAGGAGCAAGAGGAAACACCACCACTGCGTTCTATCAGTACGCCAGTGCCAATTTTTGTTAATAAAGTCAGCTTTAATGACATCAATGTCAATGTGCTGGGCAATCAAATTGATTGGCAAACATTCTCGACCGCTTTGTCGATGCAGGGTGATCGTTTGGTGATCGCACCTACCGCGTTGAAAGACATTAATGTGGCTTTAGCACCAAGTGAGGCTGAACCTGAAGCGGCTGCCGAGGAGCCGAAAGAAACTGACGTTACGCCGCAAGATATTGTGTTACCCGAAGTATGGATTCCACTGACGGTTGAAGCGCGTCGTCTTGATATTCACAATTTCAAACTGGCGGGTGAAACGCCAGTGATCGTCAATCATCTTGGTTTGGTTGCAAGAGCAGGCAGTGAACGTGTTGATGTCAAAACGTTAGAGCTCGACATGCCAGAAGTGGAAGGCAAGTTGAGCACACAAGTGACGCTTTCTTCTGATTACCCTATCAAAGCGCAATTGGACGCGTTAGTGAAGCAAGCGGATGCGAAGGGACAAAAACTGTCGCTTTCGGTCTCGGGTTCGGTTGGTGATTTGTCACTAAATGCTACGCTTTCTGAGCTTGTACAAGCGGAGATCAAAGGTGATATTCAACCGCTTAAAACACAGTTGCCGTTTGATGTCGCGATTAAAAATGTACAGGCGCAATGGCCGCTATTTGGACAAAGCGATTACCAGGTTTCTGTACCAAGCTTGGCGGCAAAAGGCTCACTTGATGGCTACGAAGTCGCATTAGAAACCAAAGCTTCGGGCAAAGATATTCCCGCCGTTGATGTCGCACTAAACGGCAAAGGTACGCTAGAGCAAATTGACCTCGAAAGCCTTGTAGTGAAAACCTTAGGGGGCGAACTCTCTGGGAAAGTCATGGCCAATTGGGCCGCGCCAATCAACTGGCAAGCTGACTTGAACCTGAAAAACATTCAACCAGGTTTACAATGGAAAGAAGCTGAAGGGGATATCAGCGGTAACCTTTCGACTTCGGGGTCGTTAACAGAACAAGGCGGTTGGCAAGTCAGTTTGCCTAAGTTAGACATTGACGGCATTTTGCGAGGGTATCCGCTGAATGTTGAAGGGCAACTTGAAGCGTCTGATAAAAACGGCAAAGGCGAAGACATCCAACTTACCACTCAGGGTTTAGCGCTTTCTCATGGTCCAAACCAACTCAGTGCAAAGGGTAAGATCGATAAGCAAATTCTGATGGATGTTGAGGTTAACTTCCCTGATTTTGCGAAAAGTGTTCCGGATCTTGCAGGTAAAATGCAAGGTAAAGTCGCACTACGTGGTAGCTTGAAAGAACCAGACATCAATCTTGATCTCGCTTTAAATCAGATAAACTGGCAGCAACAGGCGAACGTAGAAACGATCACCTTAAAGGGTGATGTGAAGCCTCTGCCAGCACCAAAAGCGAACATAAGCCTTATTGCGAACAACATTACCTATGACGACATAAAAGTTGATAGTGCTGACCTTGAAGTCTCTGGGGATGAAAAACTGCATCAACTGACGCTCGATGTAGTGTCTGACCTGGTGTCGACCAGTTTAGAAATTGAAGGGACATTCCAGCAGAAACCAGAAATGATTTGGGATGGGGCGCTGCGCCGCTTGACGCTGAGCTCGCAACAAGGCCCGTGGGCGTTGCAAAAATCGACCGCGGTGAAGGTCAATATCGACAAACAGATCGCGAACGTTCAAGCGCATTGTTGGTTGCAAGCGGAGTCGAGCGTATGTCTAACCGAAGACATTAGTGTCGGTAAGAGTGGCCAGGCGAAGTTAGCCATCAATGATTTTGATTTTGACCAAATCAAACAATTCCTGCCGCCAGAAACCAAGCTGCAAGGCTCGGTTAATGCACAGGCTTTTGCTAAATGGGCACCAGAGAAAAAGCCTGAAGTAACCTTAAGTGTCAATATGCCAAAAGGCCAAGTTGAACAAGCGTTTGAACAGCCAATTAAAGTCGGTTGGGAAAGCTTCAACTTTAAAGCAGCATTAGCGAAAGACAAGCTTGATGCCGAGTGGCTATTTGATGTGAAAGATAACGGTGACTTGTCTGGTAAGGTTTCTTTACTGAATGTCTCGTCTGAAAAGCCCACTATTGATGGTAAGGTTTCACTCTCTACGTTCCACTTGGACTTCTTGGCACCGTTGATTGGTGAGTACAGCTTGTTTAAAGCAAACATGAATACTGACCTAGCGATATCAGGTGACGTTATGCATCCGAAGGTGAACGGTCAGTTCTTGATTGACCAAATGAAGCTACAGGGTGAAGTCACACCGATAGATATAAACTCAGGGCAGGTCGTCATCAACTTTAAAGGCCATCAAGCGGACTTGGATGCCGGAATTTTAACCCCGGATGGTGAGTTGAACGTTACCGGTGATGCCGACTGGCAGGACTTACAGAACTGGCGCACTAAAGCGCGTGTATTTGCTAAAGAGCTCAATGTTGATTTGCCTCCAATGGTAAAAATCAAAGTGGAGCCTGACATGACAATAGATGTGACCCCTCAGCTTGCGAAAATTGAGGGTGATATTAATTTGCCATGGGGCAGAATTGTCGTCGAAGAGCTTCCACCAAGTGCGGTAGGCGTATCGAGTGATACCGTTATTCTCGATAAAAACTTGCAGCCAGTGGACGATGTGGCTGCGATGCCGTTTGATGTGGAAACGAACATCAACATTAAAATTGGTGATGACTTCCAACTTGCCGCTTTTGGTTTAAAAGGTGGGTTGAAAGGGAACCTAAACGTGACACAAAAAGACAAAGGTCCTTTCATCGTTGGTGAAGTGAATGTTGTCGACGGTTCTTATCGTTCGTTTGGTCAGGACTTATTGATTAAAGAAGGTAAGATTCTGATGAATGGTCCACCAGATCAACCTTACTTGTCTATCAAAGCGATTCGTAATCCAGACAATACCCAAGATGATGTCATTGCGGGGGTACAAGTGTCAGGCCCAGCATCTGATCCGAGTATAGAAATTTTCTCAGAGCCCGCGATGAACCAAGCCAATGCACTTTCTTATCTACTTCGTGGTCAAGATATTGATGGTGAAGCCGGTGGTAATGCAATGACAACTACCTTAATTGGTTTAAGCTTGGCGAAGAGTGGTCGTGTGGTTGGTGAAATCGGTGAAGCCTTTGGCGTACAGGATTTACAGCTGGACACTGCTGGGTCGGGCGATGACTCGCAAGTGACGGTGAGTGGTTATATTCTGCCAGGTTTGCAGGTGAAATATGGTGTCGGCATCTTTAACTCCCTAGGTGAGTTCACTGTGCGTTACCGATTGATGCAAGACTTGTATTTAGAAGCGGTATCTGGTGTAGATAGCGCCGTTGACCTACTCTATCAGTTTGAGTTCGATTAAAGTGCTTTAACCTAAGCATACACAGTCATGACTAAGGAGTGGTTATGCAGCATTTGATTTTTGTCTACGGCACGTTACGCAAGGGAGAGTACAACCATCAGTATTTGCGCTCGGCGCAGTTTCTTGGTTTACATGAAACGGATGCTCAATTTGCAATGTATGACTTAGGCCCTTATCCAGCGTTGTCTGATGGGCAACGCTCGATTCAAGGTGAAGTGTATCTGATTGATGATGAAACCTTATCTGAGCTAGATAGGTTAGAAGATGTGCCAGTGGAATATCGCCGAGAGAGCATCGCTACGCCTTTTGGCCAAGCTTGGATCTACTTATATCAAGATACTGAGCAATTAACCGAAGAAATCGCTTCCGGAGATTGGTGTCAAAAGGTGTGAGCTATACTGACATTATCAATAGCAACGAGCTAAACACTAAGGAGTCGCGATGAAAGCATTCGTAATTGGAGTAATGGCGTTGCTTCTTGCTGCATGCGCACAAACAACACTACCGACTTCGAATAATGTGACCGATTGGCAAGTGTTTGGTAAGCAGTCAGCTTTAGATGGATTACGGGAGTTATCTGAGGAGCGAATTGCGAAGCTGGATGATGTTAACCATGCGACGCCGAACTGATAATGGCTTATCAAGCGGGTTACCAGCAAGGCAAACAAGAGTATTGTGAGCAAAGTGCTTATATGCTCGGTGTTATCGGGCGGCCGTATTTTGGCATTTGTGATGATGTTGACCCCTTCTTTCAACATGACTACGACGCTGGACGAATGTCTTCAGCAGGCGCACCTATCTAGTTGACACAGGTAAGATGAAAGCAAAAGAGCTGCCCTAGAGCAGCTCTTTTTAATTTTGTATCAGCAGTGATACTTATTTTTTCTGAGCTCGCTCGTAAGATTCTAGGATTTCAGCTTTGGCGGCAGCAACATCTGCCCAACCATCCACTTTCACCCATTTGCCTGCTTCAAGCTCTTTGTAACGCTCAAAGAATTGCGTGATCTGCGCTTTCAGTAGTTCTGGGATATCGCCCACATCTTGGATGTGCTCGTACTCTTTCGAGATTTTTGAGTGGGGAACCGCAAACACTTTTGCATCTTCACCCGATTCATCTGTCATCTTCAAAACGCCAACAGGACGGCAGCGAATGACTGAACCTGGCATGAGTGGGTATGGTGTTGGTACCAATACGTCGACTGGGTCGCCATCAAGAGACAGGGTATTGTTCACGTAGCCATAGTTGCATGGGTAGAACATTGGTGCAGACATGAAACGGTCGACAAATACAGCACCAGAGTCTTTATCTACTTCGTACTTGATTGGATCTGCATTTGCAGGAATTTCGATCACGACATAGATATCTTCAGGCAGCGACTTGCCTGCTGGTACATGGTTTAAGCTCATTAGAATATTCCTTTTCATTAACGATGAGTCACACAAAAGCGGCTTCATCTGATGATAAATTCGCGTTTCACTTTAGCGACAAAAACGCGGCAGGTAAACACCTGCCGCGTTGGACAAAGGTCTGAAATTATTCTTCGTCGCGGTGCAGTTCAAGGAACTCTTCAACTTTGCGAACCATGTTCTTCGAACCCACAAAGAAAGGTACACGCTGGTGCAACTCAGTAGGCTTGATGTCCATAATGCGATTCACGCCGTCCGATGCAATGCCCCCAGCTTGCTCAATGAGGAATGCCATAGGGTTACATTCGTAAAGCAGGCGTAGCTTGCCTTGTGGGTGGCTTTGTGTGCTTGGGTAAAGGTAGATACCACCTTTCAGTAGGTTGCGGTGGAAATCAGCAACCAGCGAGCCAATGTAGCGAGAAGTGTATGGGCGACCGTCTTCTGGCACGTTTTCTTGGCAGTACTTGATGTACTTCTTCACCCCTTGAGGGAAACGAATGTAATTACCTTCGTTGATGGAGTAGATCTTACCATCATCAGGAATCATCATGTTTTCATGAGAAAGACAGAAGCTGCCGATAGATGGGTCGTAAGTAAAGCCGTTTACGCCGTTACCAGTTGTGTATACCAACATGGTGGAGGAGCCGTAAATTACGTAGCCCGCAGCCACTTGTTTGTGACCAGGTTGTAGGAAGTCTTCTTCAGTTGGTGGAGTACCGATTGGAGAAACACGACGGTAAATCGAGAAGATAGTACCAACAGAGACGTTCACATCGATGTTAGAAGAGCCATCAAGTGGGTCCATCAGTACTACATATTTGGCGTTTTGGTTGAGTTCTTTATTGAACGCAACTGCTTCGTCTTCTTCTTCACTGGCAACGCCACACACTTGATCACGAGCTTCGAGCGCGGCTTTGAACTTATCGTTCGCGTAAACATCGAGCTTTTGCTGATCTTCACCTTGGACATTTTCCGTACCTACAGCACCAGTGATATCACCGAGACCCGCTGCGTTGATTTCGCGGTTAACGATTTTTGCAGCTAAACGAATGGAGGCTAAAAGGGATGATAGATCACCGCTAGCGTGGGGGAAATCCGCTTGTTTTTCGACAATGAACTCGCCTAGGGTGCGCAGTCCTGACATGGTTAATCCTTACATTTTCATTTCATTGGGGGTAGTGCGCAAGTGAGCATCTCTTTATGGATGTTAAACGATTGCGCTGGATGTAAGTTTAAGTCGCAGATCTTTTTAATGGTAATGAAGTAACTGTTTGAGATCTCAATTTATTTGTAGACTTGTTTGAGGGATTCATCAGTAAGCAAGAGGTTGTACAGTCTGTGTTCAACCTTGTCATATTTGTGAAAGGGACTGCAAGAAGAAGGCTAAAGTCACTCGCTTTTCAGGCGGTAATCGCGATAATGAAAGCATTAAAAAACGCATTACAAGGTTTAGTTTATGCACATTCATATCTTGGGTATCTGTGGCACATTTATGGGCGGCGCAGCGATTCTAGCGCGCCAATTAGGACATAAAGTCACTGGTTCTGATGCCAACGTTTATCCGCCAATGAGCACACTGCTTGAGTCTCAAGGTATTGAAATTATTGAAGGCTTTGACCCGTCTCAACTCGACCCTCAACCAGATCTTGTGGTGATTGGTAATGCGATGAGCCGTGGCAACCCTTGTGTCGAGCATGTGCTCAACACTAACATGCGCTACACCTCTGGTCCGCAGTGGCTCAACGAGTTTTTGCTGCATGATCGGTGGGTATTGGCGGTATCGGGTACACATGGGAAAACGACCACGTCGAGCATGCTTGCCTGGATACTTGAAGATTGTGGTTATCAACCGGGTTTCTTAATCGGTGGGGTACTCGGTAACTTCGGAGTGTCTGCTCGTTTGGGTGAAAGCATGTTTTTTGTCGTTGAAGCGGACGAATATGACAGTGCTTTTTTCGATAAGCGTTCTAAGTTTGTGCATTACCATCCTCGCACTTTAATCATGAATAACCTTGAGTTCGATCATGCTGATATCTTCGATGATCTAGAGGCGATCAAGCGCCAATTCCATCATTTAGTGCGAACGGTTCCCGGCAATGGCTTAATCTTAGCTCCGAAGCAAGACCAAGCTTTGGCGGATGTATTAGAGCGTGGTTGCTGGACAGAAAAACAGTTCTCTGGTGAGAATGGTGACTGGCAAGCGCACAAATTAGTGCTTGATGGCTCAAAATTTGACGTTGCGTTGAAAGGCGAGAAGGTTGGTACCGTCGAATGGAATTTGGTGGGTGACCACAATGTGGATAATGCGCTGATGGCAATCGCTGCTGCACGACATGTTGGAGTCACTCCGGATCTTGCTTGCCAGGCATTAGGGCGTTTCATCAATACCAAGCGCCGTTTAGAGCTGAAAGGTGAAGAACAAGGTGTGACGGTTTACGATGATTTTGCGCATCACCCAACGGCAATTGAACTTACTGTCGGTGGTTTGCGTAACAAGGTAGGTGAAAAACGCATCCTAGCTGTGTTAGAGCCGCGTTCTGCCACCATGAAGCGTGGCGTACACAAAAACACACTTGCAGAGTCACTGCACAGTGCAGATGAAGTCTTCTTGTTCCAGCCAGATAATATCGAGTGGTCTGTGCAAGACATTGCCGACCAATGCACACAGCCAGCGTTTGTCGATGCGGATATAGATAACTTTGTAGCCAAGATCGTCGAACGTGCGCGACCAGGTGATCAAATTCTAGTCATGAGCAACGGTGGCTTTGGTGGTATTCACGGAAAACTTCTTGAGCAGTTAAAACAAAAAGCCTGATTGATATGCAAAACAAAACACAACCCTCTCATAAAAAAGCCATCACGTTGGCATTAACGGGTGCTTCTGGTGCTCCCTACGGCCTTCGTCTTTTAGAATGCTTGGTTGCGGCGGATTATCATGTCTACGTTCTGATTTCTTCGGCAGCTCGTGTTGTGATGGCAACCGAGCATAATCTTAAGCTACCAAGTGGCCCAGAAGCGGCGCAGCAAGCATTGGTAGAGCACCTGAACTGCAATCGAAATAACATCACCGTTTGCGGTAAAGACGATTGGTTCTCGCCGGTTGCCTCTGGTTCTGCTGCACCCAAGCAAATGGTGGTTTGCCCATGCTCTGCGGGAAGCGTTGCAGCCATAGCACACGGTATGTCGGACAACTTGATCGAACGGGCCGCTGATGTAGTAATGAAAGAGCGCGGGCAGTTGTTGCTCGTGGTTCGCGAAACACCATTTTCAACGCTACATCTGGAGAACATGCACAAACTGTCGCAAATGGGCGTCACCATCATGCCAGCAGCTCCAGGCTTCTATCATCAGCCAAAGAGTATTGAAGACTTAGTGGATTTTATGGTGGCGAGAATTCTTGACCACTTAGGTATTGAGCAAGGTTTGGTGCCTCGTTGGGGTTATGACCAGCGCTCGTGAGCTGATTGTGTAACCACTCAAATACCTTTACAATCCATCCAACTCATCGGGGAGCAAACCCATTTAGCATTGAGTCAATCAATGCATTGGGGCGCTGAGACCTAAGTGTTTAACTAGGGACCCGTATTACCTGAACCAGATAATGCTGGCGTAGGAATTGAGTCTGGATATTGGAAGTCCTTAATAGCCGCCTCAAACCCTGTGCCGCTCAACTTATTTCTCTGAAATACTCATGGAGAGCGAGCAGTGAAACCCACTCTAAATCTGATTGCCCTAGCTGCAATCACCTCTACTTCAGCGTTTGCCGCTGAAAACACATTAACCATCTATACCTACGACTCTTTTGCCGCAGATTGGGGGCCGGGTCCTAAAATCGAGCAAGCTTTTGAAGCAAAATGTGGCTGTGACGTTAACTTCGTAGCGTTGGACGATGGTGTGTCGATTCTGAATCGTCTTCGTCTTGAAGGCGGTAATAGCAAAGCGGACATCGTATTAGGTTTGGATAACAATCTGATGGCAGAAGCGAAGAAAACCGATCTGCTTGCCGAGCACAATGTGGATACGGCTAACACAGTGTTACCAAACGGTTGGAGTGACACGACGTTTGTACCGTACGATTACGGCTACTTCGCGTTTGTGTACAACAAAGAGAAACTGGCTAATCCGCCGAAAAGCATGAAAGAGCTGGTGGAAACGCGCAACGATCTGAAAGTGATTTACCAAGATCCGCGGACTTCAACGCCGGGCCAAGGCTTAATGCTATGGATGAAATCTATTTATGGCGACGATGTGACGCAAGCGTGGCAGAAGCTAGCGAGCAAAACCGTAACGGTCACGAAAGGTTGGTCTGAGGCGTATTCTATGTTCCTCAATGGTGAGTCCGATTTAGTGCTTTCTTACACCACTTCACCTGCGTACCACTTAATTGCGGAAAACGATTCGAAGTTTGCTACGGCGAATTTTGCTGAAGGCCACTACATGCAAGTTGAAGTAGCCGCCAAAGTGAAAGGGGCCAAAAATTCAGAACTTGCTGATCAATTTATGAGTTTCATTTTAAGTGATGAGTTCCAATCGGCGATGCCAACGGGTAACTGGATGTACCCAGTCACTGACGTTGAGTTACCTAAAGGTTTTGAAACTTTGAGTGTTCCAAGCAAGTCGTTGAGCTTTAGTGCTGATGAAGTGGCAAAAATGCGTAAGTCTTGGATTCGCGAATGGCAAAGCGCATTGACGTTTTAGCTGACGTTTCCATCCTCATCTGAATGAGATAGGTTTTACCTTTGAATTCTGTTCCAAAAATAGGTTTAGGGGTCGCGATGATCATCGCGACCTTTGTTATTTCTGCCCTAGGTGCTTTGATTGTTCAAGCCCCTTCACTTGATGTGTCTGTGGTATGGGGCGACCCGTATTATCAACATGTCACCAAGTTCAGCTTCTACCAAGCTTTTCTTTCCACATTGCTCAGTGTTGGCTTTGCCATTCCAGTAGCGCACGCACTTTCGCGTCGCCAATTTATTGGTAAATCATTACTGCTTAAGCTGTTTGCATCGACACTGGTTTTGCCGGTTTTGGTTGGTGTTTTTGGGCTGTTAGCGATTTATGGCAACAGTGGTTTGTTGGCACAGTGGTTGCAAAGTTTCGACACTAAACTGCCATTCTCTATTTACGGTTTGAACGGCATTTTACTCGCCCATGTGTTCTTTAATTTACCTTACGCGGCACGATTGCTTCTGCAAGCCTTGGAGTCTATTCCTGCCGAGCAGCATAAGCTTTGCGCGCATCTTGGGATGAGCCATTGGGATAAGTTTCGCTGGGTAGAATGGCCGCGTTTAAGGCAGCAGCTTCCCCACGTTTGTGGGTTGGTGTTTATGTTGTGCTTTACCAGTTTTGCTACTGTAATGGCGTTGGGGGGCGGGCCAAAATCCACCACCATTGAATTGGCCATTTACCAAGCGATTAAGTTTGATTTTGATTTACAAGCTGGGGCGTTATTGGCGCTGTGGCAGATGTTGTTATGTGGACTGCTTGCTATTGGAGTGCAGAAGTTAACAAGGCCTGTTTCTATCAGTGCTGGAAGCACATCAGTACAGCAATATTTAACGAAGGATCATGGGTGGTCAAAAGCTTGGGATAGCTTTTGGATCATGGGTGCCTTTTTACTGGTAATACCGCCGTTATTGATGGTGTTACTGAGTGGCATCAACCAACAAGTTTGGACAGTATTAACCGATGAGCGTTTTTGGTCTGCGCTATTGAACTCTCTCAAAGTCGCCTGTGTCGCTAGCGCGCTTGCGGTCGCTGCAGGGGTGTCCATACTATTGACCAGTCGCCGTTGGCGGTTGCAGTACAAAAACACGCGAGCCGATCAGATTGAGTTAATCGGCACAATTATTTTGGTAACTCCAGGTCTGGTGATTAGCACCGGTTTATTCTTATTACTGCGCGCATTTACCGATGTTTTTAGCTTGGCATTTTTTGTCGTGATTTTGGTGAACGGTTTGATGGCTTTGCCTTACGTGATCAAAACGCTAGCGCAGCCAATGCTGCACATTGAACAACAGTATCAGTATGTATGTGCCAGCTTAGGCATGCGTGGCTGGCAACGGTTTAAAGTGGTGGAGTGGCAGGCGCTACGCAAGCCGTTTGCACATGCGTTTGCGATCAGCTTTATGTTTGCAATAGGGGATTTAAGTGCCATAGCACTGTTTGGTGGACAAGAGTTTCGTACCTTACCTCTGTATTTGTTCCAGTTGCTTGGCAGTTATCAGATGGACGCAGCTGCGGTGGTATCGGTGACCCTATTGTTGTTGAGTGTGGGCTGTTTTGCCTTGATTGAGAAAGTATTGAAAACGAAGGAGAGAGCGTAATGTTAGTGTTGGATGATGTGCAGTACACCTACCAACGTGAACTGTTTCGTTTTGACTTAACGATTGAGCAAGGACAGATTGTGTCGCTGATGGGACCAAGTGGGGCAGGGAAGTCAACCTTGCTGGCGTTGGTGGCAGGATTTATCCATCCTGACCGTGGTGATATTTGTGTTGATGGTGAGTCCATTGTGCGTAAAGAGCCTTATCTGCGTCCGTTCTCTATGTTGTTCCAAGAGCACAATTTGTTTGCTCACTTATCGGTGCGTGACAACATCGGTTTGGGCTTACACCCAGGGCTAAAGCTTACGGTGGACCAAAATCGTCAGATTGAACAAGCCGCGCAGCAAGTTGGTGTTGCAGAGTACCTCGACCGTTTGCCAGAGCATCTTTCTGGTGGCCAGCGTCAACGTGTTGCCTTAGCGCGTTGTTTTGTTCAGCCTCATCCCATGTGGCTATTGGATGAGCCGTTCTCGGCGCTTGATCCGGTGTTGCGTGAAGAGATGCTGAGCTTGGTAAAAAAACTCGCAGCAGAGCAGGGAATAACTGTATTGATGGTCACGCACCATTTAAGCGATGCCAAAGCGATTGCCAGCCACTTTGTGTTTGTGGCAGATGGTAAAGTGGAAGCCGCGGGTGATATGTCTGCATTGAGTGAACAGCATGCTAGTGAGAAGCTTGCGGCATTTATCCGAGCAGCATGCTAGTGCCTGATAGTTGCTAGGTTATGCTTCTCCGCAACACAAACCATGCCGAGGGCCAAATTCAAATTGAGATCTTAAGCTCATGATATGGTCAATCATTGCTTGTACACGCCGTGGGCGGTTTGCTCCAGGACGATAGACTAAATAAATAGGCATTGGTACCGTGTGCCATTGCGGTAACACTCTGACTAAGGTGCCACTTTCTAGCTCTTGCGTCATGTTCTGCACAGGTAAGTTCGCGATGCCTAGTCCTTTAAGTGCGCCTTTTAATATTGCTTCTACAGTTGTACTTGAGAAGTTACTGGTTATTGAAACATTGACGGTATTATCGTGTGAGATCAGCGTCCAAGGTCCTATTTCTGAAACATATTGATACCTCAAACAGTTATGTTTTGTCAGGTCTTCTGGCGTTTCAGGTACGCTGAACTCAGCTAAATACTCAGGGCTAGCAGCCAGAACTCGAGTGGTATAGCCTAATTTTTTCGCGATTAATCGATCATCAACTATCTGACCGACTCGAATTGCCATATCAAAGCCGTGTGAAAACAGATCAACAAAATCGTTCGATGCTTCTAACGCAATTTGTACTTTTGGCCATTGTTTTAAAAATGGCAAAAAGATGTGTTCCGCCATATACGCATCCAACGCTGGTGGTGCGGAAATACGCAGCCGGCCTTGGATCTGTTGTTCCATCTCCTGTACGTCATGGCCAATTGAGTGGAATTCCTCAACTAAGCTTGCAGCACGCTCTAAAACCATTTGGCCGGCTTCGGTGATCACTAACTTTCGGGTTGTGCGCTCTAGAAGTTTGGCTTCAAAGTGTTGTTCGAGTTTGGTTATGGCTTTACTAACAGTAGATTTTGGTAGGTTTAACTCCAGCGCGCACTTGGTTAAGCTCAGTAGTCGACAGCTTGTGACAAAGATAGAAAGCGTTCTAAAGTCAATTGTTTCTAAATTGCGAACAATCACTTTCAATTATCCATATTGTTTCAATATTAATCTGATTATAGTCTGGCACCTCATCCTTAGCCATCAAGTTATTGTCATTTGAGGTAAACACCATGTCCAACTCTGTAGACTTATTTTCTCCTATCGAACTCGGTCAATTAGCATTAGATAACCGTGCCATTATGGCGCCTTTAACGCGAGCTCGTGCTGGCGCAGACCATATTCCTAATGACCTTATGGTTGAATACTACGCTCAACGTGCGAGTGCCGGACTTATCATTGCTGAATGCACCATGGTGATGGAAGGTACGTCTGCTTTCATGGCAGAGCCGGGCATTTACAACGAAGAGCAAATCGCAGCTTGGAAAAAGGTAACGGATGCGGTTCATGAGAGAGGCGGTAAGATTGTACTGCAAATTTGGCATGCGGGACGAGCTTGTCATCCTGATCTGAATGAAGGAAAAACACCTGTAGCGGCGAGCGCATTGGCCATTCGTGATGAATTAGTCCATACCCCTTCGGGTAAGCAAGCATATACGGTACCACGAGCACTCGAAGTGGATGAGATAGCTTCCATTGTTGCGGCGTTTAAACAAGGTGCAGAAAACGCCAAGAAAGCCGGCTTTGATGGGGTCGAGATACATGGCGCCAATGGTTATCTTATTGATAACTTCCTTCGTGACGGCTCAAATTTACGTACCGATGAATACGGTGGCTCGGTTGAAAATCGTGCTCGATTTTTACTTGAGATAGTGAAAGAAGTCGTTGAGGTGTGGGGACCCGGAAGAGTCGGTCTGCGTACATCTCCGCTAAATGGATTTAATGACATGAAAGACAGTGATCCAGTTGGTTTGGTGCGTTACTTAGCAGAGCAACTTAATTCTTTCGATCTTGCTTATTGGCACGTGATGCGTGCGGATCTGAAAGGCGTACAAAAAGCAGATGTTCTCAAGCCAGCACGCGAAAACTATCAAGGTCACTTAATGGCGAACGTGGGCTACAGTGCACAAGAAGCGGCAACAGCAATTGCAGAAAACAAAGTTGATGTGGTCGCATTTGGCGTTCCCTTTATCGCAAACCCAGATTTAGTTGAGCGATTTAAGAAAAATGCACCTCTTAATGAGGCGAAACCAGAACACTTTTATTTGGGTGGAGCAGAAGGTTATACCGATTACCCAGTGATGGCATAACCCTTACTTGTTTCATATAAAAAGGACGCTAATGTTAGCGTCCTTTTTCGTTTCTGTATTTACTTAGCCTTGCGGTTTTACGACCATCACATTGATTGGAGAATATTCCACAACCTTACTCGCGACAGAGCCAAGCATTACTTTATTGATTTTAGAGCGCTTGTGGCTTGGCATAATGATGAGATCAGCGCCTAAACGTTCTGCATAATCAAGAATGGTCGCGTAGGCCTTGCCTTCAGCAACATGCACTTGGTAAACCACATCTTCAGCAATATGCTCATTAGCGAAAGTTTTTAGTTGCTGCTTCACGTCTTGCTTCATTTTGGCCGCAGCATCTTTCGGAAAGTATGTGGCAACCATCGACATGTGAATACCAGGTAGTACAGTCAGAAGATGGATTTGAGCATTTGCTTGCTTTGCCTGCCAAACCGCTAGTTCAACCGCTCGGTCTGAAAAGCCTTGGTCATTTAGATCAACCGGAACAAGAATTTGTTTGTACATTCAATGTCTCTCATTAAGGCCCCATTATCCTCGGGGCCAAATCGGTTATGCGCTCAATTGTTCCTTACGAGCACGACGTTTTTGGTTCATTGCAAGCACCAGCAAAATCATTAAGCATGGTACAAACACCCACTCTTTCATCGGACGGTCTGCATCCTGGATAACCCACTTGATTTCCCAATCAAAGTCGATACCAGCGGACTCTGCTGGACTACCAAATTCAACCATATCGACAATCATTTTGTTGTCACTTTCGGTCAGCATCAGACCCATAGATGAAATACGTGCGTCTGCTGTTGTCGCACTGTCTTCGAATGGAAGACGAACCGTTTTCTCAATGTAGTCGCCCTCAAGGTTTTCACCGGCAACACGTAACTCCAATGATTCTCCTACATTTAGTGTTTCCGTGATTTGAGCTACCTCAACGCCAGGAGAAAGAACTTTCGCTGGGTACAGCATGTCCCACCAAAAACCTGGACGGAAAAACGAAAACGTCAGTACTAATAATAGGACTGTTTCCCACCACTTGTTACGCGTGAACCACCACCCTTGAGTTGCCGCAGAGAAAATCAGCATTGCAATGATCGATGAGATGACCGTGAGTGCCAAATGCCACCAAGAGTCGATCCCCATTAACAATAGCTGGGTATTGAACACAAACATGAACGGCAAAATAGCGGTTCGAATATCGTAAGTAAAACCTTGGATACCGGTACGAATTGGATCTGATTTCGCAATTGCGGCTGCTGCAAAAGCCGCAAGACCTACAGGTGGGGTATCGTCGGCCAAAATACCAAAGTAGAAAACGAACAAGTGCACCGCTATCAACGGAATAATCAAGCCATGCGCTGCGCCGAGCGTAACAATGACCGGCGCCATTAGCGTAGAGACCACGATGTAGTTCGCCGTTGTTGGCAGACCCATCCCCAGAACCAAGCTAATGATGGCGGTAAACAGCAGCATAAGAATGATACTGCCCCCAGAGATAAACTCGACGAAGTCGGTCATCACTAGGCCGATACCCGTTAGTGTAACAACACCAACAACGGTGCCCGCTGCCGCGGTTGCAACGCCGATACCAATCATATTACGCGCACCAGAAACTAAGCTCTCGGCAAGATCGACAAAGCCATCTTTGGTTTGCTGAAGCATGTCACCTTGCTTTGACAGCAGTGCAATCAACGGACGTTGAGTCAGCAAAATGAAAATCATGAACACCGTTGCCCAGAATGCCGAAAGGCCAGGTGAGAAACGTTCGACAGTCAAACACCAAACCAATACGACGATAGGGAGTAGGAAGTGCAAGCCTGACTTAACGGTTGGGCCAGGATCAGGTACTTCTGTTAATTCTGCATCAATCTCAATTGCGCCATCTTGCACGTGATTTGCTGAGACTTTCACCAACCCAACGTACGCGATTAATAGTGCGACGGTAACAATTGGTGTCGCGGCATCACCAAAGACGTCCTTTGTCCAACCCACTCCGTAGTAAACCAATGCGCTGATCACACACAATCCTAAGATTGTGCCAGTAAAGGACAGCAGACTTTGTACTAGTGTTGGGTTGTGGCGACGAGGAAGGCCTGTCATGCCTGCTTTACATGCTTCAAGGTGAACAATGTAAATTAAAGCAATATAAGAGATTAGCGCTGGAAGTAGGGCAGCTTTAATCACCTCAACGTAGGAGATACCGACGTATTCCACCATCAAAAATGCTGCTGCACCCATGATTGGCGGTGTTAACTGACCATTGGTTGAAGCCGCTACCTCTACCGCACCCGCTTTTGTGCCGGGAAAGCCAACACGCTTCATCAGTGGAATGGTAAAGGTGCCAGTTGTTACTACGTTTGCGATTGAAGAACCAGAAACCAGACCAGATAAACCTGATGCAACAACGGCCGCTTTAGCTGGACCACCTTTCATATGGCCAAGCAACGAGAAGGCAACTTTAATGAAGTAAGCACCGGCACCAGCGCGTTCCAGCATTGCTCCAAACAATACAAACAAGAAGACAAAAGAGGTAGAAACACCTAGCGCAACCCCAAAAACGCCTTCTGTTGTTAGCCACAAGTGAGACATGGCCTTGTTCAAGCTTGCCCCTTTGTGCGCGATAACGTCAGGCATGTAAGGGCCTGCAAAGGTGTAAGTAAGGAAAACAGCAGCCACGACCATTAATGGTGGACCAAGTGCTCGGCGTGTTGCTTCTAAAAGGAGGAGCATACCGATAACAGCAACAACGATATCAACCGTTGTCGGTGCGCCTGAGCGTCCTGCTAGCTCGGTATAAAAAAGGTATATATAGGCTGCTGAAAAGCTGCCAGCCAACGCGAGTATCCAATCAACAAGAGGGATATGATCGCGAGGAGAATTCTTCATCGCTGGATAAGCAGTGAAAGCCAAAAAGATCGCGAAAGTAAGGTGGATAGATCGCGCTTCCGTGTCGTTCAGTACGCCAAAATTGAAAATAAATGGTAACGGGGATGCGTACCATAATTGAAATAGTGACCAACACAGAGGAACAAACCAAAGGATTCGTCCTTGCATTCCCGAAGGGCTACGTGCACCTGTGTCTGCCTGAGCCACCATTTCTTGCACATCTTGTGACGGAGCTTGATTCGTCGCCATGTACTTTTTCCTTATTATTGATGGTCCTGTCTGATTTTTATCGAGAACCACACTTCGCCTCTATCAGTGTAGTGAATGGAGCGAAGTTTGCTTTCGAGTATTTTGCTGCCTGAACTCAAAGTGTTGATTGTTGGATACTCTGTTAGGCGGCGTTTAAGTTTTCTTGGGTATGAGCTCGCAGTTTTCAGAAGAAAACTGGCGAATGAAGCATACAGTTAGAACGTGCTACAACCTGTATGCTCAAACAGGCAGAAAATATTCTTTCCTGCCTGTATGTAGAGTCTGAGGAAATTACTTAATTAGACCCATTTCTTTGTAGTATTTTTCTGCACCTGGGTGAAGAGGAATAGAAAGACCAGCTTTCACCATGTCTTCTTTCTTCAAGTTTGCGAATGCAGGGTGTAGACGTTTGAAGGTATCAAAGTTTTCAAACACAGCTTTTGCCACGTTGTAAGCGACATCGTCTGAAACATCAGAGGTCGTTACCATTGTTGCTGCAACACCAAAGCTGTTTACGTCTTTGTCTGTGCCGCGGTACATACCAGCCGGTACTGAGCTAAAGGCGTAGTATGGGTTGTCGGCAACAATTTTATCGATTTTAGGGCCTGTTGCTGAAACTAGCTTCGCATCACATGATGTGGTTGCTTCTTTGATTGAACCGTTCGGGTGGCCGACCATGTAAATGAAGGCGTCAATTTTGTTATCACAAAGTGCCTGAGAGCGTTCAGAGCCTTTTAGCTCAGACGCCAATTTGAAGCTGTCGTTTGTCCAACCCATCGCTTCCATGACAACGCCCATCGTTGCACGGTCACCAGAGCCTGGATTACCGATGTTTACGCGCTTACCTTTCAGGTCTTCAACGTTTTCAATACCTGAATCTGCACGCGCAATGATGTTGAAAGGTTCTGTATGAAGAGAGAACATTGCGCGTAGCTTCTTGTACGGGCCTTGTTCTTCAAACTTGCTCGTACCGTTGTAGCCGTGGTACTGCCAATCCGATTGCACGATACCAAAATCTAATTCGCCTGCACGGATAGTGTTAACGTTGTAAATTGAGCCACCAGTCGATTCTACTGAACAACGGATGTTGTGGTCTTTACGACCTTTATTTACCAACTTACAGATAGCACCACCAGTTGGGTAGTAAACACCTGTCACAGAGCCAGTACCGATGGTAATAAACTCTTGAGCGTTAACTGCGCCTGCGCCCATTACGGCTGCAGCGATAGCGCCTACTTTGAGAAGTTTGTTAAATGCCATGAATTTCCCTTCCTTATATTCATTATTTACCCGGAAATAACCATAAATCACTTCTGGAGTTTCCTATTTGGAAACGGCACCTTTTTCAATCCAATCGTTTGAAAAAGCGAGCGAATCATAACAAAAAATTGGCAGAAAATTATCCAATTGTTAAATGTTATAGTTGATAAGTCTGAATTTTGTATCAGGGGATAGGATTCAATTTGTGATTTAATTCTTTTTAAAACAATTGCTTAATTAACGTTTAGTGACTGAAATGAAAAAGATCAATTGCGTGATGTTAATCACAAAATGGATGGTTAAAGAATGAGCGGAGTAAGCAAAAAATTTACATAAATTATGGGCTACAAAATGAGACTTCTTTTATAACCCACAATGAGTTAGCTGATTGAAGCTTTATAGAACTTAACCAGTATATTCGAACAGCTCGCACACTGATTTGAAGAGTTGCTCAGTCGTAATTGCCATGGTTGGCGTAATGAAAATGGTATCGTCACCTGCGACAACACCAAGAATACCTTCGGATTTACCGAGTGAATCAAGCAAGCGAGCAATCAACTGTGCTGCACCTGGGCCAGTGTGAATTACTACTAACGCTGCGTTACGATCGATGTCTAGTACTAGTTCACGCAGAGAACTGCTGACTGTTGGGACACCTAGCTCAGCAGGAAGACAGTAAACCATTTCCATTTTTGCATTGCGCGTACGGACGGCGCCAAATTTAGTCAGCATACGTGAGACTTTAGATTGGTTGATACTCTCAAACCCTTGCTGTTTGAGTGCGTCAACAATCTCGCCCTGTGAGCCAAAGCTTTCTTCTTTTAACAGGGCTTTAAAGGCGCGAACTAAGTTGTCTTGTTTTTCTGAATTGCGCATAGTCATTACAAATCTCTTATTACGGGTCAGCAATTTTGCATATTCTCGCATATATATTCAGGCGGTGCCAAAGAGTCCCAGGATTATGTTAGATGCGTCACTGTAAACTATATACCACATAGAATTCTTTAGCGCGCTGAAGTAGGGCTGTATCTGTTTTCTTGAATTCCTTGTCATTTCAACAGAATAAAAGAATAATCCAAGCCCCATTTGTAGCACGGTAACAGCGAGTTGCGCGAGGTCGCAAAGCTAGCGTTAATTGATTGTAATCAAGTTGTGATTCCGATAGCTTTATTTAAGTTGGTTACAAACTACCCTACGAATACGTTTATAAGAGAAATACTCTCAAGGAGAACTACATGAAAGTAGCCGTTATTGGTGCCGCTGGTGGCATCGGTCAAGCCCTGGCCCTTCTACTTAAGAACCGTCTTCCTGCTGGTTCTGATCTAGCCCTATATGATATTGCTCCAGTAACTCCTGGTGTGGCCGCTGATCTTAGCCACATCCCTACGCCAGTTTCTATCAAAGGTTACGCTGGTGAAGATCCTACTCCAGCACTAGAAGGCGCGGATGTTGTGCTAATTTCTGCTGGTGTTGCGCGTAAGCCAGGTATGGATCGTGCGGATCTATTTAATGTAAACGCTGGTATCGTTAAATCGCTAGCGGAGAAGATTGCGGTTGTTTGTCCGAAAGCTTGTGTTGGTATCATCACAAACCCTGTAAATACAACAGTGCCAATTGCTGCTGAAGTTCTTAAAAAAGCGGGTGTTTATGATAAGCGTCGTCTATTTGGTGTAACAACGTTGGATGTTATCCGTTCAGAAACGTTTGTTGCTGAGCTAAAAGACAAAGATCCAGGTGACGTTCGCGTGCCAGTAATTGGTGGTCACTCTGGCGTAACGATCTTACCTCTACTGTCTCAAGTAGAAGGTGTTGAGTTTACAGCTGAAGAAGTAGAAGCATTAACGAAACGTATTCAAAATGCAGGTACTGAAGTTGTAGAAGCGAAAGCGGGTGGTGGTAGTGCAACACTGTCAATGGGCCAAGCTGCATGTCGCTTTGGTCTGTCTCTGGTTCGTGCTCTTCAAGGTGAAGAAGGCGTAGTTGAGTGCGCTTACGTTGAAGGCGACGGCGAACACGCGACTTACTTCGCGCAACCTGTGAAACTGGGTAAAGAAGGCGTTGAAGAAGTACTAAGCTACGGCAAACTCAGCGATTACGAAAAGTCTGCATTAGACGGTATGCTAGAAACACTAAATGGCGACATCAACATTGGTGTTGAATTCGCAAAGTAATCTAGAAAGCCTATATAAGAAGAAAGCCGATCATTTTGATCGGCTTTTTTGATCCTTGATTTCTCAACTTCGTAAAAATGGTCGAATAAAACCACGTAGTGAAGGAGAAGATGATGGAAGCGAGTCGAATCCGTAAAGGCATGGTTGTTGAGTGCCAACAAGGCGTCGGTACGATATTAGTGGTCGACCATGAAGCAGAGACGGTATTGTTGTCCAAACAAGGGACTGAACAGCAGCTCGCCGTTAGCTTTGATGAAATAGAAGATGATCCACAACTGCATGGCGGTAGTGACAGATATTACTAGCGCCTCCGGCGTCGTCATTAGGTATCAAACGTAAAAAAGGAAGAGCATGCTCTTCCTTTTTGCTATAAGTCTTGCGTTATGGGTAGCTATTGATTACTTCGTGCGTTGTACTGCGACATGAGCCAGAGTAACAAGCGCTTGTTTGTATTCAGACTCTGGCAACACTGATAGTTCTGCGATTGCTTTGTCTGCTTCTTCTAGAGCTTTTTGCGTTGTGTATTCCAGAGAGCCTGCTTCTTTCATGACCGCAAGAATTTCTTCTAAGCGATCCATGCCATTCGCTTTCTCAATCGCTTCACGAATCATGATTGAGTTTTCTGGTGTGGTATTACGCATAGCATGGAGTAGAGGTAAAGTTGGCTTGCCTTCGGCCAAGTCATCACCCACATTTTTACCCATGTCTTCGCCATCAGAAGTGTAATCCATGACGTCATCAATGAGCTGAAACGCAGTGCCTAGATACTTACCGTAATTTTGCATTGCGATTTCAACATGCTCAGGAGCATCATTTAAGATTGCACCGATTTGAGTTGCGGATTCAAATAAGCGCGCAGTCTTAGAGTAGATGACTTGCATGTAGCTTTCTTCTGTCGTGTCAGGGTCGTTACAGTTCATCAACTGCTGTACTTCACCTTCGGCGATCACGTTTACGGCATTGCTCATTAGTTTAAGGATCTTCATGGATCCTAGTTCTGTCATCATCTGAAATGAGCGTGTATAGATAAAGTCCCCAACTAATACGCTAGCCGCATTGCCAAATGCTGCATTCGCAGTGGCTTTACCACGGCGCATGTCTGATTCATCTACCACGTCATCATGCAGCAAAGTCGCTGTATGGATGAACTCAATAAACGCAGCTGCCATTGTATGACCATTGCCTTGGTAACCAAGTGCACGGGCTGACAGTATCGCTAAAAGCGGTCTTAGACGTTTGCCTCCACCACTCACGATATAAAAACCGAGCTGGTTGATTAAAGAGACATCAGAATTAAGTTGGGCTTGAATTGTTTCATTCACTTTTGCCATGTCATCGGCAGTAAGCGCTTGGATAGTTTTAAAATCCATCGTATATCCGGCTGAAGTTAGACCCTGCAAGGCTTATTCGATTTATATAATTGTCGAATAATACACTAAAAAACGTTGATTAATACATTACTAAAGGGCATGATTGCCGCACTTTTCTTTGGCGATTAGCTTTTCGCCAATTTTTTCAAAATATGGCTTGTCATAGGAGCATCTATTCTGTAGAATCTGCGCCCTATTGATGATTAGTTTAGCGCACACCCTCAAGAAAGGCTGTGCGGAAAAAGCGGAGTAAAATATGTACGCTGTTTTCCAATCTGGTGGTAAACAACACCGTGTAAGCGAAGGTCAAACTCTTCGTTTAGAGAAATTAGACGTTGAAACTGGTGCAACTGTAGAATTTGATAAAGTTCTTCTTGTTGCTAACGGCGAAGACATCAAAGTTGGTGCTCCTCTTGTAGAGGGCGGCAAAATTGTTGCTGAAGTTGTACAACACGGTCGTGGCGATAAAGTTAAAATCGTTAAGTTCCGTCGTCGTAAGCACTCTCGTAAGCAACAGGGTCACCGTCAGTGGTTCACTGAAGTGAAGATCACTGGTATCAACGCTTAATCTATTAGGAGAGTTTAACAATGGCACACAAAAAAGCTGGTGGTTCTACTCGTAACGGCCGCGATTCAGAAAGCAAACGTCTAGGTGTTAAGCGTTTCGGTGGTGAATCTGTACTTGCAGGTAACATCATCGTTCGTCAACGTGGTACTAAGTTCCACGCTGGTAACAACGTAGGTATCGGTAAAGACCACACTCTATTCGCTCTTACTGAAGGTAAAGTGAAGTTCGAAGTGAAAGGTCCTAAGAACCGTAAGTTTGTAAGCATCGAAGCTGAGTAATTAGGTTTTTAACCAAATTACTTAATAGCTTTAAGCTGAATTCAAAAGCCCTGCCGAATCGGCGGGGTTTTTTATTTGTGGCAGTCGACATATCGAAGTTTCTCGCTAAGATCCTAAGCGATTTGAATCTGGGAGCTTAGATCTGTCATCTGCTAAAATTGTCGGATGACATAGTAAGATTTAATCCACGCACGAAGTAGTCGGAGTAAAAGATGAAGTTCGTAGATGAAGCGGTAGTAAAAGTTCAGGCTGGTGATGGCGGTAGTGGCGTTGTCAGTTTCTGGCGTGAAAAATTCATCACTAAAGGTGGCCCTGATGGCGGTGATGGCGGTGACGGTGGTGATGTTTATATCCAAGCTGATGAAAACCTAAATACCCTGATTGATTACCGTTTCCAGCGCTTCTACGAAGCTGAGCGTGGTGAAAACGGTCGCGGTGGTAACTGTACAGGTAAGCGTGGTAAAGACATCGTTCTTCGTGTACCTGTGGGTACGCGCGCTGTGGATATCCACACAAATGAAATCGTGGCGGAAGTTGCTGAACACGGTAAGAAAGTGATGATCGCAAAAGGTGGTTGGCACGGTCTAGGTAACACGCGTTTCAAATCTTCAGTAAACCGCGCGCCTCGTCAGAGAACATTGGGTACAAAAGGTGAAGTACGCGAAATTCGCCTTGAGCTATTGCTTCTTGCTGATGTGGGTATGCTTGGTCTACCTAATGCCGGTAAATCAACCTTTATCCGCGCAGTATCAGCAGCAAAACCGAAAGTCGCTGATTACCCATTCACGACTTTGATCCCAAGCTTGGGTGTCGTAAGTGTCGTACCAGAGAAAAGTTTTGTTGTTGCAGACATCCCTGGTTTGATCGAGGGTGCAGCAGATGGCGCTGGCCTTGGTATTCGATTCTTGAAGCACTTAGAGCGTTGTCGAGTGTTGCTGCACATGATCGATATTATGCCAATTGATCAGTCCGATCCGGTGCAAAATGCATTGACGATCATTGATGAACTAGAACAATACAGCGAGAAACTGGCAAGTAAGCCGCGCTGGTTAGTGTTCAACAAAGTTGATCTAATGCCTGAAGAAGAAGCGAATGAGAAGATCCAAGAAATCTTAGACGCACTAGGTTGGGAAGACGAGTACTTTAAGATCTCGGCGATCAATCGTAACGGTACTAAAGAGCTTTGTTACAAACTGGCTGACTTTATGGATAACCTACCTCGCGAAGAGGAAGAAGTGGCTGAAGAAGATAAAGTTAACTTCATGTGGGATGATTACCATAAAGATGCGATGGCGGGTAAAGACGTTATCACTGAAGATGACGACGACGATTGGGATGACTGGGACGATGAAGAAGATGACGGTCACGTTGTCTACGTTCGTGACTAACCAGAACGGTCAAACAATGCCTGTTTGCCTATAATTCATTAAGCCGCAATTATTTATTGCGGCTTTTTTTGTATCTAAATCATATTTAGGTGATGTGATTTACGGCACAATAACCGATACGTCGTGTTTTTTGAGGGTTAGTTTGGCCCTCGCGCGTATGAATGAGTAACACCCTAAAAGGAATTAGACTTATTTATGACTCTAGAAACCATACCGCCTAGAGAGTTGGCGGTATCTACTCAACGATCGATTTCTCGTCTTGTCGCCCAAGCCGGACAAATGCTACTTGCTCATGGTGCTGAAAGTACTCTTGTGAGCGATATTATGCGTCGTATTGGCCTTGCTTGTGGGGTGAATGAAGTTGCGGTAGCACTATCAGCTAATGCATTGGTTGTGACGACGGTAATGGATGGGCATTGCATCACCACCACCCGAAGCTGCGCTGATCGTGGCATTAATATGCGCGTTATTACGCAAATTCAACGAATCTGTATCATGATGGAACGTGGTTTGCTCGATGCAACCATGGCGCAGAAAAAGCTGAACGCTATCAGTCCAGAGCGTTATAACCGCTGGTTGGTGGTGTTTATGATTGGCTTGTCTTGTGCGGCATTCAGTCATCTAGCTGGTGGTGATTGGGGAGTCTTCATCATGACCTTTTTAGCTTCAGCTGGTGGCATGATCGTTCGCCAAGAAATTGGTCATCGTCATTTCAACCCTCTATTGAACTTTGCTGCGACCGCTTTTGTGACTACCTTAATTTCAGCACAGGCGGAAATTTACCAAATCGGTAATCTACCTACCGTAGCAATGGCATCGTCAGTATTAATGCTTGTACCTGGTTTCCCACTCATTAACTCTGTCGCAGATATGTTGAAAGGCCACATTAATATGGGCATTGCTCGATTTGTGATGGCTAGTTTACTAACGTTGGCGACATGTTTGGGGATCGTTGCTGCGATGAGTGTAACTGGAATTTGGGGGTGGGCTATCTAATGAGTTTATTTGATTTGATGTTTGGCCTTTTGAATGACATGTTTTTTGCGGCGATTCCCGCCGTAGGATTTGCATTGGTTTTTAACGTACCACAAAGAGCTTTAGTGTATTGCGCTGTTGGTGGCGCGATTGGTCATGGTAGCCGCTACTTGATGATGCAGTTTGGCATTCCTATTGAGTGGGCAACCTTTTTTGCTGCGACGTTAGTTGGGATGATTGGTGTGTACTGGTCTCACCGTTTTCTCGCGCATCCAAAAGTGTTTACTGTGGCTGCTTTGATCCCGATGGTGCCGGGTGTGTTTGCGTACAAAGCAATGATCGCTATGGTAGAGATCAATCATGTTGGCTACTCACCCGAGCTTGTCGCAACCTGTATGGAAAACTTTCTTAAGGCCATGTTTATTATTGCAGGTTTAGCTGTTGGTCTTGCGGTTCCAGGGCTGTTATTCTATCGCCGCAGACCAATTGTATAAGGACCTAACATGATCATTAGTATGATTGCCGCGATGGCCGACAATCGCATCATTGGCAAAGACAATCAAATGCCTTGGCACCTTCCCGCTGATTTTGCTTGGTTTAAGCGTTGTACCATGGGTAAACCGGTTATTATGGGACGTAAAACGTACGAGTCTATTGGTCGCCCTTTACCAGGTCGCTTGAATATTGTTATTAGCCGTGATGAGACACTAAAGATCGAAGGCGTCACTACCGTAACATCGATTGAGCAAGCTTTGGACGTGGCTGGTGACGTGGAAGAAGTGATGATCATTGGTGGTGGTGCGATTTACGCATCTTGTCTGCCGATGGCCAATAAACTGTATGTAACACACATTGAAGCGGCCATTGATGGTGATACTCAGTTCCCAGATTGGGGAGACGAGTTTAAGGAAACTTACTCAGAAATGTATCAAGCCGATGAGAAGAACGCCTACAACATGCGTTTTACGGTGTTAGAGAAGTAATTCGAGATTAAAACGGGGTAATGCCGTTCGTATAGCAGCGAGCGGTCATCCCAACCTACCGTCATCCTGAAAAGCGACGAACGAGCGAGGTTCAGGATCCTCTATACGAGTACTTTGTTGTCAAAGGTATTTCTATCTATTCGCAGCGCGAGGATATTAGATTCCTCGTCTCGTTAAGGCTCGTTGGAATGACCCTACAGGAGGTGTTAAGTGACAAGTATTCTTCCTACTATGGATTATCGACTGTTATTCAGTGTTTAACTTAACGCATCCTGAGTAAAAATTTTCTTATCTTCCCAACGGATCATGGTCAGGCTTCCGCCCCAAACGCAGCCAGTATCTAGCCCGATGACTTCGTTGTTCATATAGCCTTGTAGTGCTGCCCAGTGCCCAAAGAGCACCGCTTTATTTAAGTGAATACGTTTGGGCACATCAAACCATGGAATAAGTTTGTTACCGGAAACTTGTTGCGGTGGCAATTTACAATCCATATCCAAACGACCATCAGGGAAACAAAAGCGCATCCGCGTAAAAGCATTGATAATATAACGGTATCGGTCCAAACCCTGTAGAGAGTCATCCCAGGAATCAGGTTGATTGCTGTACATGTTTTTTAATAGCCAAGGCAACTCTTCACTTTGGATGATGCGCTCAACTTCACGGGCACACTTTCTCGCTGTTTTTAGATTCCACTGCGGTGATATGCCAGCGTGACACATCACGAACTCGTCATGCTCGGCCAATAGAGGTTGCTGAGCTAGCCATGTCAGTAGTTCCTCTTTGTCAGGGGCCGTGAAAATAGGTGCGGTTTTATCTTTGTCTTTGACCTTTTTTATCCCGTGAGCCACTGCGAGAAGGTGAAGGTCGTGATTACCAAGCACCACGATTGCGTTTGCGCCAAGTGACTTCACAAAGCGTAACGTTTCTAGTGATTTAGGCCCTCTGGCGACCAAATCACCAGCAAGCCAAAGTTGGTCTTTTTTCGCAGAGAAAGATACTTTTTCTAGTAGTCGCTGCAATTCATCAAAACAGCCTTGGATGTCACCAACAATATAGGTAGCCACTGAATCTCCAATTTACTAATTTAAAACATTTGGAACAGCCAAGCGAAATGGTTCGATTTCGGTGATGAACTCTTGCCCTTTCTCATCCAGCATTTTGTAGTGTCCTTGCATAACGCCGACAGGGGTTTCTAACGCGGTTCCGCTACTGTACGTGTATTCATCATTGCTTGGAATAAAGGGCTGCTGGCCTACAACTCCGTCACCTTCAACCGTCATTTGCTTGCCGTTCGAGTCTGTGATTAGCCAGCGGCGGCTCACTAACTGTACGGTTTGCTGGCTAAGGTTTTTGATGGTGATGATATAAGCGAAAACGTAGCGTTGTAGCTCTGGGTTGGACTGTTCTTCGATGTATTTGGTGTGAACTTGAATTTTGATGCAAGGTTGAATGACGTCCATGTGCACTCCTCAGAAACGTAATATCCCAATAATAATAAGCCAAACCTACAAGGGTTTGGCTCATTGTTTGAGTTCTTAGTGCTGCGGGTTATCCGCAAGCCAGTTCGCCATTGCGACGAATTGTTCTAGCGTCAGGTTCTCTGGACGCATGCTTGGATTAACACCTAGCTCTTCTAGTACTTCTGTGCTTAACAACGATTTGTAGCAGTTACGAACGGTTTTACGACGTTGGTTAAAGCCTTCACGACAAACGCGATCGAGCAAACGCAGATCTTTTGCCGGGCATGGCAGCTCTTCGTAAGGCACTAAACGAACAACGGCAGAATCCACTTTCGGTGGTGGAACGAATGCCGTTGGCGGTACTTCCAGTACCGGTACCACTTTACAGTAGTACTGAGCCATTACCGTTAAACGGCCGTAAGCTTTGCTGCCAGGGCCGGCGGCTAAGCGGTTTACCACTTCTTTTTGCAGCATAAAGTGCATGTCTTGAATGTCTTTATGGAACTCAAAAAGGTGGAACATCAATGGTGTAGAGATGTTGTATGGCAAGTTACCAAAAATGCGCAGCTTGTTGTTTGGCTTCACTAGTTGAGTGAAGTCAAAACGCATAGCGTCACCCTCATGAATGGTCAACTTATCTGCCAGTTCAGGGTGAGTACGTAGGCGTTCCGCCAGATCGCGGTCTAATTCGATAACTGTGAACTTATCTACTTCACGACCTACCGGCTCAGTGATTGCACCAAGACCAGGACCGATTTCAACCAGGTTTTGACCTGGTTTTGGGTTAATCGCTGATACGATCCCATCAATAATGTATGGATCGTTCAGGAAGTTTTGACCAAAACGTTTACGCGCTTTGTGTCCTAAATGGACATCATTTCTCATTGTTTCTTCTCTACCAAATCTATCGCATGCGTGAGCGCTGTTCGGAAACTCCCTGTATCCGCTTGACCTGTCCCTGCCAGATCTAATGCAGTACCGTGGTCCACCGATGTTCTAATAAAAGGTAGACCAAGAGTAATGTTTACTGAACGACCAAAGCCTTTGTATTTTAATACTGGCAATACTTGATCATGGTACATGCCTAAAACAGCATCAGCATCATTTAAATATTTTTCATTGAAAATGGTATCAGCCGGCAGAGGGCCGATCAGGTTGATACCTTTTTCTTGTCGAATTTTTTCCAGTGTCGGAGTGATGGTTTCGATCTCTTCACGACCTAAGCAGCCATCTTCGCCAGCATGAGGGTTAAGCCCGCAAACGTAGATGTTTGGTTGTGCGATAGCAAACTTTTCTACAAGGTCTTTATGAAGAATATCGATGATTTTTTCTAATCGCTCTTCGGTGACAGCTTTGGACACATAAGCTAAAGGAATATGTGTTGTAACCAGCGCCACGCGTAGTCCTTCCGTTGCTAGCATCATTACAACTAGCGGCGTTTGTGACTTCTCGGCGAAAAATTCAGTATGACCACTGAATGCAACACCTGCGCGATTAATCACCCCCTTATGAACAGGGCCGGTGACAATAGCATCAAATTCATCATTCATACAGCCTAAAGCCGCTCTTTCTAGCGTTTTTAGTACATAGTGGCCATTCGCTTCATTGAGCTCACCTGCGACCGCAGGTTCCGATATTTGGATATGGTCAACGATAAGCGTGCCCGCTTTTTGTGCTTTAGGTGCTTCTTCTGGATTGTAATCAGACAGTTGGACTTCGATGCCAAGCTGCTTGGCTCGCTCCATCAGCATATTCTTATCGGCACAGACGACAATTTGGTGCGCCCAATCTTCTTTCGATAGGGCAAGCACTAAGTCTGGGCCGATACCCGCAGGTTCCCCTGCGGTTACGACAATTCTACGAATTGTATTAGTTGTCATTGTTGTCATCCACGATTTCAACAAACGCACTTGCGCGTAGCTCTTGCATCCATGCGCCCGCTTCTTCATTAAATTTACGGTTAAATAGAATGCGGTAAGCTTTATTCTTCATCGCTGAGTCAGTACGGTCAACTTGGCGACGATCCAACACTTCAACGATATGCCAGCCGTGAACGGTTTTGAACGGTTCGCTGATTGAGCCAACTGGCAGAGTTTCTACTTGGTGCTTGAATTCTGGCACGTAAAGATCTGGTGTTTGATAACCTAGTTCACCGTCTTGTGCTGCCGAGCCAGGATCTTGACTGTATTGTGTTGCCAATTGAGCGAACGTTGCTTCACCGGCTTTGATGCGGCGTACAAATTCATTCAGTTGCTTCTTCGCCCCTTCGTCGCTCAGAATCACGGTTGGTTTAATCAAAATATGACGCGCATTTACTTCCGTTACCGCAACCGTTTCTAGGCCTTTGACATCCTCTATTTTTAGGATGTGGAAACCAACGCCACTACGGAATGGACCAATAATGCTGCCTTTGTTTTGCATCTTGATCTGATCAGCAAAGATGGTCGGCATCTCTTCTTTACGCATCCAGCCCCAGTCACCACCTTGTAAAGCTTTAGGACCTTTAGAGTAGGTGTAGGCCATCTCCGTAAAGTCTGCACCTTCGTTTAGCTTTTTCGCGAGCGCTTTAGCTTCTGCTTCTACAGCAGATTTTTCTTTATCGTCAGAGAAGCGCAGTTGAATGTGTCCAATTTTGTATTGAACAGTCGCATTGGTTTCTTGTGATAGTTGCTCAGCAAGGCTATCGACCTCTGCTGGAAGGATATTAATACGGCGACGAACCAGTGCATTGCGAGCTTCTGATGCGGCGATTTCCTTACGAATTTGTTCGCGGAATTCTGGGTAACTTAAACCTTCACTTTCTACAGAAGCAGCGAGTTGTTCTACCGATTGCTCATTATTACGTGCGATCTCTGCAATCGCTTGGTTTAAACGGTTGTCGTCAATACGTACACCAATACGGTCAGCTTCTTGGCCTTGCAACGTGTCAATGATAAGTTTTTCAACAACTTGTTCTTTTAATACGCTGGTAGAAGGTAAGCTCTTTCCACTTTGACGAGCGTTGGCTTGCAGCGTTTTCATCGCTGTTTCGATGTCGCTTTGTAGAACTACACCGTCGTTCACGATGACCGCAACCTTATCGATCTCTACTGGTGCTGCAACCGCTCCGCAAGAGAGTAGGGTCGTGAATAAGATTGATTTCCAAATTTTCATTTAAAATTCCGTCAGTATTTTTGAATAGGCGTCTTATTCATTTAAGACGCCTATTTTGATTAATTGTTCAGATAGAATGGGCGGCCGTACTTAATCGCGTTGTCAGAACCATCCAGCTCTTTGACAGCAGTGTCTTCACGCTGGTTGGTCGCAAAGCCTTGAATACCGAAGTTAACGCTGAAGTTATTTTCGTATTCAGGTGATGCCCCGGTGCTGCCGATAGCTTGGTCTTCCCAACCAAGCAATTGGTTTGAGTAAGTGACGCCAATGTACCAACAGTCAGATTGGTAACGTAGGCTCGCTAACCATTCTAGGTCCGCATTTTCATTGAGGTCGTAGTAGTATTGACCACTCGCAGACCAGTTCGGGTTGAACTCGTAGGCCGCTACAATACCTGCTTGAGAAATACCTTTACGAGTAATTGTGTCTAGGTTTTCGAGAATGATCGTATCTTCGATGTATTCACGCGTAACGTAGCGATAGTTACCCTGAATAAAGCCGCCGTTGAATTGGTATTCCAAGGTACTGTTTGCCAACTGCATGGAGCTCAAATCAATATCGTATTGAATTCCACCGTGATAGAACAAGTAATCGTTGTAGTTGAAATCAGCTTCAATCGCCCATGATGAGTAATTGGTTGTCTCATCCGGAAGATTTGGGCTGTTGCTCAGTTTGGTCTTTTTATCGAAGTAGTAAATCTGACCAAATGAAACGTTAAGACGCTCTTTATAGTCATCATCAAAGAAGCGAGTACTCGCACCGTAGCTTAACTGGTTCGCCGAGGCGATTTTATCAATGCCACTGTACTTACGACTGCGGAATAGCCCGTAGTAGTCGGTTTGTAGCAAGGTGGTATCGTAGTTGTAGATGTTGGTTTGATCTTCTTCAGGTACGTACAAGTACTGCAGCTGAGGCTCCAGTGTTTGGGTGTAGCCCTTGATCCAGCTTGTATCTCGCTCTAAGTAAAGTTGCGCATGCGTACGGAACTCAGGAATAACACGAGAAACTTCATCATCCAACTGGTTTTGCAAGTTTACATCAGTCAAACCCGTTAAGTCTTGAGAGTAATACGTAGAGAGCACACGCGCTTCTGTTGTCCACGTTGCCCATGAGTTTGAGAGTGGTAATGTAAGCCCTGGTTCAATGTGAACACGGGTCGCATTTGGTCGCGCAGCATCGCTGGTATCGAAGCGGCTCACTTGGCTCTTCACGTCAAAGTTAAGGTAGTCTCCCCACAACGGCGTGTAGTAGTTCAAGTCTAACTGAGGAAGCAGGCGATAAGGGCGGTTCTCTTCTTTCAATAAGATTTGGAAGTCACGAACGGTTAACGAGGCATCCCAGAAGTCAGAACGATATTGTACTTGTCCTTCTTGAACCAGTTGACCATCTTCACGGTTACCAATGTCGGAGTCGAGATCGAGGAAGTAATCAATATCACTCACTTTTGAGTAATCGACTTTGACTATCCACTGTTTATTGATGATACCGTCGTGTTTAACTTGGTAGCCCCAACGAGACTCGTCCTGATATTTGCGATCACTATTGAGGTATTCGCCTTTGATTTCTCCACTTCCCCAACCATCTGTTAGGTAGCGGAAATCAGTATCGAGTTTTGTACCACGTTGCTGCATATAGAGCGTGGTGAGTGTCATGTCATATTGAGGCGCGATGTTCCAATAGAATGGCACCTCGACTTCCATACCATCACTAGAACCGTACGATAAAGAAGGGAAGAGGAAACCCGTTTTACGCGTATCTCCAATTGGCATGGTTAGATACGGCACATAGAAAACAGGCACATCTAACACTTCAAATCGAGGGTGGTGCAGCGTCGCTGTCTCTTCATCTTGGTCAACATCGATGCCTGACGCAACCAATCGCCATGAATTATCGCCTTGAGGGCACGATGTGATAGAGCCGTCTTCGAGTTCATAAACCGACTGACCTGTGCGGGCGATATAGGCTGCAGTGCCTCGGCCTTGTTGGCAAAGGAACTGATAATCGGTGTTCTCAAGTGAAAACGTATCTTGATTAATGTCGTTAGTAACACGATCAGATCGAGCTTTGACTTGGCCGTCATTGAAAGTCACGTTGCCTTCGGCAACCACGACGTTGTCTTGTTGGTGCAGCGTTACGCTATCTGCGGTAATTTTCTTCTGGCCTTGGGTGACTTGTACATTACCTGAGTACTGAGCTTTGTCACCATTGATGGCTTGCAGGGTGTCAGCTTCTACCACTACTGGGGTATTAAGAGCGTCCTCCTCGCCACTTGTATCGACCAAACATTGATCTGTGGCGGGCATTTCCTGCACACTATCATGGATATTCGCTTCAGCTTGAGTGGTGGGTACAAACAAGGCGGTGCTGATAGAGGCCGCTAAAAATGTGCGGGAGAAATGTTGCATTGAATTGAACTTTCCTGTGTCACTACTACTCGATGGCTATAGGGCTTGTTGTACCCTAGCGTAATAGCCAAATGAATCAACTATAGTCGCATTTATCCCAGCGTATTGATTCACTGTGGCATAATGACGACAAAATAGCTGCAAAGATAAGCAGGCGAAATGGCCTAGCCGAAATAAAACTAATTCCATTATCATAAAGGAAATCGTTGCATCCGGCACTATAAGACCGCCGTCGTCGATAAAAATTCATTGATAGAGAACACATAATGCATATTTTTGGCAAAATTCTGGGTGCCTTTTTTGGCTTGTTACTTGGCGGGCCGCTAGGTTTACTCTTTGGCTTATTTATTGGCCATCAATTCGATAAAGCACGTCGCTTGAGTCAAGCCGGGTTCTCTACTGGCGGCTTTGGAAAAGGGCCAAGTCAAGCTCAGCGCCAAGAAGAGTTTTTTAAAGCGGCGTTTGCGGTAATGGGACATGTGGCAAAAGCGAAAGGCCAAGTCACCAAAGAGGAAATCCAACTGGCTTCAGCCATGATGGACCGCATGAATTTGCATGGCGAACAGCGTCGCGCAGCGCAAGACGCGTTTCGTGAAGGTAAAGACAGCGACTTTCCGTTAGAAGATGTTCTTGTTCGTGTGAAAATTTCGACAGCTGGTCGCTTTGACTTGTTGCAATTTTTCTTAGAGCTGCAAATCTCGGCGGCCTTTGCAGATGGCTCGATCCACCCGAGTGAACGAAATGTACTACACAAGATTGCACGTGGTTTGGGTTTCTCTTCTGAGCAATTAGAGCGTCGTTTGCAAATGCAAGAAGCCGCATTTCGTTTCCAAAGCCAGGGCGGTTTTCATGGTCAGCATCAAGGCCAATCTTCAGGTGGTAGCTGGCAACAAGCTTCACAAGCGGATCAGTTGGCCGACGCGTACAAAATTCTGGATGTGTCTTCAGATGCAGACAGTAAAACCGTTAAGCGTGCTTATCGTAAACTGATGAACGAGCATCACCCGGACAAATTGATGGCTAAAGGCTTACCACCAGAGATGATGAACGTCGCGAAAGAGAAATCTCAAGAGATTCAAAACGCTTACGATCTTATTAAGAAGGTTAAAGGCTTTAAGTAGTCGGACGTTTTCTATCAAACATTTGGATGTAAAAAAGGGCACTCAGTGCCCTTTTTTTTCATGTCTTAGTCTTTGAGTTGCCGGTGTCTTTAGCTTTTGGCCTATTATGTCCCTAATGCTAATTGACCTCACATCCCCCAGTTTAGTTGGCTTGATTCAAGTCCCAATCGTATTCGTATTTCACTTTGCCAGAGAAGTTTTTGTATTGCGGTGCGTACTTTGCGATGTGTTTGAAGATTTGTTTTTCTCCACCAAAGTCCGTTGCAAACCAATCATAAATAGAAGACAGCTGTGCCGTGTTACCTTGGATAGATACGCCTTTGCTGCTGTTGATAAATGTTTTGGCGGCACTATCCAGTAGAGCTTGCGTGTTGTCAGCAGTGAATGCTTGAGATTGCAGATTAGGGCATCCTAGGCTGGCACAGTTAACCGCGTAATGCGTTCTTGGGTCATTCCAAATTGGACGCAAAATTCGATGTTCAATATCGTTTAAAGTTAGATCCTTCCCATTGACCACGACCACATCGTCTCCCCAAGGACCAAAGCTAAATAAACCACCTAGCTTGGTGATTGATTCGACTGGATAGTTATCCAAAATAAGATCTACCGTGATGGCGTTGTAAAGGTTTACCCAATAGGCATATTGCTCTGCTTGGTTGTATTGTAGAGGGTCTAGTTTTGCCAAACGCTGGATGTATTGTTTCAGCTTAGTTTTATCGACAGAGGAGACTTGGCTATAACGAAACAAGGTATTCTCGCCTTGTTCAACTAAATAAGTATCGAGCAGTTGTTGCCATTCTTGATGAGAAATTTGGGTTTGGTTGGCTTGATTCGATTGTTTCCAATATGGCCATAAGTCGGATTTAGGCGCGGACAATGTCGAGAAAGAAACCAGAGCACACAACAGCAATAACAGACGCTTCATAGAGATACCTTTGAATGAGATATTGTTGATAGTGTAGACCAGTTTAGTGCTTGTTTTCTTTCAGTAATCAGTGGCCTTTATTCGCTGTCATTCCGAGGAGCATAAGCGATATCAGGAATCTAATACCCACAAACTCTTGAGTAAAGACAGTATGAATCTGTACAGTGCGCTCTGGTAGTCGATCCTGAATCACGCTCCTTCGTCGCTGTTCAGGATGACGAATTTCAACAGAGGCGTTCGGTATTCTGTAAGCAAAGCGATATGAGATCAGTCACCCAAAACAAATCAAGGGCCGACAATTGCCAGCCCTTGATTTGTGTATTTACTAACGCGTCTTAACGCAAGAAGCTTGGAATATTCGCTTCGTACTCAGCAATCTTATCTTCGTGTTGAAGGGTTAGGCCAATGTTGTCCAAACCGTTTAGCAAGCAATGACGACGGAACGAATCGATTTCAAAACCATATTCTTTGCCGTTGGCACGAACGACATTCGCTTCTAGGTCGACCTCGACTTCTGCACCTTCATTTGCCTCAACAAACTGGAAGATTTCATCCACTTCTTGTTCAGTCAAACGAACTGGCACCATTTGGTTGTTGATCGAGTTGCCGTAAAAAATATCGGCAAAGCTTGGTGCGATCATCGCTTTGATGCCGTAATCCGCTAGTGCCCACGGTGCGTGCTCACGAGATGAGCCACAGCCGAAGTTTTCACGAGCCAGCAAGATAGACGCGCCTTGGTAGCGAGGTGCGTTCATCACGAACTCTGGATTTGGCTGTTCGCCAGCATCGTCTAGGAAGCGCCAGTCATGGAATAGGTGCTTACCAAACCCTAGGCGGGAGACCTTTTGTAGGAACTGCTTTGGAATGATGGCATCAGTATCAACGTTCGCTGCATCTAGAGGAACAACTAAGCCTGTGTGTTGTTTAAAGCCTGACATTGGTTTGCTCCTTAGTCTAGTTCACGAATATCTACAAAGTGACCAGCAATTGCTGCTGCCGCTGCCATCGCAGGGCTCACTAGGTGGGTACGGCCATCACGACCTTGGCGGCCTTCAAAGTTACGGTTTGAAGTAGACGCACAACGTTCATGTGGGCCCAAACGGTCATTGTTCATTGCTAGACACATCGAGCAACCTGGTAGGCGCCACTCAAAGCCCGCTTCTTTAAAGATAACGTCCAAGCCTTCCGCTTCTGCTTGCGCTTTTACTTGCTCAGAGCCAGGAACGATCAGCGCTTGAACGTGAGGCGCGACTTTGCGACCTTTCGCTACTTCAGCGGCTGCGCGCATGTCTTCGATACGTGAGTTAGTACAAGAACCAACGAAGACTTTATCGACGTTGTAATCAGACAATGACTTGCCCGCTTCTAGACCCATGTAAGCCAATGCTTTTTCTGCCGAGGCTTTTTCTACTGGGTCCGCAAAGCTCTCTGGTGCTGGGATCGGCTGGTCTACCGCGATTACTTGACCTGGGTTTGTGCCCCAAGTGACTTGTGGTTTGATGTCTGCACCGTTCAGCGTTACTACGGCATCAAACTGAGCATCATCGTCAGTTTTTAACGTCTTCCAGTATTCTACTGCTGCATCAAAGTCCGCACCTTGAGGGGAGAATTTACGGCCTTTAATGTATTCGAATGTGGTTTCATCTGGTGCAATCAAACCGGCTTTTGCACCTAACTCAATCGCCATATTACATACGGTCATACGACCTTCCATTGAAAGGTCAGTGATCGCTTCACCACAGAATTCAACTACGTAACCGGTACCGCCTGCTGCTGTGGTTTCACCGATGATTGCTAGCACAATGTCTTTCGCAGTAATGCCCGGAGCTACTTTGCCTTTCACTTCGATCTTCATCGTTTTAGCGCGCGCTTGTTTTAGCGTTTGAGTCGCTAATACGTGCTCAACTTCAGATGTACCAATACCAAAAGCTAGCGAGCCGAATGCACCGTGTGTAGCAGTGTGTGAGTCACCACAAACAATGGTCATGCCCGGTAGGGTAATACCAAGCTCTGGGCCCATAACATGCACAATACCTTGGTATTTGTGGTTGATGTCGTAAAGCGTAACGCCAAACTCTTCACAGTTTTTCGATAGCGTTTCCATCTGGATACGAGCCATCTCACCCGATGCGTTGATGTCTTTGGTGGTTGTCGAAACGTTGTGGTCCATGGTGGCAAAAGTTTTGCTGACCTGACGCACTTTACGACCTTTTTCACGCAAGCCGTCAAATGCTTGCGGAGACGTCACTTCATGTACCAAGTGACGGTCGATGTACAAGATTGGGTTTTCCCCTTCTGCTGCGACGGCAACGTGTGCGTCGTAGACTTTTTCGTATAATGTTTTGCCCATTGTTTGCTTCCTTTCCTCGTTATCCTTGTTGCTTTGTTTTAGCACCAATGACTTAGAGGTAAGTCATTGGTGGATAGAGGATTTAGTATTTATTATGAATCTGTTTTGTATTAAGAGTTTAAGATGTACTCAGCGATCTTATCGCCCATCTCAGACGTCGAAAGTGCTGGGTTGTCACCAGCAAGGTCACCCGTTAGTTCCCCCGCTGATAGCGCTTTTGAAACTGCCGTTTCGATGTCTTGTGCCGCCGTTTCCTCACCTAGGCTATAACGTAGCATCAGTGCCGCAGACAGGGTTTGTGCCACAGGGTTAGCGATGTTCTTACCTGCGATATCTGGTGCACTGCCACCTGCTGGCTCGTACAGACCGAATTTGCTTTCGTTTAGACTTGCTGATGGCAACATACCCATAGAGCCTGTGATCATCGCACATTCATCAGAAATGATGTCGCCGAAGATGTTTGAACACAGCATTACGTCGAACTGAGCAGGGTCTTTGATAAGCTGCATAGTCGCGTTATCAATGTACATGTGTGACAACTCGACATCTGGGTAGTCTTTTGCGATTTCTTCGACTACTTCACGCCATAAGATAGAGCTTTGTAGAACGTTCGCTTTGTCGATAGAGCACACTTTCTTGCGACGTAGACGAGCAGAGTCAAAAGCGATTTTTGCAATACGTTCGATCTCAAAGCGGTGGTACACCTCAGTATCAAATGCTTTTTCTGTTGCGCCTTCACCTTCACGACCTTTCGGTTGGCCGAAGTAGATACCACCCGTCAGTTCACGGACTACCACGATGTCAAAGCCGCGACCCGAGATGTCTGCACGTAGCGGTGAGAAAGCTTCAAGACCTGAGTGAATTTGCGCTGGACGTAAGTTACAGAACAGTTGGAAGTGTTTACGTAGCGGCAGTAGGGCACCGCGTTCAGGTTGGTCATTTGGTGGTAAGTGCTCCCACTTAGGGCCGCCAACCGAGCCGAATAAGACTGCATCAGACTCTTCACATGCTTTTATTGTGCTCTCTGGAAGTGGACAACCGTGATTGTCGATCGCGATACCACCTACATCATGCTCGTCACGCTCAAACGCAATACCATGTTTCTTTTCGATTGCATCCAATACTTTATGTGCCTGCGCCATTACTTCCGGGCCAATGCCGTCACCGGGTAGGACGGCAATTTTGTACGATTTGTCTGTCATGTTAATCCTTTAAGTTTTCTAATTTTGAGCTTAATTATTTCAACGAGCGTGTTCTTTCCTGAGCCGTGTAGCCCGGTTGTTATTACACAGTCGCAATCTTTTTCTGCTTCATTTCTTCGATTTTATCTGCACGATGAATGCTGTTAATAACGTGCAATAATGCTTGGCCGGAAGCCTCAACGATGTCGGTGGAAACACCCGTACCGTGGTATTTGCGACCTTTGTAGTTGGCAATGATGTCTGCTTGACCCAAACCATCTTCACCTTCACCTTTCGCGGTTAGGTCGAATTTATCCAGAACGATGTCGTAGCCTGTCACGCGGTAGATACATTGGTATAGCGCATCAACTGGGCCATTACCGACCGCTGCTTCACACATTTCTTCATCACCGCATTGCATTTTGATGCTGGTGGTAGCCATTACGCTGCCAGACTGCACGCTTAGGTAGCTCAATTTGTAGAAGTCATCTTCTTCACGCAAGTTCGAGAAGTGCATTAGGGCTTCTAGGTCGTAATCGAACACTTGGCCTTTGCGATCAGCAAGTTTCAAGAAATCCGCATACAGCGCGTCTAGGTTGTACTCGTCTTCGTTGTAACCCATGGTATCCATATGGCTCTTCACGGCAGCGCGACCGCTGCGGCTGGTTAGGTTCAGAGCTTGGTTTTTTAGGCCAATAGACTCAGGGGTCATGATTTCGTAGGTATTCTTATTCTTCAACATGCCATCTTGGTGGATGCCTGAAGAGTGGCTAAACGCATTTGCACCCACAATTGCTTTGTTGCTTTGAATAGGCATATTGCATAGCTGGCTAACCAACTTACTGGTGCGGTGAATTTCATCATGCTTAATGCCAGTGTGAACGCCCAAAAACTCTTGACGAGTCTTGATGATCATTGCGATCTCTTCAAGTGAACAGTTACCCGCTCGCTCTCCAATGCCATTGATCGTGCCTTCTATCTGACGTGCGCCAGCTTGAACGGCGGCAATAGAGTTGGCAACTGACATCCCCAAATCGTCGTGACAGTGAACGGAGATGATCGCTTTATCAATGTTCGGAACGCGGTTAAATAGGGTTTCAATAATCCCACCAAACTCACTTGGTACGGTGTAGCCAACGGTATCTGGAATGTTGATTGTACTCGCACCTGCATTGATGGCGGCTTCTACCATGCGACATAGGTTGTCGATTGGAGTACGACCAGCATCTTCACAAGAAAACTCGACATCATCAGTGTAGTTACGTGCATGTTTAACGGCGTTGACTGCCATTTCTAGTACATCGTCGTAGCTGCGGCGTAGTTTGTCTTCTACGTGAATGGTGGAAGTGGCTAAAAACGTGTGAATACGGAATTGGTCAGCCACTTTTAATGCTTCAGCGGCAGCATCAATGTCTTTCGCAACGGCACGCGAAAGGGCACAAACTCGACTGTTTTTTATGTTTTTTGCGATGGTTTGTACAGACTCGAAATCACCTGGTGAAGAGATTGGGAAGCCAGCTTCGATAACATCAACGCCGAGTCTTTCCAGCGCATAGGCAATCTGCAGTTTTTCTTTAACCGTCAAGCTTGCTGACAACGCTTGCTCGCCATCACGCAATGTGGTGTCGAATATAATGACCTGATCGTTCATGTTTGCTTCCTTCCTGATTTCTGCACTTTCGCGCAAGTGAATCGTTTACTTCCAGTATTTAGATATAAAAAAACCCGCATTCTCATGCGGGTTCTTAGAAATTGGTGTGGTTATTTTTCTTCCACAGCCTACCCGCGCGAACTGGTCACGATCAGGAGGAGGCTAAGCAGGATAGAAAAATGAGCTGACATAGTTGTTAAGCTTTCCACATAATTAAGTTAACAAATTAGTACCGCACTCCATGAAGCGCGTCAACCCTAAAGTCGATTTTTTATTCATATCGGATGAGTCTTTTCGTTTGCTTGAAAAAAATGATGCACTAAGTGAAACGACATGATGCGATAGAAACGTGCTAGAAGAAGTAAGTTCTCATCAAGTTTGCGACGTTTCATTACCAAAACAAGCATCGGGATTGCGACTTGTCACACAAAGGTCCGAATTGTTTGGCAAAAGTTTTGAATGACCATTTATAGTAGTGCAGTTGCACTAGGTAAAAGAAATATAAGGGTTAGGGAAAGAATGAGGTTAACAAAACAATTTGGGCGTTCAGCCATAGTATTTACTCTGGTCAGCTTGTCGGGTTGTCAGCTGTTTCAATCGCAGACCTATGTGGAAGTGGCTTCCCCCGTTGTTATGAATGATCACTCACAGAGCGTCATGGTTATCAATGATCAAATGGATCGATTTTTGAGTTATGAGGGACGCGAATCGTTCTTGAATCAGATGCTTGTTGCCCTTGAGTCTGACAGCCGAAATAAGTTTAAAGGTAAAGACCCGGAAACGTATTCTTGGTGGAAGATCCGTGTTCAACCTAGTGAGAAACAGCAAGCGGAAGTTTTCCGACCAACCACTGAAGGTGTCGATACCTCAAACCCAGTAGAGTTTATGGATGTTTCTTACCGCTCTAAGACCACATTAAACCTACGCTCCAAACCGAGTCTTGAAGGGGAAAAGCTTGGCGTATTATCGAAAGGGGAAGTCTTTAATGTGCTAGCAAAAGTGGTTGATCAACCTTGGTTTCTCGTTGAACAGAAAGGAGTGATAAAAGGTTATGTCCATAAGGATTATGCGCGCAGCAATGTGATAAATCGTGACATTTTATCTACACAGCCTAACCCTTTACTAGAGCCTAACTCGAGTAAAACGGAGCAAACGAGTATAGAGCATGAACTGTCGGGAAACTATACTTGCCGCTCACTGAGCTATGAGCTAACAAAAGATGGTGACATGACGACAGGCTCTTTGCGCGCCTGCCGCAAGAAGAGAAAAGTCTGGTATATAGATACCCCTCAACCGCAACCAGCAAACCCTTCTTAGTGTTCTATTTTATGGTTATGCCCAATAGATAAATTGTTGGGCACACTTTAATTTGGCCTTTGTCATTAATTGTCCAAACTCCCGTCATGCTGTTGTCACCTAAACCTCCTACTTTTCACACAAAGGCGTTGTCAAAGTAAGGAAAGGTCACATGCGAACCATAGAGACAATTACACAGCCAATTGCAACCATTGCTAAGTTTGATTTAGCGCTCTCTAGTGTTTGTCTTAAGCACCGTTTTAATCAACAAGTCGCCAATATCAGCAAAGGAGTCTCCCACAGTGGTGACGGGCATCTTTACTTGGTGTTGGGGTTATTAGCTTGGTATTTAGATAAGGAGCAAGGAGTCTGGTTTTTACTGGCGGGTTTACTTGCTTTTGCTATCGAGCTACCAATTTATTGGACGCTGAAAAATAGTTTTAAGCGTCGTCGCCCTGAAGAGCTTAATGCACTCCTTCCTGCTTTTATTACCCCCTCTGATCGCTACAGTCTTCCTTCAGGACACACTGCCGCTGCGTTTGTCATGGCGACGCTGATTGACCATTTCTATCCGAGCCTAGGCGTTGCTGCATTCTTTTGGGCAAGTTTAATCGGAACCGCGCGAATCTTATTGGGTGTGCACTTTTTTACCGATGTCATCATTGGTGCACTGCTTGGCAGTCTTTGTGGTGGATTAGCGATTGCGATGTTGGGAGGCTAATTGATGAAAATCTTGTACGGTGTTCAAGGGACAGGAAACGGACATATTGCACGCGCAAGGGCGATGAGTCATGCGTTTAAAGAGCACGATGTTGAGGTCGACTTTTTGTTTTCTGGGCGAGCGCCGGAAAAATACTTTTCAATGGAAGCATTTGGCGATTACCAGACTCGTCGAGGCTTCACCTTTATTACCGAAAAAGGCTCTGTAAACTACGCGAAAACAGCATTGAATAACAATTTGGTGCAGTTTTTCAAAGAAGTTAAGCAACTCGATCTGTCGTCCTACGATCTTATCATTAATGATTTCGAACCTGTGACTGCGTGGGCAGCGAGACAACAAAATAAGCCTTCTATTGGTATCAGCCACCAAAATGCTTTCCGTTATCCAGTGCCACTAAAGGGAGCAAGTTGGTTAGATAAATCCGTCATTGAATACTTTGCGCCTTCTCAACATCACCTTGGTTTGCATTGGCATCATTTTGATCAACCTTTGTTACCACCGATAGTGCATACCGTCGATAGCCAAGCAGAAAACGACGACTTCGTGTTGGTGTATCTACCGTTCGAATCGATTGAAGATATCTCGGACTTATTGTTCCACTTTAATCAACAAGCGTTTATCTGTTATCACCCGGATGTGATCGAATGTGAGCAGGTAGAAAACATAGAACTGCGCCCTTTATGCCACAGCAACTTCCAACATCATTTGCATCGCTGTAGTGGTGTCATTGCTAATGGTGGGTTTGAGCTTCCTTCAGAAGCCTTGTCTTTGGGGAAAAAATTGTTACTAAAGCCACTCGCGGGTCAATTCGAGCAGCAGAGCAATGTTGCGACCTTAGAAGACTTAGGGCTTGCGATGTCGATGGAGAGCTTAGACATTTCCGCAGTACGCCAGTGGCTAAAGGAGCAACAAGCCGAAAGTGTGAAATACCCAGATGTTGCTCAGGCTATTGTTCATTGGGTACTGCAAGGTGCATGGGATTCAAAAGCAGAGTTATCCAGACAACTGTGGGAGCAGGTTGATTTTCCAAGTTACGTGTCGAACATTTAAGTACGTTGTTCTAAGTACATTGTTCCTTCCATTTTTGACACGATTTTGTTGCAGCCTTTCTGTTTGGAAGGCTGCATTTTTATTCTTCCTCTCTCATTTCTATTCAGTGTGTATTTGCTGATAATTTGACTGATAAGTGCAAAATTCAATCAGAGATATAGCTGTCATCTGTTGTTCTTATTTCAACTAATAACTGAGCTAAATGCATGCTTGTGTTGACCGCCTGTCCTATCAATTTGCTAAATACGTCCTCAAAGAATGCATTTTTACGTGTTTTATAGTTTTTTATGTTTTTATCAAGCCTTTGTTATTTAACAAATAAATACCTAATTGGCTAAAATTTACTGATTAAATATCAATCTGGTTGCGAAACCGCAATCGATTAGTTGATAGTACAGTTCGAGCCGGAAGTATCCGGACGATAAATATAATAAAAAGTTAGGTTATCTATTCGTAAAATGATTCGAATCCAGCCGCCGTCTTTTGTGCGAGATGGGATTCTATTCGTTATGAATTTAATGAACAAAGTTGACGATTACAAAAGAGGCGCACTCAATGTTAGAGAAGAAAGACGCGATGAGCGCAATTGCTAGCTACCGTATGGAAAGCACTTTGCGTGGTGTAGATTTAAACCTACTGACAGTATTTGATGCTGTAATGCAAGAGCAAAATATTACTCGTGCAGCACATAACCTAGGCATGTCTCAACCGGCGGTAAGTAACGCCGTGGCACGCTTAAAAGTGATGTTTAACGACGAGCTATTCATGCGCCAAGGCCGTGGTATTCAGCCTACGCAACGAGCACGTCAACTGTTTGGTCCTATTCGCCAAGCACTGCAGCTGATTCGCAATGAACTTCCTAGCTCCGTATTCCAGCCAGAATCTTCGACTCGCTTATTCAAGCTTGCGATTTGCAGCCCTTGTGACATGCGTTTTGCTCCGAAGATCATGGCAAAAGTGAATCAACAAGCACCAAACGTTCAGCTTCATCTAGATGCAGAATTTGACCGTTTGTTGTCTGAGCGTATGCGCTACCAAGAAATTGATTTCGTGATCGACTACGCTCGTTTTGATGAGCAAGGTTTCTCAAGTACTGAAATCTTCAAAGATGAATTAGTGGTTATCGCATCAAAAACCCACCCACGCATTCAAGGTGGTGTGACGGCTGAGCAACTGCTTAACGAAAAGCATGCGAAGTTATCGAAAGTGCATGGCCAACGTAGTTTCTCAGAGCAAGCGTACCGTGAACTGGATTGCCAAGCGGCGTATGAAGGTTCTAGTTTAAGCAACCTACTATACGTGGTGGGTCAATCTGAGCTTGTGACTATTGCACCACGTTGGATGGCGGAAAATGCGGTAAACAGCGATCAACTGCAAATTCTTGATTTCCCATTTGCGAACAAAGAAATCAGCGGATTCTTAAGCTGGCATGAATCAAGTGAAAAAGATAAAGGCCACATTTGGCTACGCGATCAACTGATGATCACTTGTGGTGAAGTCGTTGCCGCAAAATAAGATGACGTTTGGTCTTCTCGATTAGACCATATTGGTAATCATCAATTTTTACAATTCATTGGTCCCCGAGCGATTTTTGTCTCTCGGGGCTTTTTGTTTTCGTAATAAACAATCTAAACAGTAAGTTAAATAGAGTAATCATTCAGCAATTTTAGGTACGTTCGCGACGTATAAGTGATAGTTGTCTCTTATTAGTGATAAGTTTGATACTGGTCAGTTGCGTTTTAGCAAGCCGTGAGTACACTTGTTCGCTCAATTAGCTTACGCCTGTAAGCCAAAAGGTAAGTAAAAGAATGGCCAAGTTAGATTTTCATATCGTTAAACGTATTCGTGAACAAATTGCGAACGGTGGTACACGCGTTGCACTCAAGCATAAAGTGGGTGAGGAGTGGCAAGGTATTACGTGGACGCAATTTGGTCAGCAAGTTGATGCTTTATCACTTGCACTTTTGGCTCAGGGATTAGGAGTCCAAGATAAGATCGGCATTTTCTCGAACAACATGCCGCAATGGACGATCGCTGATATCGCAGCACTGCAATTACGCAGCGTGACAGTACCTATTTACCCAACCAATACTGCCGCTCAGTCGGCGTACATCATTAACAATGCAGACGTCAAAGTTCTGTTTGTTGGTGAACAGCCTCAATTTGATGCAGCCGTGAGCATTTTCGACCAGTGCGAACAGTTAGAGCTCATTGTTGCGATGTCTGATGATATAGAACTTGGCGATCATGATTTCGTTATCTCTTGGCAAGCATTTGTTGCCAAAGGCGACACTACATATCAAGTTGAATTGGATGCGCGTTTAGATCAGGCAAAAGAAGATGATCTACTCACGCTGATCTACACCTCGGGTACAACAGGGCAGCCAAAAGGCGTTATGTTGGACTACGCAAACATTGCGGCGCAATTGGAAGGGCACGATCAGCGCTTGAGCCTTTCTCAAAGTGACGTGTCATTATGTTTCCTTCCGTTGTCACACGTATTTGAGCGCGCTTGGACCTTTTATGTATTGTACAAAGGGGCGACCAACTGCTATTTGCAAGACACCATGCAAGTACGTGATGCACTGAGCCAGGTGCGACCTACCGTGATGTGTGCCGTACCGCGTTTCTATGAGAAGATCTTCTCTGCGATTCACGAGAAAGTGTCTCGCGCGCCGATTCACCGTAAGATCATGTTTACTTGGGCAGTCAACATGGGCGCAAAAATGGCCGCTTGTCATCAAGAAAAACGTCAGCCATCGCTCTTGCTGCGTAAGTCATACGCTTTGGCGGATAAGTTGGTTCTGAGCAAACTGCGTGCGCTACTTGGCGGGCAAATCAACTTTATGCCTTGTGGCGGTGCAAAGCTGGATGAAACCATCGGTCGATTCTTCCATGCGATTGGTATCAACGTTAAGTTGGGCTACGGCATGACTGAAACCACGGCGACAGTATCGTGTTGGGATGATAAATGTTTTAACCCCGACTCTATTGGTATGTCGATGCCTGGCGCACAGGTTAAGATCGGCGAAAACAACGAGATTCTGGTTCGTGGTCCAATGGTGATGCGTGGCTATTACAAAATGCCAGAAGAGACGGAAAAGACCTTTGATGAGCACGGTTTCCTAAAAACGGGCGACGCTGGTTACATTGATGAAAATGGCAACTTGTTCATCACCGACCGTATCAAAGAGTTGATGAAAACTTCAGGTGGTAAATACATCGCTCCACAAATGATTGAAGGTGCGATTGGTAAAGACCACTTTATCGAGCAAATCGCAGTCATTGCGGATACTCGTAAGTTTGTTTCTGCGCTTATCGTGCCTTGTTATGATTCGCTAGAAGAGTACGCGAAAGAGCTGAATATCAAATATCACGATCGCGTTGAGTTGATTAAGCACCACCAGGTGGTCGAAATGCTTGAGAAGCGTGTGAACGATCTTCAAAAAGAGTTGGCAAAGTTTGAACAAGTGAAGAAGTTTAAATTGTTACCAAGAGCTTTCTCTATGGATGATGGTGAGTTAACGCCAACTCAAAAACTTCGTCGTAAAGTCATCAATGACAAATACCAAGATGAAATTGAAGAAATGTATAAGGAAAAGTCGGATAAAAAGTAACTTAAGCTGACTTAGATTTTATATTGATGAAAAAATCCCCAGTGATGTGATCGCGCATTGCTGGGGATTTTTGTTTGTATTGATTTTTTCTGTTCTGCTCGTCAAATAACGCTATTTCGCACCCTGTAGCTAAAAGCTTATGAAATAATGTTCTTTTTTTGAGCGTTAACTTTTTAGGTTGTACTGTGAAATAGGAGATGTGTGGCTGCTATTCCTACTAACATTCTAATTACTAGTATCTTGTTTAAAAAGTAGACCAATCTCTCATTAGACCCTTTGATAATAAAACGTTACATTTGTTGGGTAACCTTGCGGGATGTTATGGCGAACGCAAGACATAGCCGAAAACGTGGAAGTATTTCGATTAGGCTACGAATAAGACCTAGACTATGTAAAACCAGACCAATCCGTTGACCTTACGGTGAGGAAACTGGCTAAGGAGAGCAATTATGACAGCAATGTTGTCAGGCGCAGAGATGGTGGTTCAATCTCTGATAGAAGAGCACGTAGAGCAGATCTTTGGCTACCCAGGTGGCTCTGTTTTGGATATCTACGATGCACTGCATGCCAAAACCGATCAAATCAAACACGTACTTGTAAGGCATGAGCAAGCCGCCACTCATATGGCAGATGGTTACGCTCGAGCTACCGGTAAACCGGGTGTCGTACTTGTGTGCTCGGGGCCGGGCGCGACCAATACCATTACGGGTATTGCAACAGCGTATATGGATTCTATCCCAATGATCGTTATCTCGGGTAACGTACCGAATAGCCTAATTGGTAATGATGCTTTCCAAGAGTGTGACATCGTCGGTGTCTCCCGCCCAGTGGTCAAACACAGCTTTTTAGTAAAAAAAGCGGAAGATATTCCTGAAACAATCAAAAAAGCGTTTTATATCGCGACTACAGGTCGACCTGGTCCAGTTGTGATTGATTTGCCAAAAGATGTAATGAACCCGCAAATCAAACTGCCTTATCAATATCCAGAAACGCTTTCAATGCGCTCTTACAAGCCGACAACTTCGGGCCATAAAGGCCAGATTAAAAAAGCGCTTAAATCGCTATTAGAAGCGAAAAAACCAGTGCTTTATATCGGTGGTGGTGCGGTGATTTCTGGCGCCCATGAACATATTTTAGAGCTTTCCGACAAACTGAACCTACCCGTTGTGAGTACTTTGATGGGCTTGGGGGCATTCCCGGGTACACATAAAAACTCACTGGGCATGTTGGGTATGCACGGCACTTACGAAGCTAATATGGCAATGCATGAAGCGGATCTTATTTTTGGTATCGGTGTGCGTTTTGATGACCGTACAACCAACAACCTTGAAAAGTACTGCCCAAACGCAAAAGTGATGCATATTGATATCGATCCGTCATCGATCTCGAAAAACGTGAAAGTGGATTTGCCGATCGTAGGTTCTGCGGAAAAAGTGCTGACAACCATGCTCGGGCTGCTTGCAGAGCAAGGTAGTGGAAATGATCAAGATGCTATCACTGCATGGTGGGATGACATTCAAGTATGGCGTGACCGCAACTGCTTGTCTTATGAAACGTCTCCAGAACGAATCAAGCCACAGCAAGTAATTGAAACGCTGCACAAGCTAACTAATGGTGACGCATATGTGGCGTCTGATGTGGGCCAGCATCAGATGTTTGCGGCGCTGTACTACCCATTCAATAAGCCGCGCCGTTGGATAAACTCTGGTGGTCTTGGCACCATGGGATTTGGTCTTCCGGCTGGCATGGGCGTGAAGTTTGCCATGCCACAAGAAGAGGTCGTGGTTGTGACTGGTGACGGCAGTATTCAGATGAATATTCAAGAATTGTCGACAGCCATGCAATACGACATTCCGGTGAAGATCATCAACCTGAACAACCGATTCTTAGGCATGGTAAAACAGTGGCAAGACATTATTTATCAAGGCCGTCACTCTAATTCTTACATGAGTTCTGTTCCTGACTTTGCAGCGATTGCAGAAGCTTATGGTCACGTCGGTATTCGTATCGAAACGCCTGATCAGCTCGAAGAAGGGCTACAAAAAGCGTTGGATATGAAAGATCGTCTGGTGTTTGTGGACATCAACGTAGACGAAACCGAACACGTATACCCGATGCAAATCAAAGGTGAGGGTATGGATAAAATGTGGCTAAGCAAAACGGAGAGAACTTAATATGAGACACATTATTTCATTGCTATTGGAAAACCAACCGGGTGCGTTGTCTCGTGTTGTTGGTTTGTTCTCTCAACGTGGTTACAACATTGAATCTTTGACGGTATCACCGACTGATGATGAAACCCTGTCGCGAATGAACATTACCACGACATCTGATGAGATGCAGTTGGAACAAATTCAGAAGCAGTTACACAAACTGATCGATGTGCTGAAAGTACAAGAAGTCACCGAGTATGAGCACATTGAGCGTGAACTGATGATGGTGAAAGTGAAAGCCAGTGGTTTTGCGCGAGCAGAAGTGAAGCGGACGGCAGACATCTTTCGTGGCCAGATCGTGGATGTCACGGCTTCCCAATACACCGTACAACTTGCGGGTACGAGTGAAAAGCTAGATGCCTTCATTCAAGCGATATCCGAAGTGACCGAAGTTGTCGAAGTTGCTCGTAGTGGTGTCGTTGGCATTGCGCGAGGAGAGCGAGCCCTCAAACCTTAACTCTCTGATTGCATATAGAAAAGCCACTTAATCTAAGTGGCTTTTTTGTTTAGAAAATAACAATTAATGATATAATTGTCGTTTTAGTAAGCATGATAGGCATTAGACGTGTGAAAGTACCTAAGCGAGTCGGCACCTTATTGGCGACAGCACTATTTTTTAGTGCACTCACTGCCGCTTACTACTATCAGAAATATCTGACGTTGTTAGAAAACAATGTTGAGAACACCGCTCAAGAAGCGTTACATCAATTGGCCTATACTGGCCGTGAATACAGCAATATTCAGGATCAAATCGAAACGATCAGTGACCTACTTGGTCACAGCCAAAGTCTGTATGAATATCTGCGCCAACCTAACCGGGTGAACCGTTCCATCTTAGAAGACATGTGGATCTCGGTCGCAATCAATCAAAAGTTGTATAAGCAAATTCGCTTTCTTGATGTTTCTGGTCGAGAAAAAGTGAGGATTAATTATGAGATTGAAACAGGCGCTGCGTTGCCCGCGATCAAATTGCAAAATAAGTCAGAGCGAGATTACTTTCAATTCGCTAAGAACTTAGACGATGGCGAAATCGCTTCGTGGGGGATAGGTTTAGAACGAGAGTATGGCGAGTTAGTCTATCCCTATAGCCCGTCACTGCGTATTTTGATGCCTATTTCGCTTAACGGAAAGCGCGAAGGGTATCTTGTGCTTAATGTTGATATTGACTATTTATCCTCTCGACTCAACTATTCGTCAGTGCTCGATTTCCATATTGAGCTGATTAAGAGTGACGGATTTTACATTGATAGCCCTAAATCAGCTCGTTTGTATGGCCATATAATTCCCGCTCGCTCTCAATTTAATTTTGGCCGGATGTACCCAAACATTTGGCGTAGTTTAAATTCAAAAGATTCGGGCTATGCTTACAATGGTTCGAATTTGGTCGCGTATCGCACCATCCAGTTTGTTTCTAGCGAACCTCTTCATCTGGTTATTGATCTTACCAATGAGCAGTTATTATCCCGAGCTCAGAGGGATATTGATGACTTAATCCAAGAAGCGTTTTTTGTTTTAAGTTTGGTGCTCGGCTTCACTTTGCCGACGGCAGCCCTTGCTCTGCATTATCGGCGTCATAGTATGGAATCGAAGTTGGCTCGAGCTGCTCTTGATGGTATGACTGCGGTGATGATCTCGGATGCTTCACATAGAATCATCATGGTTAATCAAGAGTTTGAAAATATGATGGGTTACTCAACCAAGCATGCCCAAGGTTGGAGTGCACATCATCTAATTCTCTTACCTGAAGATCTCGAAGCAAACCTGAGTATCTGGAAAACACTGAAGAGTGAACACGTATGGGAAGGGGAGATTCGTTGTCGAACTAAGTTTAATCAAGTCTTTACTGCAATAATGCGTATTCAGGCGAATTTAACCAAGTCAGGTAAAGTGAGTTATTACATTACGTCGCTGGTGGATATCTCTGGGCAAAAAGAGTTAGAAGAAAAATTACGAAACCTAAGCGAAAAAGATGGCTTGACGGGGTTGTGGAACCGCCGAAAATTTGAAGAGCAATTGGCGCAATATGCGGGGATTATTGAACGCTATCCTGATAGCCCTCCTGCTTGTTTGGCGTTGTTTGATATTGACCATTTTAAGCGTATTAATGACGAGCTAGGCCACGACGAAGGAGACAAGGTGATTTGTAGTGTCGCAGAAACCCTCCTAGAAGAAGTCCGCAGCACAGACTTTGTATCTCGTGTCGGTGGTGAGGAATTTGCAGTGATCATGCCGCATACAACACTAGAAGAGGCTGAAATTGTATTGAACAGGCTACGTGTCGCGGTTCAAATGCGTAGTGATAGAGGCATTACTGTCAGTGCTGGGTATAGTGATTTAACCTCTGATCGTACAAGAACGTATAAATGTGCTGATATTGCTTTGTATGAGTCAAAAAGTGCAGGGCGTAACTGCGTATCGCTGTGTCATAGTTATGATGATATTGCTTAGTGCTTTTACAAAAACGAAAAAACGGGGATAGACCCCCGCTTTTTAGTCTCAGCGTTATTCGCTAGCCAGTATGCGACATTGGTTGTCGATGGCGGCTTCGATACACTGTATTGACTGTCTCAAATAACGCTCTAGATAACCTAAAGCATCCTGACTCTTTTTGTCTAGCGATGCCTTCATCAGTATTTCTTGCTCATCGAGATTACAGTGCCCAGGGTTCCCTGTGCCTAAAATCTGCATCGCGAAGTATTGGTAGCGTTTAATTTGCGTGAGTAGATCGCGGAAAAACCCAAACATATTGACAGAGCCAGCACCTTCAAACAGCGCAGTAAGAAACTGATTTTGGCGCTCTTCCCATTCCCTCCAACAAAAGCTTTCGCCAGGTTTTACTCGGGATAACTTGTGATAAGCAGTTAGTACATCCAGTTCCCATTTTTCATCGCCAATCATAATTGCCTTACTGAGTAAGCATGCGGAGACCATTTGCAGGCTTTCGTACAAGTCATGTAACTCATCTTTACATACAGGTGCAACCCAGCAGCCTTTTTGCGGCTCGAGTTTGACGTATTTGCTCCAAGATAATTGCACCAATGCTTCTCGAATGGGTGACGCTCCTACGTTGTACTTCTCTTTGAGTTCGGCAACCACGAGTTTTTGACCTGGTTTAAGCTCGCCATCGAGAATATCCTGACGGATCATTCTTAATACTTTGTCGGTAAGAGTGGGACTAGACACATACACCTCATAGAAACTTTAATCGTGACGATAAAATTAAACAGTACGAAATTCTGATAGAGGTAAATAATACAATTAGCCTATTATGAGAGCAAGAAAGCCATATAAAAAAGGAGGGCATAAGCCCTCCTTCTCAAGAAACTGAAGTGTTAAAAGTTCAGTCTTATAGCACGTGTACAGAAGCTGTGTTCGTAGTACCTGAAGCAACTAGAGCGCCAGAAACCATAACAACGATATCGCCTTTGTTACCTAGACCTGATTCTAGAGCAAGTTCTTTACCCGCTACGTAGAATGCGTCAGTGCTTTCGATTGAATCAACAACTACAGGAGTAACACCTTTAGTTAGAACTAGCTGTGCAGCAGTTTTCTTGTTAGTTGTTAGCGCTAGAATGTTTGCAGTTGGGAAGTACTTACGTACTGAACGTGCAGACTTACCGCCTTCAGTTGCAACAACGATAAGTGGAGCAGCTAGTTTCTCAGCTGTGTCTACTGCACCTTTACATACTGCTTCAGTGATGCGTAGGCGTGGGCTGTCTAGACGAGAACCTAGTTCGGCTTTTAGCGCTGAGTCAGTACGGTTCGCGATTTGAGCCATGATAGTTACCGCTTCAACAGGGTATTTACCTTTCGCCGTTTCACCAGAAAGCATTACTGCGTCAGTACCGTCCATTACCGCGTTAGCAACGTCGCCTGCTTCCGCACGAGTAGGACGTGGGTTGTTGATCATAGAATCAAGCATTTGAGTTGCTGTGATAACCATCTTACGTGCACGGTTACACTTCTCGATCATCATTTTCTGAGCGAAGATTACTTCTTCAGCTGGGATTTCAACACCTAGGTCACCACGTGCAACCATGATGCCGTCAGAAAGCTCTAGGATCTCGTCGAAGTTATCAACACCTTCTTGGTTTTCGATCTTAGAGATGATGTGGATGTTCTCGCCGCCGTTTGCAGCAAGTACTTCACGGATTTCTTGAACGTCAGACGCTTTACGGATGAAAGAAGCTGCTACGAAGTCAACGCCTTGCTCACAACCAAACTTAAGGTCGTTCTTATCTTTTTCAGATAGTGCAGGTAGGTTTACAGAAACGCCAGGAAGGTTAACACCTTTGTTTTCGCCTAGTGCACCGTTGTTAAGAACTTTACATTTAACTTCAGTTTCAGTCTTAGAGATAACTTCCATCTCGATTAGACCGTCGTCTACTAGGATAGTGTTACCTACGTTTAGGTCGGCTGCGAAACCAGCGTAAGTTACTGCAACTTTATCTTTGTTACCTACAACTGAAGTGTCAGTTGTGAAAGTGAATTCTTGACCTGCTACTAGATCAACATCGTTACCGCCTTCTAGCTTGATAGTGCGGATTTCTGGACCTTTAGTATCTAGAAGAATTGCTAGTGGTTTGCCAGTAGCTTCCATTACTTTACGGAAGTTCGCGATACGAGTGCCGTGTTCTTCGTAGTCACCGTGAGAGAAGTTAAGGCGCATTACGTTCATGCCTGCGTTAACTAGTTCAGTTAGCTTCTCTACAGATTCTGTTTTAGGGCCAATCGTACATACGATTTTGGTCTTTTTCATGGAAGATACTCTCCGGTAAGTATAGTTACAATTTGAAAGTCGGTTATTTACTCTGAAGTCAGGACGTTTTTGATGACATTTAGTACCTGTCACCCACCGATTTTTCGTCTCATTATTAGAACTTCAGATTCTGAAAGTCTTTCACCAAGTTTAGTCATTTTATGACTAAAAGATCGGCGATTTTGGTTACCTTTTTGTGACTAATCCCACTTTATATGCAGAAAGTTGCAAAAAAATAGCCTTCAATTCTGTAATTTTTTTTCTTTTCGGTGGCGAATTCTACCACTGAATGAATCCAATATCACTGTTTAAGAATTGTCTTAGGACAAGGTTTTATCGAGAAATATTAATTTTTTGGATCGAAATAAATGGACTTAAAAGTTTCGGTTTGACTATAATAAGTTTCACATCGAAACTTAAAATCAAAACTTAAATGTCGAAACGAAATACTCAATTAAGAAGACACGCCATTTCTAACTTGGTTTCTGAACTAGGAGAAGTCAGCGTTGATGAACTTGCTCAGAAATTCGAAACCTCAGAGGTCACGATTAGAAAGGATTTAGCTTCTTTAGAGAAAAACGGCCAACTTCTACGCCGCTATGGCGGTGCGATTGCTATCCCAAAGGAAGTCATTCACGAAGAATTGGGCGCTAATGTTTCGACTCGAAAGTTAAGCTTAGCAAAAGCAGCAGCATCATTGATTCGCGATCATAATCGCATCGTGATCGACAGTGGCAGCACGACTGCCGCGCTGATTCAACAGTTGAATGATAAACGTGGCTTAGTGGTCATGACCAACTCGTTGCATGTTGCTAACGCCCTAAATGAATTAGAGAGCGAACCGACACTGCTGATGACTGGCGGTACTTGGGATACGCACTCAGAGTCCTTTCAAGGCAAAGTAGCCGAATCTGTATTACGAGCTTACGACTTTGACCAACTATTCATCGGTGCGGATGGCATCGATCTCGAGCGTGGAACCACGACATTTAATGAATTGGTTGGCTTAAGTAAGGTAATGGCAGAAGCGTCACGTGAAGTGATCGTAATGATCGAGTCCGAAAAAATCGGCCGTAAGATCCCAAACTTAGAGCTCGCTTGGCATCAAGTTGATGTGTTGGTGACCGATGCAGATATCGAAGCAGAGCATAAAGTACAGATTGAACAACATGGCGTGAAAGTCATTTGCGCCTAATAATGTAATCAGTTTCATATTTCACTTCCCTCTGGATAAAGGCCTTTGCTTGCTGCCTCTATTTGAAATCATGGCTAGGGAAGAACAAAACTACAAACGGAGATAAACACATGTGTGGAATCGTAGGTGCAGTAGCACAACGAGATGTTGCAGAAATTTTGGTTGAAGGTCTACGCCGCTTAGAGTACCGCGGTTACGACTCTGCTGGCGTTGCGGTTGTTGATGGCGAATCAAACCTAACGCGCGTTCGTCGCTTGGGTAAAGTACAAGAATTGGCTGATGCAGTAGAAGAAGCAAAAGTGATCGGCGGAACTGGTATTGCGCACACTCGTTGGGCGACGCACGGTGAACCTTCTGAAATCAATGCTCACCCACACATGTCTGGTGATATCGCAGTGGTCCATAACGGCATCATCGAAAACCATGAAGAGCTGCGTGAGCTGCTTCAATCTCGTGGCTACGTGTTTGAATCGCAAACGGATACAGAAGTTATCGCACACATGGTTGAGTGGGAACTTCGTACTTCAGAAACGCTATTAGAAGCGGTACAAAAAACAGCAAAACAACTTGAAGGCGCATACGGCACGGTAGCGTTGGATCGCAAAGATCCTTCACGCATCGTAGTAGCGCGTTCAGGCAGCCCGATCGTGATCGGTTTTGGTGTGGGTGAAAACTTCCTAGCGTCTGACCAACTTGCATTACTTAACGTTACGCGCCGTTTCATGTACCTAGAAGAAGGTGACGTAGCAGAAATTACTCGCCGTGAAGTCACTGTGTTTGATGCAACGGGTGAGCCAGTTGAGCGTGAAATTGTTGAATCTAACGCAGAGCATGATGCAGGTGATAAAGGCCAATACCGTCACTTCATGCAAAAAGAAATCTATGAGCAACCTAAAGCGTTGATCAACACAATGGAAGGTCGTATCACGTCAGATTCTGTTGTGACAGACGCGATCGGTGTGCACGCGGCAGACATTCTAAGCAAAGTAGAACACGTACAAATCGTCGCGTGTGGTACGTCTTACAACGCAGGTATGACGGCACGTTACTGGTTTGAAGACATTGCAGGCGTGAGCTGTGACGTCGAAATCGCGTCTGAGTTCCGTTACCGTAAGTTTGTGACTCGTCCAAACAGCCTATTGATCACGTTGTCTCAGTCTGGTGAAACCGCTGATACCCTAGCAGCACTTCGCCTAGCAAAAGAGAAAGGTTACATGGCGGCGATGACCATCTGTAACGTAGCTGGTTCCTCTTTGGTTCGTGAATCAGATTTTGCATTCATGACTCGCGCTGGTGTTGAAATCGGTGTGGCTTCAACCAAAGCGTTCACGACTCAACTTTCTGCACTACTTATGTTGGTAACGGCACTGGGTAAAGAGCAAGGTCGCATCAGCAAAGATAAAGAAAAAGAGATTGTTGAAGCGCTACACGCACTTCCTAAGCAAATCAACGCGGCACTTTCTTTCGAGAAAGAAATTGAAGCACTAGCAACGGATTTTGCAGACAAGCACCACACATTGTTCCTAGGCCGTGGCGAGTTCTACCCAATCGCGATGGAAGCGTCTCTAAAACTGAAAGAGATCTCGTACATCCACGCAGAAGCGTACGCGGCGGGTGAACTAAAACACGGTCCTCTTGCGCTGATTGATGCTGACATGCCTGTTGTTGTGGTTGCACCAAGCAACGACCTACTTGAAAAGCTAAAATCAAACGTTGAAGAAGTGCGTGCGCGTGGCGGCCTTCTATACGTATTCGCAGATGCAGACGCAGGCTTCGAAGGCGATGAGACAATGAAGATCATCACTATGCCTCACGTTAGTGAAATCACGGCGGCGATCTACTACACCATCCCAATGCAGTTGCTGTCTTACTACGTAGCACTGATCAAAGGTACGGACGTAGACCAACCACGTAACCTAGCGAAAGCGGTAACGGTTGAGTAATTACGCTTAACAGCAAAAATCCTGAGCGGCACATGCGAGAGTATGTGCCGCTTTTTTATTTAAACCCATTTTAAGGTTTGTGAGTTATTGACCCAACTGGTGAGCGGTTAGAATTGCAGAGTAGACATTTTCTGCCGTCACTGGGAATGGCATATTGTGGATGGTTTCTCCCTCGGCCGTTGAGGCTTCGGCGACCTCGCGCAACTTAGCGTGGTTAAGCTCTTTAACGCCCATATCAAATAAGTTGGTTGGTAGACCTACAGAGCGGCAGAATGCAAGAACCGTATTAATCTCTTCCATCGCTGCGTTTTCTAGTACCAGCTGAACTAGTGTGCCGAACGCGACTTTCTCACCATGATAGAGATGATGACACTCTTCAAGCTTAGTTAGGCCGTTATGAATAGCGTGAGCACCCGCTAGACCACTGCTTTCAAAACCGATACCGCTAAGGTATGTATTGGCTTCAATAATGTTTTCTACCGCTTTGGTGCTCACACCATTTTCTACTGCAGCTTTTGCTTTTACACCATCTTCAAGCAAGGTTTCATAGCAAAGTTTCGCAAGCGCTTGTGCTGAACGCGTCGCTAACCCACCAGCCATTGTTGCCTTACCAGAAGTCATGTTGGCACGAGCTTCAAAGTAGGTGGAAAGCGCGTCGCCCATCCCCGATACAAGTAAGCGAACAGGGGCTTTGGCGATGACTGACGTATCCATGATGACCATGTCTGGGTTTTTAGGGATCATCAAATATTCTGCAAATTCACCTTCAGGTGTGTATATCACCGCAAGCGCTGAGGTTGGCGCATCAGTCGAGGCAATCGTAGGAACCACCACGACAGGAATTTTTGTGTAAAACGCAACAGCCTTTGCTGTATCTAACGTTTTACCACCACCAATACCGACAATGACATCGTGTTTCTGAGTGGCACAAATGTCCGTGATGCGTTCAATCTCAACGCGTGAACATTCGCCACCAAAAATGTTCATAGTGAGTGGAAGCTTTTCGTCAGCAAAACTTTGTTTGACGTCATCACCAACCAGGTTAGTCACGAACTCATCGGCAATTACTAACGGGCGTTCACCCAATGTTTTCACATAGTGAGCGATAGATGTAAGTACTTGTTCACCTTGGACGTATTTGCTTGGGCTGATAATAATTTTGTCCATAATTCAAACCTTTAACCTTTTTTATGAGTGTTTTGGACTGCAATGAATATCCATTGTAGGGATAAGGTTTATATTAGGTTTGGTGTGGTAAGTGGTGAAGGATATCTCTGGTTTTGTTCCATGCTTTTATGACCTCTGTGTCAAACCGACTGCCAGAAGTAATAAGAATCAGCATGCTTTATGGCGACGATCACTATTCAGGAAAATTTGTCGTTTTTCGTTTCATATTGAAACAATAATGCCGAAGTTTTTGTTTCAATATGAAACGGATTGATTTTTGTTGAGCACGCATTTTCTCTGTTTAAGATGAATTCATACCCTACATAAAAATATAAATGGAATGAGATAGAACGATGAAAAAGTTAATTAACCAAGTTGATGATGTTGTATTGCAGCAAATGGAAGGTCTGGCTTTATCTCGCCCAGAGCTAAAAGCGAACTACGAACCTCGTTACATGTGGCACGAGGAAACACCGGGGCAAGTGGCACTGGTTTCTGGTGGTGGCTGTGGTCATGAACCTTTGCACGCAGGTTTTATTGGTAAAGGCATGCTGACAGGCGCCTGCCATGGAGAGGTATTTACTTCACCAACGCCAGATCAAATGTACGAATGTGGCAACCAAGTGAATACTGGTGAAGGCGTGCTATTTATCATTAAAAACTACACCGGAGACGTGTTGAACTTTGAAACGGCTGTGGAGCTGCTTCATACCGATGGCATCAAAGTTGGGTCGGTGTTGGTGGATGACGATGTTGCAGTCAAAGACAGCCTGTATACCGCTGGTCGCCGTGGCGTTGCTGGAACGGTATTGGTTGAAAAGTTAGTTGGGGCTGCCGCGAACAAAGGTTATTCGTTGGAGCAATGTGAAGCACTGGCTCGTCGCGTGAATAATCACTGTCGTTCATTTGGTGTGGCACTTAATGCTTGTGTTGTACCAGCGGCGGGTAAACCATCTTTTGTTCTGGAAGATGATGAAGTTGAGTTTGGTGTTGGTATCCATGGTGAACCAGGTATCAAGCGAGTGAAATACACCGACGCCGATACGTTAGTGGATGAGATGTTTGCTGAAGTTGCTGAAAACACGCCTTATCAGCGCACATTGCGTATTTGGAATCGTGACGAAGGTGAATGGGATGAAGTGGAATCCAGCATTGAGCCTTTCGCCGCTGAACACGACTACATCGTGATGGTGAATGGTATGGGTGGTACGCCAACTTCAGAGCTTTACGGAGTGTACCGCCGTCTGGCTCATAACTGCGAGCAAGCAGGGTTCCGTATCGTGCGTAATATGGTTGGTAACTTCTGTACGTCACTCGATATGGAAGGCGTTTCGATTACGTTGCTGAAGGCAGATAAAGAGATGTTGGAGCTGTTCGATGCTCCTGTCGATACGGCCGCGATCAAGTGGTAAGAGGGGGGAGCAAACATGCAAATTGAAAAACAACATATCGTTCACTGGCTAGAGTTATGTGCAAAAACGTATCAAGAGAATCAAGATTTTCTGACCGACCTTGATCGTGATATTGGTGACGCAGACCATGGTCTCAATATGAACCGTGGCTTTAAAAAAGTTGCTGAAAAACTGCCGCAATTTGCGGACCAAAATATCGGCAGCATTCTCAAGAATACGGGCATGACCTTACTTTCTAGTGTTGGTGGGGCAAGTGGCCCGCTGTATGGCACGCTGTTTATTCGCACGGCTGCCGCTGTCGGAACCCGAGAGCAACTAACGTTTGAAGAGTTGGTCGATGCACTAAAAAGCGGTGTGGATGGCGTGGTGTCTCGTGGTAAAGCGGAACTGGGTGATAAAACCATGTGTGATGTTTGGTTACCCGTTTTAGTTAGCGTGAAGGCGTCGTTAGAAAATGGCATGAGCGCCGATCACTTACTTAATGAAATGGTTGAGCTAGCAGAAACGAACGCGGTTGCCACGATTGAAATGTTGGCGAAAAAAGGGCGAGCAAGCTATTTAGGTGAACGCAGTATTGGTCACCAAGATCCCGGTGCAACCTCTTCTTTGTTAATGATTAAAGCACTACAGCAGGCAATAGCAGGTAATTAAGATGGTGGGAATTGTAGTTGTATCTCATAGTCGTCGACTTGCCGAAGGGGTGGCAGAACTTGCCACCCAAATGACGCAAGGCAAAGCCAAGCTTGCGATTGCTGCTGGGATTGATGATCCAGAGAACCCGATCGGAACCGATGCCATTGCCGTGATGGAAGCGATTGAGCAGGTACAAGATCAACAAGGGGTTGTTGTGTTGATGGATCTTGGCAGCGCGTTGCTTAGCACGGAAATGGCTCTGGACCTGATTGATGATCATGTGAGGGAAAATGTCACCCTTATCTCGGCACCTATTGTTGAAGGAACCATGGCGGCGTCGGTGGCTGCCGCCGCCGGACTGCCTTTATCGACGGTAGTCGAAGAGGCACAGAATGCGTTAAGCGTAAAACAAGAGCACCTTGGTGATCAGCCACTAACATCCGCTGAGATAGCGCCAGTATCAGAGAACTTTGAGCAAGAATGGACATTTGATTGGGTAGTGCAAAATCCGCATGGATTACATGCTCGTCCCGCTGCGGCCATTGTTGGTGCACTCGCGCCTTTTGACTGCCAATTATGGTTGAAAAAAGGCGAGCGCCGTGTGAACGCGAAAAGCTTAAACAGCATTGCGAAACTTGGCGTTCGTAGCCAAGAGACGATCACGCTGTGCGCACTCGGCTCTCAATCCAGTGAAGCAATCAAGGCATTTGAAGCCTTAGCTTATGAGCACTTCGGAGAAAAAGAGGCGGTTGAGCAAGGCATTATCGAACCTGAAGAAAGTTCAGATACTCTGCTCGATGGCATGGCCTCAAATCAGATTGAAGGTGCTGTTGTTGGTATTCGAGTCAATGACGGTATCGCTACTGCTCCTGCTGTCCTTTTTACTCATGAAATGCCAGCAGTGCCTGAACATGATTTCCAAAGTGAACAAGATGAAATTGAACGGGTTAAGCGTGCGATAGGCGTGGTTGTTCAACATTTGCAGGAGCAAGCGAAGCAGCCGAAAGGGGAAATATTTGCTGCTCATAGCATGATGCTCAGTGACCCAGAATTATGGGCATCGGTCGAGTCGCGAATTCAAACGGGCATGATAGCCGAGCAAGCTTGGGTAGAATCACTGCAAACGTTGGCCGAAGAGTTTCGCCAGGCAGAAAGTCAGTACATGCGGGAACGCGAAGCAGATGTGCATGATATAGCACGCCAAGTTATGGTCGAAATGACAGGCGTAACGCCTAATGCCATCGACATTCAGGAACCGAGTATTTTGTTGGCCCGCGACCTGATGCCTTCTGATGTGGCCGGGCTTGATAAATCGAAAGTGCTTGGTATCTGTTTGAGTGAGGGAGGGAAAACCTCTCACAGTGCGATTCTTGCTCGTGCGATGGGGATTCCTGCCATCGTTAAAGCTCAGGGCTGCCTTGATGCTGTGCGTGCTGGTCAAGTGGTGACTATTGATGGCTTCCGAGGGCATTTATGGTTCTCTCCTTCAGATGCCGTACTGCAGGAATTAGAAGCTCAGCAAATTGAGTGGCAAAGCATCCGACAACGTGCATTAGCGAGTGCTCAGCAAGCCGCAGTCACCTGTGATGGTGTCCATATTCCAGTACTCGCCAATATTGGTGGACCGAAAGATATTGATGATGCACTAACATCAGGAGCTGAGGGCGTTGGTCTATTTCGGACTGAGTTTCTATTTCAAAACAGTGATGAGTTGCCGACTGAGGAAGCGCAATACCAAGTGTATCGTGATATTGCAGCCGCACTTGGTGATAAGCCACTTACGATTCGTAGTCTAGATGTTGGCGGTGATAAGCCTTTAGCCGCTTATCCTATGCCAGCAGAAGATAATCCATTTTTAGGTTTGAGAGGGGTGCGGTTGTGCCTTCAACATGAGTCATTGTTTACCGCTCAACTTCGAGCCATTCTGAGAGCCTTTCACGAGCAACCGAATATTCAATTGATGATACCGATGGTGGCTCAGGTTGAAGAAGTGAGAAAAGTAAAAGTGCTGTTGGCGCATCAAGCAAACCAACTCGGCTTGGATGCGACTCATTTGCCCGTTGGTATTATGATTGAGGTACCAGCCGCGGTGTTAAATGCTGATGCGTTAGCCCAAGAAGTCGACTTTTTCTCTATCGGCACCAATGATTTGACTCAATATGTTATGGCCGCCGATCGAGGTAACGCTGCTGTTGCTGAATTGGTGAACTACTTTGAACCATCGGTACTAAAAGCCATTGAGCTCACGTGTGCAGCAGGCGATCGCGCGGGCATACCGGTTAGTATGTGTGGTGAGATGGCTGGCGATCCAAATGCCACAGAAACATTGCTCCGCGTGGGGTTGCGAAAATTCAGCGCCAGTTCGAGCATGCTACCGGGACTAAAAGCGCAGATTCGTCAGTTGTCTGTCGATGTTTACTCGATACCTTATCGTTAGTACACCTGTACCGGCGTGCTTACGCCGGTTTTACTTTTGTTATAGGAACGCCAATTCACGACTTAATACAGCTTCATTTGCTCCTGCAGCCCAAACTTATTAATTTTTCTCCATAAGGTCGTGCGGCCAATTTGCAATGCTTTCGCCATATCATGCATTTTGCCATCACACTGATTCCAAGCCTGAACAATCGCTCTTCTCTCGGCTTCTTCTAACGTGATTACTGGCGTATTTTCTGCGGTATGGCAAGAATTCAGTTTAATGTCTTCAGGAATATCGTTCAGCTTGATTAAGTTGGAACTGCGGTTAAGCAAAATTCGCTCAGTTCGGTTTCTTAATTCAGAGTTGTTGCCTGACCAACGAAAATTCATCAACGCTTCCAGTGCGACTGGCTCTATCGAGATCGTCACATTGTGGCGGCGTTCATAATGGCTGATAAGCTGCTGGACGAGAAATTCAATGTCTTCTTTACGCTTTCGTAGTGGCGGAATATGCAGCTCGTTCGAGGAGATTTCATAATAAAGTTGCCGACCAAATGAGCGCTGAGTGACATACTCGCTGATCTCTGAAGCGGTGCTGGTAATAAGTTGAAAGTCTACGGGGATCAATCGCAAACTGTCGCTGCGGCTGACGAGCCCAGTTTTTAACAACTTAAGTAGCACGGCTTGTAAATCGGGCGACAGATATTCCACCTTTTCTAAAAAGAGCGTACCGCCATGGGCGAGCTCAAACTTTGAAGGCATGCCTTGCCCTTCGTCGTACCCCAGGGTTTCTTTGACCAGTTGCTCTGTATTGATGGAGCGGCAGTTGAGCGTAATGAATGGTCCTTCTTTGTAGGCGCTTTCGTTATGAATCGCCATGGCGAGAGTGGCTTTTCCTACGCCTTCTTCACCTGTAATTAGAATCGGTGATTTTGACTTTATGGCCCGTTTTGCCACGGTAATGACATGCTTCATTTTTCGTGAAATGACGGGCAAAGTGCTGAACGTATAGCGCGCACTGCCACCTATTTGTTGTTGAGCAAGTTCGCGAATTTTATCGATAGGGTGCAAGAACAATAAGTGTGTGCCGTCGTTGAGTGGACGCAAGGTGATGATCGCCTCAACAAACTCGCCACGAACCTCTACCGTTGTGAGTTTACGGTTTATGCTCGCACCTGACTCAATACTAGTAAGGACATTCGGTGGGAAGCGCAAAACAGAAAAGACTTCTTTATCCAAGACCTGACTGGCTTCAATGTTTAACAAACGCTCGGACTGGTGATTTACCATGGTGATGCGATTTTCTTCATCCCACGCTAGAAGGCCGTCATCCATGCACTCTAACGTTGCGTTATGCGCACAAGTGAGGCGGTTCATGTTTTATTGTTCCGACTGAATGTGGATTTGCAAGCTGACTTCTTTCGCGCTCGACGCGATGATGACTAAGTCTTCTTTCTTATAGCTTTCCGCTTTTCTGAAAAGGCATGTTGTACCGCGTAATTTTCCAAATTGGTCAAAAACAGGCGCAGCTACAGAGGCATAAGAGTGCAAGTGGCGATTGAAATGTTCGGCAGCAAAAACTTCACACGGGATATGAGTATTGATACAGAGATTGACTGCATTTGTGCCTATCTTTCCTTCGGAGAGAAAACAGCCTTGTTTTATGCCGAGCGTTTGCATCTCTTGTCGCATAGAGTCGTGCCCGACGGTGGAGAGAATACAGCCGTTGCCATCGGTTACCATCAATAGCAGGTCTTCGTCCCCTAGCATGTCGTAAGTGTCTTCAAGTACGGTCGTGGCGCATTCGATGAGGTGCTCGTTGCGTTTCATCAGAGATGAGAAGGTAAATCCAGAGGCAATATGTGGCTTTGACCAGGTGTAAGGGCTGCATTGCTTTATGCAACGCTCCCACGACTCGAGGACGGGAGTGCGGGAAAATTCTGGAGATACCCAGTGGTGTTTCTGGAAAAACTCCCACTTAGTTTTAGTGTCTTCGATTGAAAGCATGCGATCCCGTTTCAATACTAGCGATAGATTGGTCTGATGTTACAGAGACATCGGAATATGGACTGTGATGGCTTTCACGCACGTTGTATAGAAGAATGTGCAAAAAGAGGGGCGAGTTGAGGAGGCTTCCTTGCCAGTTTTTCGATTAAAAAGGGCTGTCTTTGCCGAGCTCATTGCAAATCTCGACAATGGCAAGTGAGAGCCCTGACTTAATGATTTGTTGTTGACGTTGCAGCTGTAGCTGATAAAACTCAAGGTCGATGTCGTCATCTGGTTCGCTGACTTCCAGTTGCACCATGCCCATTTTCTTCACCAAGTGCAGTTTCTTAATTGGTTCTAGAATATTCGGGTCAGTGAATTCGTAATCTGAAGCGTCACTATTGAGTTGGTTTTTGAGTTTGATGATGTCTTCGATGTCGTGGTAAATGTCATCGGGGAGCACTCCCAAGCCAAACAATAACTTCAAACGAACAGATAGATCGCCCAGCGGTCCAGAGTCTTGTAGCAGCGGACCGACAACCGATTGAACAGCGAAGTTATCTTTACGAAAGATTCTTTGCACCAACCCGTCGATCGAATCGTTAAAAACGTCGACTGCTGCAATGAAAAAGCCTCGTACCGATGGTGCGCTGTTTAATCGCTCAATGATCTCGGTTTCGTTGATGTTATCTGCCATATACTGAATACATTTCTAATTATTAGCTATCCCAACTCTTCAAGCAGAGAAGGACATAGAAGGGGAGCCAAGCTCCCCTAGGTAAATCAAAGTTGGTTGTAAAGTGTCTCGATTTGAGCCACTTCATCACTGTCTTCTGCAAGACCTGTGTATGTCGCTAGCGTCTTCTTCACACCCACTTCTTTTAATGAGGTTTGCAGTTCTACTGCTTGTGGGTCGGTGTCGTTAGTGTACTTCAACGCAGCGGCAATGCCTTTCAAAAGTGTTTTATTTTCAGTGCTATACTCAATTGTACCGAGTAAAGGCTTCACTAATCTATCGTTTGCACCCAATTTTCTAATTGGTTGACGACCTACGCGATCCACCTCATCCACTAAGTATGGGTTGGCAAAGCGTCCTAAAATCTTCTCGATGTAGGCGTTGTGCATGTCACGGTCGAAGCCGTAGCGTTTGATCAGCACTTCACCACTCTCTTGCATCGCCTGTTTTACTTCAGCGTGAATGCTTGGGTCTTCAATTGCTTCACGAATGGTGCGATGGCCTTTCAAGCAACCTAGGTAAGCGGTAATGCAGTGGCCTGTATTGAGAGTGAATAGCTTGCGTTCTACGAATGCCATTAGGTTGTTGGTTCTTTCCATGCCAGCTATGTCAGGGATTTCGCCCTTGAATTGCTGCTCATCCACAATCCATTCGCTAAAACTCTCTACAGTGACTTCTAGTGGGTCATCGTTCGCCGCTTCTGCTGGTGGTACGATGCGGTCCACTGCGGAGTCGACGAAGCCAACTAGCTCGTCTGCTTTCGCGTGTAATGATTCATCCAAATGTTTGTACACTTCACCTTTTAGGTGAGTCGTGCCACGAACCATGTTTTCGCACGCGATGATGTTCAATGGTTTATCGTTACCTGCTGCAAAGCGTTTAGCAATGCCGGTAGCGATGGTTTTTGCAATGATGTCCAGTACGTTAGGGCCAACCGCTGTTGTTACCAAGTCGGTTTTTACAATGCGGTCGATGACATCTTCACTGGCTGAGTTTACCGCGGTGACGTGAGTTACTGTGTCGATTTGGCACTCAGTACCGACCACTTTTACTTTGTATTCTTGCTTGTGACTCAGTTGGTCGACGAGTGGAGCGTCAACGTCTGCAAATGTGACCTCGACTTCTGCATCTGCTAAGAGTTTTCCGATGAAGCCACGACCAATGTTACCTGCGCCAAAATGAACTGCGTTTTTCATAATTCTTACCTACCAATGTCTAAAATGTTGACTTACGAAACTAGGGGGAGGCCAACCGCATAGGGGGTGACAGCTGACCTCATTTGCCTCAGGAGCAAATTAAAGGGGTAATTAAGCCGCTTGTTGACCGCCAAGGATGTTCAGAATCTCTTCCACATCGTTGGTGCTGGTTAGCTTCTCAATTGCCTCCGGCTCATCGAGCGCGTTCGTAATGGTGGTAATCACCTGGATGTGCTCATCGTTCTTAGCGGCAATGCCGATAACCAGTTTCGCTACATCATCGTCGTCTTCAGTAAATTGGATACCCGATGGGTATTGGCAGATTACAATGCCGGTTTTCTTCACGCGGTCTTTCGCTTCTACCGTGCCGTGAGGCACTGCGATAGATTCGCCTAGGTAAGTTGGAACCAATGCTTCACGCTCAAACATCGCGTCTACGTATTCTGGTTCTGCGTAGCCAAGTTCGACCAACTTGTTGCCCGCGAAGCGAATCGCTTCTTCTTTGTTGGCAGCTTTCAAACCTAGGTGAATGTTCTCACGCTGGATTTGGAACACCGACGTTTGCTGTGGCTCGAAGTTGTCGTCGTTTGCTGCCACGAGCGACACTTTTACCATTTGGTCGTCATTGGCTGCGGATTGGTTTTGTGCGGCTAGTAGTTTGGTGACTAGCTGGTTGTACATTTCGCTGTCTAGGAAGTTAGTCAATGAAATGTGGTGTGCGTTTGGAGCATGCTTACGTGCACGATCCGTTAAGTCTTTATGAGTAATCACGATATCTGCACTCTCTGGTAAGCTGTTAATGGCAAGGTTGGTTACGTGGATGTTCAGACCTGCGTCTTGAACCTTTTTGCGTAGCATGCTCGCGCCCATTGCACTCGAGCCCATGCCCGCATCACAAGCGACAATGATGCTTTGTACTGTCGCTAGGTCTACGTCACCTTTGCTTTGGCTGTTTACCACCGCATCGTTTTTAGATGCAGATTTCATGTCTTTCATTTGTGATGTTGCTTTCTCTAGTGCTGCTTCATCACCGTCTTCTTCTGTTGACGTTTGAGTCTTCATTAGCAGTGCTGCTACGGCGAATGACACGCCTGTTGCTGCTGCGATAGACGCTAGAACACCAACGATTGAGCCTTTCTGAGTCATCAACAAGATTGCAAAGATTGAACCTGGTGATGCTGGAGAAACGATACCTGCGTTAAAGATAGTTAGAACGAATACGCCAGTCATACCACCTGCGATAGCCGCAAGGATTAGGCGAGGGTTCATTAGGATGTATGGGAAGTAAATCTCGTGGATACCGCCGAAGAAGTGGATGATTGATGCACCACCTGCCGTTTGACGAGCCGTACCTTTACCAAACACCATGTAAGCTAGCAGGATACCTAGACCAGGACCTGGGTTTGCTTCGATTAGGAAGAAGATCGATTGACCTGTTTCAGACGCTTGTTGGATACCCAGTGGAGAGAAAATACCGTGGTTGATCGCATTGTTTAGGAACAGGATCTTCGCAGGTTCAACGAAGATTGAAGTCAGTGGTAGTAGGTGAGCAGAAACTAGGAAGTTAACGCCAGCCGCCAAGCCACCAGAAAGAATTTTTACGAATGGACCGATAAAGATGAAGGCAAGGATCGCACATAGCATGCCGATGATGCCCGCAGAGAAGTTGTTAACCAACATCTCGAAGCCACTTTTTACTTTACCATCGATGTAGTTATCGAATTTCTTGATAGCCCAGCCGCCCATTGGGCCGACCATCATTGCCCCCATAAACATTGGGATGTCTGTGCCGACAATCACACCCATTGTTGTGATTGCACCGACTACCGCACCACGATCGCCACCAACTAATTTACCACCGGTGTAACCGATAAGTAGTGGCAGCAAGTAGGTAATCATTGGGCCAACCATAGAGGCTAATGTTTCGTTTGGTAGCCATCCCGTTGGGATAAATAGAGCAGTGATAAAGCCCCACGCGATAAACGCGCCGATGTTTGGCATTACCATGTTTGACAGAAAACGACCAAAATTTTGTATCTTGATCTTGGCATCTGGTGATATCATAACAATTCCCCGTTCGATGTTCTGATGAATCTTGTTGTAGTAAACGGTTCGCCAAAACCGTTTGTTTGATTGCTTAGTACCCAATCAATTTACCACACATTTTCCAATTGGAACTGACAACGGGTTTTTTGTGATCTACGCCCGAATTTCTTAGGCTGAGAAACGGTTTTTAAGTGACCAAGTTCAACTTATTAACTTGTAACTTAATAACAAAAAGCCACTTTCAAGTCTGTCAATAAAAATCTTAGTGATCAATCCGATCTTCTGACAAATTTAAAATTAAAATACCTTGTGATTTTGATCACTTTTAATTTTTTTTGAAATTCGAATTAAATACTTGTGATGATCAATGTCACGTTTTGTGTTGAGTTGTGGTGAATTTAAAGTGTGACTTGGATCTGTTTTTGTTTTTTGTGAAAGTTTGTGACGGAATTGGTGAGATAAATGCTATCTAGATCTTTCGATAGATTGTATCTATAAGAGTCTTTTCGGCGCACTTCACGGAGCACGCCTAATTAGTTAATGAAAGGGTAAATAAAGAGAGTCGCCACACGGTTCTTCTTGTGATTCCCAACTCTCTATTTAATCACTGTTCTTAATCATCGTTGCTATTTAGTATGATAGACGAGGTAGTCATGAGCTTGCTCGCGTCCCATATACCTTGCCAATGTCTTTTCTTGAACATCGCGCAAATCCACCATAATCAATCCATCTAGAGCGTTATTGAATGCAGGGTCGACGTTGAAGCATACCAGCTTGCCATTGAGGCTTAAGTACTGACGCAGTAAAACAGGGACACCTTTTCCTTCATCGATTCTGGCAATTACGCGTGATAGTAACTGTAAATCTCCCAGAGCAGTAAGCATGCTGGTGTTCCAGTCACGATGGTGCTCAGGAAGTGGGTTAGAAGGCGTGACGTACTCTGCGCAGTTGTTGTCGTAGTGGTGCAGTGTCATTGATTGGGCAAGCAGTTGGCGTGCAGTATCACTATAGTCGTTGCTAATGCTTACCGGACCAAATAGGTGCGTGTAATCTGGGTTTTGATGAACGAACGTTGCGATGCCTTTCCACAGCAGCAGTAGCGCGCTCATGCTCTTTTGATATTGCTGCGCAATCACTGAGCGCCCCATCTCAATGGATTTACCCATTTGGTCGATAAAGCGTTGGTCATAGTTAAACAACGTTCGTGAATACAGACCTGCTACGCCGCGCTTTTCAATCAGTTGATCAACCAGACCTAAACGATACGCGCCCACCAAGCATTGGTCCTCTCTGTCCCACACAAACAGATGCAGGTAATCATGATCGAAATGGTCAATGTCTATTGCTAGTCCCGTCCCTTCGCCAACTTGTCGGAAATTGAGCTCACGTAGGCGACCAATTTCATGCAGTAGGGAAGGGATACTCTGCGACTCCGTGCAGTAAACATCGAACTCACCACTTGTTAGCAGCTTGGACTCTTTTGGTAAGTTGTTCAGCTCTTCAAGCAATTCGCCTACGGGTAACCCTGCCGCTATTGGAGAGAGCATTTCTGATGAAGAAGAAGGCTTCACTGAATGGGTTTCACGATTGAGCAAATAAGTGTTGAGCCGCAAATAGTTCACTACTTGATCATCGTTAAGCGTGTTGATCTCTTTAAATTTTATCGCTTGGCCAAAGGATAAGTTGATGGTTTGCGCCTGTTTGTTCAGCAGTTCTCGCCCAAGCAGTAGGGTGCGCAAAAGTGGATGGATTTTCCCTGCCATATAGAAGCGTTTCGAGTTCTGGCCACTGATGAATACTGGAACTGTCGTGGCTTTGTTTTTGCGAATTAGGCTACTTACGCTTCGACTCCACGCTTTGTCTTCCAAGCGTTGTTGTTTGGCATCGACTAACTGGGACACTTCACCGGCAGGAAAGACAAGCAATAAGCCGCCACTTGCTAGGTGTTTATTAGCCGCTCTGAGGGCCTTCATATTCGATTTGACGGCGTCTTTTCCTTCAAACACATCGACACCAATGAAGAGCTGATCTAACTCCGGCACGGTTTTCAGGTATTGATTGGCTAGAATTTGGATGTCGTCTCGTACCATCAACAAGAGTTCGGCCAAGATGACGCCTTCCACACAACCAAGCGGGTGGTTCGCCACAATGACGGTAGCACCTTGCTTAGGTACTGAGTCGAGTGAACCATGAGCAATGCGATAATCGATACCTAAGATATCCAGCGTGAAGCGGAGAAAAGTTTTGGTATCGGCATTAACGGGGCGTTGGGCGTAGAACTTATCAAGTTGGTTTAAACCGGTTGCCCATTCAGCAACGTTTTCACCAATGCCAAACGGCGTTTTACGTGGGAGACGAAAAGGGGTCGAACTATCCATATTTACCTCAGCGTACAAGTTGCTGATTGGATAGTAGAAATTACAGATGACAATTCAGAGGCAAAAGCATGAGCCTTTGGTGACAAACCAATGAAGCTTTATTGACTAAAGAAAACGGTATATCACTGTGCTATGAATCAAAACTCGCGTTATGTCTCCCTCTTAAAACAAGAGATAGGCTATCTTATCTAGAACAAAGATTAAGCTAAGTTGATATTTATCAGGGGGAAATAATGGAACGAGTTTCCAATAAAGCAGCACTTTGGATTGGGCTAAGTTTGATACTTGGTCTTGGCATACTTGGCTATTTTATGCAGCAGACGGCGGTGAAATACCGAGCCTATGAAAGAGTCGTGACAGTAAAAGGTTTGTCGGAGCGTGAGTATCCTGCTGATACGGTGATTTGGCCGATTCAATTTACTCTAGCGAGTAATGATATGGGAGCCATGTTTGATGAAATTGACCAGCAAACCCGTTTGATTTTGGACTTTCTAAGTGCCAAAGGGCTTCCTGAAACCAGCGTTTCCCTTTCTTCCCCAGCGGTCATTGACAGAAAAGCACAGCAATATGGGAGCGAGCAAGACATTGAGTATCGTTATTTGGCCTCGCGAACCGTTACGGTTTATAGCCAGAGTGTTGATGTTGTTCGAGCGGCAATCAATGAAATAGGTGAGCTAGGAAAGCAAGGCGTTTTGCTTAACCAAGATCCTTATGCAAATCGTGTTGAGTACAGCTTTACTAAGCTGAATGATGTGAAGCCAGACATGATCGAAGAAGCGACTAAGAATGCGCGTGAAGTGGCTGAGAAATTTGCGAAAGACTCACAAAGTTCACTGGGTAAGATCAAACGTGCAACTCAAGGGCAGTTCTCGATTTATGACCGAGACAGCAACACGCCTTACATTAAGAAAGTACGAGTGGTATCGACGGTTCAATATTACTTATCTGATTAAAGTTGCGCTCATATAGTCAATAGTTGGTCGTTCCATCACCTTCTATTTGTAGAGGTATCTATGCTCTGTGATAGGGAAATCAGTCTTCGATGACGCTATATACAAGTACTTTTTTATAAAACTAAGTTCTTAACAGTGATGAGGTGAGTTTGATAATAATCAAGCTCACTTGTTTCTTATGAGCGTAAGTTAGTATGACTTATTGCTAGAAGGAATTAGTATCATGGCATACAAGCACTTTGTTAGAGAACTACTGGGTTTAGCGATTGTTGTCTCTGTCGTCTTTGGCGTATTAGGCGTGATGTTAGAGCTCTTCGCACTGACGGCACTTTGGGAGCATCAGCAAACGATAGCCGATGTTTTCTTCCATGAATCTCTCTACTTCATCGTATTTTTAATCCCACCATACTTCCTCTGGAAGTTGATTAACCGTCCTGAATTGGTTTCTGCTGACCAAGCTTATTTGGCAATGAAGTTAGAGGCTGAAAGTCGACAATGAGTCGATTTAGTGAGTAATGAAAAGAAGAGGCTATGAGAAAACATTAGCCTCTTTTCTATCTGATTCGTGGGGCAAAGTATTCGCTGCTTTATTGATTAAAAAGCTGCTTCGATTGTGCCTTTGAAAGTGCGATCGAGATAATCACGAATCGCTTGAGATTGATAAATAGAAACGAACTTTTTATACGCTTCATTATTTTTGTCTGCGTCACGAGTGGCGATGACCATGACTGCTAATGGGGCGTCTTTTGCTTCAAGATAGATACTTTGTTTCTTCGGATCTAAACCAGAAGACATTACGTAGTTCATTGTAATCGCAGCCGCGTCCACATCATCTAATGTTCTTGGTAGCTGAGCGGCATCTACCTCGACAAATTCAAATGATTTTGCGTTTTTTGTGATATCAGTTAGGGCGGCTTTATGGCCAACACCCTGTTTCAGCTCAATTAAACCTGCATCGGCGAGTAGCAACAGACCACGACCACCGTTGGTAGGGTCATTTGGAAGCGCTATACGTGCATTGTTTGGAAGCTCTTGCAGTGAGCGATACTTATTGGAATAAAGCCCCATACGCATAAGAATGGACTGACCAATTGATACTAATTGGGCGTTATGGCTACTGTTGAAGTTGTCTAAAAATGGCTGGTGCTGATAGCTATTAATATCGATGCTACCATCGCTAAGAGCGGCATTAGGTGTCACGTAGTCAGAAAACTCAATGACTTCGACATTCAAACCTTGCTTCGCTGCCTCCTTCGCTACCGCCTCGACTACTTGTGCATGTGGTCCAACTGTCGCGCCCACTTTAATGACAGAGTCATCTTTTTCTCCACAAGCGCTTAAGCCGACTACTGCCGTGAGAATCAAAGCTAGTTTCTTTAAGTGACCAATACTTTTCATTGTAGCTCCATTTTTTGTTTTAGACGTCCATATGTTTATATGTCCATGCTATCAGAAGTTGTCTGAGGGTCAATGGTTTAAATCACGAGCAGACATTTTGTTTCTATTGCTCGTATAGAAAGCCAGATAATAGTTAAAGAAGAGGGGAAGAGGAAAAGCTATTACGAGGTTAGTGACGAGTTACCGCAACTGTACCTAAAGATATAAGATACAAAAAAGGCGTAGCAGGTATTAACCTGCTACGCCTTTCGAAATATGGTGGCCCCTCGCAGACTTGAACTGCGGACCAATCGATTATGAGTCGTGATAATATTTGTTTTATCAAATTCCATGTTATCTCAAGTTGTATTTAAATTATTGATAATTAGTGGATTATTTAGCTTGCCTTATCTTGTGACATCTCACAAACTGTCATTAAGAGACCTCCTAACTACACCCACAACTACACCCAATTTAATTCTGGGTGTAGTTGCGCAACAAAGGAACTGTTATGGCAATTACGCAAAAAGAAATTGTGGGTTTAAAGCCTAAAAGTAATGCGTATTACGTTTGGGATGATGACCGAACTAAAGGCGCTGGACGTCTTGGAGTGAAAGTGTTTGCTAGTGGAAATAAAGGGTTTGTCTTTCGCTACTACCGCGAGGGTAAACGTCTCTTTATTCAGTTAGGGCGATTTCCGGCGCTCAGTCTTGTTGATGCGCGGAAGGAGGCGCATAAACTGGGCTTAATGTTAAAGCAGGGACTCGATCCTAAATTTGAATTAGCTAACGCAGAGAAAAAGCGTGAAGTAGCTCGAAGAGAGGAGGAGAGCAAGGGAAGCTTAGAGTTGCTGTTTCAAAGTTATGTAAACCAAATGAAAAAAGAGGGGAAGCGGACTTATCAAAACGTTTATCGGTCACTGGAGAAAGAGGTTTATCCATTTATCTCCAAAGAAACAAAGGCTTGTGATGTGACGACGTCTAATATCGTTACGATATTAGCTCACATGATACAACGTGGTGCCGCTACACAAAGCAATCGAGTCAGAAGCTACCTTCATGCCGCATTTAATTATGGCCTTTCACATGACAATGATCCTGCGAATTACTTGAGAGACGCTAAGTTTGGTCTCGTCTTTAATCCAGTATCTTCTATACCAAAACAAAAAGATGCAGAACGAGTAGGGGAGCGCTATCTAACGTTCACGGAATTACATCAGTTTATGCATGATATTGAGTTTGATATAGAAGGAGTTCGATCCTCAGAAATGATGCGATGCCTTATTCTTCTTTGTATTCATACTGGTGGACAAAGACCTTATGAGATTGCAGCATCAAAATGGACGGCAATCAATTGGGATGAACGAACGTTACTTGTCACTCCGGACCTTTCGAAAAACAAGCGTAGCCACTTGGTCCCTTTAACTGAATCAGCGATGTCTATCTTAGAAAGGCTCAGAGAAAGCAACTCAGCTAGTCCATTTATTTTCCCGCATCATAAAGATGACAATGACCACGTTCGCTTAGATTCATTGAGCCAAGTCATTGCTCGTTATAGAGATGATCACCCGCAATTTGAGTATTTTATCCCTAGGGATTTACGTCGAACTTGTAAAACATTGATGGGAGAGATTGGGGTAAGTAAGGCATTGAGAGACAGGCTACAAAACCATGCTCTAAACGACGTTAGCTCAAAACATTACGATAGATACGAATATTTGGCTGAGAAGCGTTATGCTTTGGAGTTATGGGAAAGCAAGTTATCTAGAGCAGAGAAAACAGATTCAAACGTGGTTAGTCTTTGGTGAAGTGGGATTGATGTTCGCACTGCGAACGCTGCATTATTTTGTTTCTTTTTATTGATGTATCGTAGAGTTGTAAATAACGTCTTACGATTTCATGCTCAATTGATTCTCACTCGATTATGTCCAGAACTTTCACAGTTGGCACTCCGTAACTCAGAAGTGCCCCAAAATGGTTTAGAGTAAATATTCGCCTGCATTTCGAGTGAGCGCTTTTCCCCTACTAAAAGTTATCTGAATTCAGCGTATCCAGAGGTTGTGTCTCACTGTGCAGTCTGACTTCTAAGGTTTGATTTTAACTACTTGATTTTATGGTGAAAGTAAATTACCACCTTCTAAAGAAGGTGGCTTTGTGTGAGCCCCCTAAAAGGGGGGCTTTGTTTAGTCCAGCGCCAATTGCTGCTGCTCTGCTCGCTCTTGCTTCTCTTGATGTCTTACATATCGGCGTATTATTTCTTCATTGATTCCAACACTATCGACAAAATAGCCTCTTTGCCAAAAGTGACTACCCCAAAGCCTGTTCTTCCTAGGGTGAGGAAACTTGCTAAATAGCTTTAAGGCTATTTTGCCTTTCAATACCCCCATCAACTTGGATATCGAAAGCTTTGGTGGAACCTTTACAACTAAATGTACTCGGTCAACTTGTACGTTTAGCTCTTTGACTTCTGGAAAAATCAAAGATGCATTTAGCATGAGTAGTTTTACAGGCAAAGCCGAAGCGGATGATAACCACCTACTGAAGTAGGTGGTTTAGGGCTGAAAATTAAAAAAAAGACCCTGCATTAAATGCTTTAATTGTCTAGAATTAAATTCTATTTGCTGTTGCAGCGTCACTCTCTCCCCATAAGATACTAATTAGTTATCTTTCTCAGCTATGACAGATGAACATGAAAAAAGAAAATCCAGTTAGAACTTTAGTAGCTAAAATCTTTGAGCAAAAATTAAGAGCCATAGTAAAGGATATAGGTGCGAACTCAGATACCCTTCACATGTTAGGTGAAGCTGCTGAGTTTATGTATAGACAAGATCGTTTCAATGAAGGCGAACACATCAGAACTGCAAGTGAACTTCTTGTCCCTTTTCTATTAGAAAACTATAAATCTAATGATGCTCCAAAAAAACAATATAGCCCCTTAGATTATGTCGAACTATTTAATTTTCTGAGAACATTCCTAACCTTAAGAGACGTTATATTCTACTCATATGACAACGATGAAGCCGTAACATGGAAAATGAAAGATAATAACATCAAGGTTGCTTTAAATGACGATTCGATTTTAAGACAATATGCTTCGGAAAGGATGACTTTTGGCCTAAACTCAAAATACACACCTTACGATCAAGAACGAGACCAGCCGGAAGTGCTCCTCAAAGGCACTAGACCTTTCGACTTTTCTAACCCTAATGTAGAAAAGGCTTTTGCCGTAATAGACGGTATTGTTGGTTGGAAAATACAGTACTATTTTTCTTATATACCAGAAGACAGCAATGTGATGCTTGATGGATATAAATACTCTACATTCATTGGTATTTATAAGTCTCTGTTAACACTAGCGTTGTATGAACGCTACTTCTCTAAAGCAAATAACATTTCAGGAGTCATTACCTATAGAGAGGATGAACTTCTGGGACAAGCTATACAACAGTATCCTGAAGAAAGTAGAGAGTCATTGACAAAGATATTCCGAGATATAGCTGAATCATCTAGATGTACATTTAACTATATCCAGCAAGAAAATAAGTACATGTTGAATCCTACTTGTTTTTCATTGGTGGATGGGATCACAAACATGTTGAGACACTTCGCTAAGACTGATCCAGATAGTTTTTCTAGTAATGTTTCTGCAATTATGGGTAAAGGGTTGGTTGAAAAAATTAAGTCAAAACTCGAACAATACCCTAACTACAAAGTATACAGCGATGTGAAGCTTGATAAATTTGACCCCAAACTGCCGGACATTGATTTATTGGCGATATCTTATGAGCCATCACTTGGCTTTCACGTTTTTGTTGGGGAAGTGAAGAACAATTTACCTGCAGTGTGGGGGAAAGACTATCTAAAAGCCAACGGAGTAAAAGGATTCATTACAAAAGCTATATCGCAGATCGAGACTATAAAGAGTTTCTTGAAGACTGATGATGGGTTAGCGTTCATTTATGATCTCGCTGCCAAAGCATTTCCTAACCTAGACATAGGCCATCTTTTCCCACATGGAATATGTATCGTTGTAGATACAGCAATAATATCTTCTCAAAGTACTGGGATGTTTTTCCCAGAAAACACGATCCCAATCATAGATGGAGATACTTTGGGTCATATCATCGATGAAAGTGATGGTGACACTAACTACATCCTTTTCCACCTAAGAGGACATAGTAAATTTATTGATGAGTGTACCAAACGCGAAACTGAGGAAATCTCTGTCGGTGATTACACGATAGAATACGACACCATTTCAATGGAGAAGATTTATGATCTCGCCAAAAATGAATTTGTATCCATTGGCGCTATTAAAAAATTAGAGAAAGAATCTTTGGATTCTGGATATACCATGGCTGGTGCGTTTATGCACCTCGGTAACGAGGACTATTTCATGAACACCGAGGATATACCGCAAAATATGTCGCTATTTGTCATCCACTAAATATCATCTAGTAATGTGTGCAGTTTTTCTGGGACAGATCAATACCTTAATGAATATGGTGAGTAGGTGATAGAGAAAAGCCCTAAGTGGTTTATCGTTAGTTTTGCGTCAGATACTATAAGGGCTGCATGACATATTGTGCCCCCTTTCCTTCTCAGTGTCGTCGAACCGACTCCGTCGACACTACATCTCACAGGATTAATCTAATTCATGTGTTTGGGGAGTTATACGAGAATTTTCCGTAGTTTTCTCCTTAGATTCGCTTTCGACTCACACAATTATATGACACCCATTGCACCTTATAGTAAACGGCCGCAACATAGGAGGAATACAGGGAGAGGGAGTCCATATCATTCGTTATGCCTTTCAGAGAATGATAAATATCAACGTCAAGCTAGGAGTGTAATTATGGATGTAAATGTAAAAGAAATCACAGGAGTCTGGGACTCTGGTTTTTCTCTTGATAAGCACATTGTAAGTAGTACATATGTTGGTGATAACGAATGGGGTCATGCACAGTTTGATACTGTAAGAACCGATGTCGGTGAAGCAGTGTTTCGCTTGAAGTACCGAGATGACTTTACTAAGTGTGCTGAAATTGCTCAAAGCATAAATGACGATATTGTATCGAAACTGCCTTTTATATCTTTTATCGTGGCGATGCCACCCTCGAAAATCAGACCCAAACAACCTGTACAAGAAATTGCGTTAGAGCTCGCTAACATCGCTGGCAAACTATGTATTGACGGTCTGCTAATTAAATCAAAGTCCACACCACAAATGAAAGATATTGCCAGTCGTCAGGAGCGCATAGAACTGTTGATGGAGGCATTTGAAATCGATGATAAAGTAGTGGCAAAGACATTGCCGGAGACAGGTTATAACGTGCTTATAATTGATGATTTGTACGATACTGGTACATCTTTAGAAGCTGCCACACAGACACTACGTGAGTGTGATAAAATTAACCAAATATTCGTTGCTACAGCTACTAGGAAAAGGTAATGACTACGGTTTTTATTTCAGGCTCAATGAGAATTAAAAATTTAGACGAAAATGTACGTTTTCGTCTAAAGCATATCATTGACTCTGGGTTTGACGTGATAGTAGGTGATGCTGATGGTGTGGATACCTCGATACAAGAGTTCTTACTGCAACATTCCTATCAGAATGTAACTGTGTATTGTACAGGCGGACAGCCTAGAAACAACGTAGGTCGTTGGACTGTAAAAAATATTGTTAGTAACGCATCCCCCGGTTCTAGGGCGTTTTTTACCGCCAAAGACTTAGCTATGACTCAAGATTGTGACTTTGGGTTGATGGTTTGGGACACTAAAAGTACCGGAACTTTGAGTAATGCTGTGGAGCTCCTACAGCGCGATAAAAAGTCTCGTATATACGTCAACAAAGAAAAATCTTTCGTAAAAATAACTGCCGTACAAGATTTAGAGCACTTAGTTACGTTCATGAGCGACTTTGCGTATAAAAAAGCGAACGACAAGATTAAGTTAGAGGCTAAGATTGAAGCTATTAAACATAAGTCTTTCGAACTCTTTTAACACAACTTCTAAATACTTTTTCTAATCTATTGTGAATGTGTTAGTGCAATAGCGCTAACATGCCTTTGTCCAATTTCTTCTATCTAAAGTACTGCTGTAAGGGGAGCCTGATTGCGTTTTGCAATACTAAGAGTTATCCGAAAGCGAAAGCGCTACTGAAACCCTAAATTAATTTATGTCCAGAAGGAGCCTGAGTCGATCACGACAAACTTTTTATTAGCAAATCTTTTGGCTCCGAGTTTCATCTTCTGTTCGCACTGCGAGCAGTTTTCTCTGGTTGCAGTTTGTTGACAAGAACAATTAAAGCAATCGGCCTCCTAAAACCGTTCCCTCCTTTTTTTTCCAAGATACTAACTCCTGTCATTTGATGAGATAAGGAGAAAGTTGATGACACATGACCGAATCATGTCCTTGAAAGAGGTCTCAGAAGCCTTAGGACGAACTCCCAAAACTATTTGGCGATGGTGGGCAAAAGAGAAAACATTTCCGAAACCCATTCTGATTAATGGACGCTGCCTTGGGTGGCGAGAGTCTGAGCTAGATAACTGGATGGAGAATCAAGGGGGGAAAAGTGACAGCAGCAAGTGATAAAAGTCAGCCGAGCGAGCATCAACTCGATTTTCCAGACAAGAAAAAAGAAGGGCTTAAGAAGCTTATTCTGAATACAGATGACAACCTAAGGGTACTGTTAGAGCACAAAGGGTATATCCCTTACTTAAATGCGATGAACACTGAGATAGAAGTGATCCATAACGGTAAGGTTATGGAATATGAGGTGTTAATGAGTAAGCTGATAAGCGAATGTGCAAGATTCGATGTACCAAAAGCAGCAATTGGTGATCATCTACATGTTTTGGCAAAAGAGCGTTCATATCACCCTATTGTTTTGTATCTGGCTGACTCTAAATGGGATGGCGTCGAACGAGTGAAAAAAGTTATTGGGTGCATCCGTTCTAAGAGACCTGAAGTTACGGAGCTAATTATGCGGAGGTGGCTTGTTGGTTGTATTGCGGCGCTGTACGAGCCTCGGTTTAGTAGTAAGTTAGTGCCAGTGCTTCAGAGTAAGCAGTCTTTTAGAAAAACTGCTTTCTTATCAAGAATAGGTGACATCGTACAAGGGGCATTTCTTGGAGGTCGGGCTTTAGATCCTCGCTGTAAAGATAGCGTGTTACCTATTATTAAGTCATGGATTGTTGAACTCGGTGAACTGGAGTCTTCAACAAAGCACAGTCAAGGTCAGCTGAAAGCATTTATATCCCAAGAGGCAGACACAATCAGGTTGCCCTATGCGCGTACCGACCTCAAAAAACCGAGGCAAACGCTTTTGATAGCGACGGTAAACGGCCAAGATTTCTTGAAGGACAGAACGGGTAATACTCGGTTTGGTGTGATTGAACTAAATGAACCCATTGATATGACTACTGTGAATCGGATTCTCGGGTGGCAATACAACGGAACTGGCAGCCTTCGCCAAGAAGAGCCCGAGTCATTGCGGCAGTTTTGGTTGGAGGTCAAGCACATGTATGAAGCTGGTGAGCCTTGGGTACTGTCAATGGACGAGCAGGCTCTGGTTGATACGGTATCAGATAAATATTTGGATAAAGGGCGTTGGTATAAAATGCTTCAGGAGCGAATATCAATGGAGGCTGATGATAATCGAAGCCAGACTGAATGGCTTGCACCTGGCCAAATTAGCCAGATCTTAGGCATACCATGTAACTATGTTGCTCATGTCGGCAGAGCTCTACAGCGATTAGCTGATGAGGGGAAAATTGAAACTCGTTACAAAGATGGCTACAGGCTGTATTTGTTTCCAAGCAGCTATCGTCCACATTTCTGAGATTGTATGTTTATAACTTTACTTCACTTACCTCACTTAAAGTGGAGTAAGTGAAGTAAATTGAGAAAAACCAAGTGTATACCGTTCGCACTGCGAACATTGTTATCAATTCAATCAATCGACCTCTTAAAACCGTTACACCTCTTTTTATCAAAGATACTGGTTCAGTCATCAAATGAAAAAAGGAGGATGTTCATGGCAAGAGACCGAATTATGTCCCTTAAAGAAGTTTCAGACTCACTAGGTCGCAGTCCGAGGACGATCTGGCGTTGGTGGGCCAAAGACAAGTGCTTTCCTAAACCAATTCAAATCAACGGACGCTGTTTGGGGTGGCGAAAAAGAGATTTTGTTGATTGGTTGGTTACTCAAGAACAGTATTTTGAAGATTACAATTAAAGTTATTTAAGTGTAAGCGAGGCTATGAGCCTCGCTTTTTGTTCGCACTGCGAACGTTAATCCCACTTGTTGGGATAAATGCAGTAATCGTTAGCTTAAAAAAAATATTTAACTTCATCGGCTTTAACATTCTTTCTGACATTGAGGGGTTGTTCGCTTCTCATTCACCAGAAGGAAGGAAATATGAATAGGATTAAGCGTAATTGGAGCAAGCAGTTTGATTCTGCATCAGTTAAATATTGCAACCAAACAAGTATAGCTATGTCTTGTCATGTTGACATGAGAAATGTGTTGTTTGGTTATTATGAGGAGTATTTATCTCCAATGACTCCGTTAAATCATGATAATGCTCTCTGTTCTGTGATAGAAGACATTGGTTGTGTAATAGTTGATTACGGTAAGGACACAAAGCAGTTTTTGAACCTTAGCACCGCTTTAGATTGGGCTAAGTCAGTTATGGGGGTTAAAGTATTTAGATATGTGGACCTCTCATTGTTTGATGAGCCTGGATTCTATCTAGATGATTACATGGATGCCTTAAGAGATAATGCTGATAACTTAATCGATTTTTTTGTTGATAGCTTTAATCGTTATGGTTGGAGCATATCTCCATTTCAACTTGCCCATGATGTAGAGATTACGTCTGAATTTAGTAAACCGGAGCTCGTTGAGGCGGTATTTAACTTTGCTAGGAATATCCATTGTTTTAGTGCATTAGGACCAGAGCGCTCACCTTGGTTTATGAGCCAACCTACAAATGAAGGCTCTTACTACGTTTGCAGATTTAATGGGAAAGTTGAGCTTGTTGACCTTAAACTGGTTCATAGTGTAGATGGAAGAAGCAGTAAATTGATGATCTTTGGCTTAAACCAAGAGCCAGTGCCTTTAGATGAAGCGGAAGCTGGCGATTGGTTATGGTCTTTCTCTTATCACCAAACAAATACACTTGACTGAAGCATATAATTAGAATGAAGTGACTTAATGTACAGTAAATGTTGAGTCACTTTTCCCCAGCTACCAATCTGAATCATCTCTATGTCGTTTTTCTGTAATCCTATTCCTCAACTTACCCTCTAAATCCCGCTCGAACTCACATCCGATGTCATCAAAGTAGATGTTGTCTGATAGCCCATCGTCAAAGCTGATATGCTCACTATCTTCACTATCTCTTGAGGCGTCTAGAATTAAAATGATGCTTTCGATTAGTGAAATACAAGTCATGCTGAGTATTGATAGTGGGCTGAGGGCTTTTTTATCTTCCATGTTCCGTCCTCACATTGCCTTTCAAATTATAGATAAGGCTTCCGAACTTTGTGAAGCGCTTTAATCAATCACGACGAGAGAAGTGACTAAAGAGCTTGCTAAACTTAGATGGTGGTAATGTAGCAGTAGTGGACACTAGGAAAACAAAACTCATAAACCTCAGAGAGTCTGATACAGTTTCGGAGTTAGAATTAATGAAGAATAACCAATTGTCGACAATGGTTTTTTCAAACAAAATGCTGTAGTGCTGATGGCCAAATGCACATGCCGCAGCAACATATAAAATAAATCTTATATTAGTATTTTTTTTTCTGTAACGCTCTGACAAAAAGTGACTTGTTCCTAGTCCAATTAGACTAATGAATGCGTATTGCACTACTGACATTATTGGCCCTCTTCAAGGTAGGGGGAGATCGCACCTTCCATAGTATTATAATTACCAAACGTTTCGTTGAGTAATGCACCACTAGACATTGTTCTCCACCCTTTCGAAAAATCTTTAGATGAGTAGTAAAAAAGTTTAAATTGGCGAGCATTCGGCACGTTCGCATGTGGGACGGCCTTTAAAGTGCTTTTTAATCCATATAAGCTTGTTGCGATATCTACGGCAGCGTATGCGGCATCACCATCTCTCGGTGCCATTCCCATCTGTTCTGCTGCTAAGTGATATCCTTTTCGTATAAAGCTATTATTGTCACCATAATCGCCGGTATATCGCCCTTTCCAGTTCTGAACGATATTACCAGTTATATTGTATGAGTTTTCATAAATGTTGTTTCCCCCGTGAGTAATCATTGGAGTACCAACGCCACTGCACCAAGACGCGCCAGCTATAGAAAAAACAGAGCTTGTAACACAGATACCATATCCAGCAGATAATTGTCCTACTCCAGCTATAAGACCAATACCATATTTGCCCAGTTCAAGAGCTTGATCAATCAAGCTTTGTCGTTCTTGCTTTACCAGACGAACAATTTTGCTCCCTACTAGAATCCCATCTCTGTAATCATTCAATAGGCATTGACCAAGAAAACGATATTCTTCCCGAAATTGATGTTGGACGGTTGGGTCTTGCAAGTGACTCATGCTGTACATGTTAGCTTGACGAAGCAAACCTCTAACTGCAACTCTTACTTCGTCTTCTTCTATGTGCGTAGGAATATTGCTCATTGGGTTGCTTTTTCCTTAAGTTCGGAAAGTGGCTGTATCCAAGATGCAAAAGCAGCAGTGTTTGCTCCAACATGACGCCAGTTAATATCCCTGTATGAAATAGCGACAGTTTCTGTCATCTCGCTTTCGTTGAAGTCGACGACATGTGGCATATGAGATGAAACTGACCTAATTAGGGCACCACTCAACGTTATCTCATAAAAAAGCTCATCCCCACCTTTATGATTTGGCCTATAAAAAGTCAGGCGGCATTTTAACTCTTCCCCATCGGAGCACGCTTGAGCCAATACTGGTGAAGATTTATCAATTTTCTTAACAATTTGAATTGGAGCATGGATCGAGCGGCTATCGTGTGCAATCGAATGAGAGAAAGATAGGACGGTAATCTCATCCTCATGACCTAGCTGATAGCTGTTTCCCATAGAATAGAAAGTATTGCAGCCTGTTGATAGACAACCACTCATGATGCTCTCTATGGATAGGTAAGCTTTTGTACTCATTGGTTTTTCCTGAATCTTAAACGTGCAAAAAATGCTAGCAAACTAAACTAAGTGGGTCACCTTGCATATCGATGTTCTTATTAGTTGAAATGTCCGTGAAGACGCTCTAAAAGCAGGTATTATCAAATTCGTGAAGGTCAGCAGCATTCTTTAGTCAGGCCTTAGTATTAACCTAATTACTGCTTAGAAGAGCATCTTCATTACATTTTATTCATTGCTCTTGGCTTTGTTCACATTAAGATTTTCTGATTCGCTTATAGTGATACTGTAAGTGAATGTTCGCAGTGCGAACAAAACAACGTAAAGGGGGATGTATGGTGCAGATGGACGAATTTATTTGGAAGCGCTACATGGAAGACATAGAAGGTATGTTTAGAGATGCTGTCACGAGTTTGGACTTGCAGCATCGCGCCGTCATGGCTAAAGCAATTACGGCCATGTTAATCCAAGAGCCACCATTTAAGCTTACAGATGAAAATATAATCAATTACTTGAAATCTCCAGATGACATCAAACGTCAGATATTCGTTCAGTATGGTTACTTTGATCCACGCCTTGAGTCGTCTTTGCAAGAAGCTGTTCTATGTATCGATAATATCAAAGAACCACTGCTCAACAGCATAAAGAACGCACGTTAAAGCCCTCCTGTCACTAGCTGTGAAATAGGTAGTGACAGGAGGTATACCACGAGCGCATCACCTTATTTTTTCTATATTCTCGTTATTTCTTTTAAGCGGGGTCACTTGGTGACAGCCAAGTGACAGATTGGTAGTCTCATCACGTAAATAAAAAAGTAGCTGTCGCTATAAAGACTCTTCATAAATCATAAATGTTCAACAGGAGAAAGAAACGTAACCAGCATTGTGATGTCACAATGCTCTTCTCGTAGATGCTCACGCTTCTTCAAGTAGATCATGTACGACATTCGTAACTATCGATACACAAACCATCACTCTTGCCCTAATCGTCTCTGAGGCATTCATCTTACTAACCATAAGTTTGAATTGGGCTTATCACTAACCATCAGGTTCACGTGGTTTGATTACGTTTTCTCCATCATTTTTCAAGTAGATAGAGCCATATGAGCTATATGGCTCTTATTTGTTTAGGAGTAAGAGTCATGAGCAAACCAAACTTACGACACGGCCTAGTTTTGTTAATGAAGCGCAACATTGATGGGAGTTATGCATCTCAAGCTGCACGTAAAAACATCCTCATCCAAATCGAAAAACAATTAAAAAGAGGAGGGTACAGGCACTTAACTCCACATACACTTAAGTTAAAGCACGTAAAATTTTTGGTTGAGCATTGGCAAAGTCAAGGCTTAAGCGTTGGAACTATAAAAAACCGAATGGCACATATTCGTTGGGTATTCGAAAAGACTGGACGTGAGCATTTGTTACCCAAGTCCAATGAAGAGTTGGGGATAGGAAAGAGAGTTTTCAGTGACAATAGTACCAACAAGGCGAAAGAGCTTGATGAAGTAAAGTTTAACGCAATCTCAGACCCATATATAAAAATAGCGTTAGAGCTACAATCTGCATTCGGTCTGAGGCGGGAAGAAGCTTTGAAGTTTAACCCCAGTATAGCGATTAAAGCAGATAGAATTCATTTAATGGGTTCTTGGACTAAAGGTGGCAAGGCGCGAGAGGTACCAATCAGAAACGAATATCAAAAGCAGGTATTAGAGCGGGCTATAGCTATTGCCCCAAGAGGCTCTCTGATTCCCGCAGGCAAAAAGTACATTCAACAGCTAAAGCACTACGAAAATACTTGTAGGAAGGTTGGGTTATGCAAGAACCATGGTCTACGCCATCAATATGCTCAACAGCGATACATAGAACTGACAGGAATGAATGCACCTAAAGCGGGTGGTTTAACTAGCAGAGAGCTGAGTAGAGAACAAAAAAGTGCAGATAAAGAAGCTCGCCTTATTATTAGTAGAGAGTTAGGGCATGAGCGAGAAGAGATTACAGTTATCTATCTTGGCCGGTAAGCACATTATCAAGTTTTGTATTTTTAGGTTAAAATATAACCACAAGTACACTAGGGCGGGTTTCAATATGTTAGTACAACTTTTGGATGTAACGGGTATGACTTTAGCTCAACTTTTATTTTTAGCTCTAGTTACCGTTGGTACAATCGGTTTGCCTTTGTTAGCTATTTGGTATGATCGTAAACACGGAATTGAGTAAAATAGGCAGATAATAAAAAAGCGCCCCCTTTCACATAAGGGGGCGCTTTTTTATTATCTTATCGAATTTTCTGTTCTGCTCGTGATGGAAAAATGTTGGCAAGCTCAGCAAAGCGTCCAAAATTGTGAGCTAAGCAACTTCCTAACTACACCCACAACTACACCCAAAATCACTAGGTACAAAAAAAGCGTAGCAGGTACTAACCTGCTACGCCTTCTAGAATATGGTGGCCCCTCGCAGACTTGAACTGCGGACCAATCGATTATGAGTCGACTGCTCTAACCACTGAGCTAAGGGGCCTTAATAGGACAACGATTATAGGGGAAGCGTTGCAAGGTGTCTAGATACCAACTAGGGCAATTGCGCTTAGTTTTTATCCACTTAGAACAGTAGATAATAAAAAAGGTGACCTAAAGTCACCTTTTTTGATTTCTAAAAGCTTGTATGCGCTGCGATTATTCGTCTAGGAAGCTGCGCAGAGTCTCTGAGCGGCTTGGGTGACGAAGTTTACGTAGTGCTTTTGCTTCGATCTGACGGATACGCTCACGAGTAACGTCGAACTGCTTACCAACTTCTTCTAGAGTATGGTCAGTGTTCATGTCGATACCAAAGCGCATACGAAGTACTTTCGCTTCACGTGGCGTTAGACCTGCAAGCACGTCTTTTGTTGCCACTTTAAGGCTAGTTGCTGTTGCAGAATCTAGCGGAAGTTCTAGCGTTGTATCTTCGATAAAATCACCTAGATGCGAATCTTCGTCGTCACCGATTGGTGTCTCCATTGAGATAGGCTCTTTAGCGATTTTTAGAACTTTACGAATCTTGTCTTCTGGCATTTGCATGCGCTCTGCCAGTTCTTCCGGTAGTGGCTCGCGACCCATCTCTTGCAACATTTGACGAGAAATACGGTTTAGCTTGTTGATCGTTTCGATCATGTGTACCGGGATACGAATCGTACGTGCTTGGTCCGCGATTGAACGAGTGATTGCCTGACGGATCCACCACGTTGCGTAAGTCGAGAACTTGTAACCACGACGATATTCGAACTTATCTACCGCTTTCATCAGACCGATGTTACCTTCCTGGATCAGATCCAAGAACTGTAGGCCACGGTTGGTGTATTTCTTCGCGATAGAAATTACAAGACGCAAGTTCGCTTCAACCATCTCTTTCTTCGCACGGCGAGCTTTTGCTTCACCGATAGACATACGACGGCTGATGTCTTTAATGTTCTGTACGTTTAGAGAAGTCTCTTCTTCAATCATTTTTAGCTTAGCGATTGAACGACGGATTTCTTCTTCGTTACGTTTGATCTTTTCAGCGTATGGCTTGTCTGAAGCAAGAACTTCATCCAGCCAAGCTTCACTTGATTCATTACCAGTGAACAGCGCGATGAATGATTTCTTCGGCATTTTGCCGTATTCAACCACTGACTTCATGATCAGACGCTCTTGAGTACGAACGCGATCCATAGCAGTACGCAGTTCATTCACTAGGTGATCAAACTGTTTAGGTGTTAGACGAAACTCGCGGAATACGTCTAGCATCATTTCATTAGCAACGGTTGCTTTCGGGCTGTTATAGCCGTACTCGTTGATTGCTAATTGAAGATTTTGATAGGTGCTGCGTAGTTGGTTGAATTTCTCTAGCGCTAATTCAGGATCGATACCTACATCTTCTTCAGAATCATCTGAATCGTCATCGCTATCTTCGTCGTCATCAACGTCTTCATCGTCTTCTTCTTCTAACTGAGATTCAGTCAGTTCAGAACCGATGTGTGTTGCCGTTGGTGCAGCGGTGTCGTCAGCATCTGGATCTACAAAACCTGAAATTAGGTCTGTAAGACGTAGTTCTTCAGCTTGAACTTTGTCAAATTGCTCAAGAATGTACGGAATTGTGCCTGGGTATTCAGCAACAGACGATTGAACTTGGTTAATACCTTCTTCAATACGTTTTGCGATGTCGATTTCGCCTTCGCGAGTTAGAAGTTCGACAGTACCCATCTCACGCATGTACATACGTACTGGGTCTGTTGTACGACCAATCTCACTCTCTACGCTAGAAAGTGCAGCGGCTGCAGCTTCGGCTGCATCTTCATCGGTAATATTTGTGTCATCGTTCAGTGCTAAATCATCAGCATCAGGAGCAGTTTCTACTACCTTAATGCCCATGTCGTTGATCATCTGAATGATGTCTTCTACCTGTTCTGAATCTACGATTTCAGCAGGTAGGTGGTCATTTACTTCGGCGTAGGTCAGATAGCCTTGTTCCTTGCCTTTAATAACAAGTGACTTTAGCTGTGACTGCGGATTGTGATCCATAGACGGTATCCAACTTCGTAATCTGGTGAAGGAATCAGTATGCGAAATGCAAACCACTTACTATAACAAATTAAATCGTTGCTGACTAATTAAACAGGGTTACGCTTTTAAATCTAGCATAAGTGCTAGCAGCTCCCTTTTCTCTTCGGCTGATAAACCGACACTTCTTGCTTTGGCCTGCAGGTTTTCAATTTGTTTTTCTACGCACTGGGCAATAATTTTATCCAGTGAGTCTAAAAAGATTTCTTCTTGGTTGTCCTCATCGAGTGGAATGTCCCAACTCGCGAGACGAGACAGAAGGGTCTCATTTTGGCTGTTTCGCCAATGCTCTAATAATTGGCCTGTGTTGATATGGGGATGCGCTTGGCATTTATCAAGTACATCAACAAATAAACTTAGACCAGGAATGGGCAAATCTCTAACGCTAGTTAGATCTGGCACCATACTTACGTATTGTGGGTTTTGAATCAGTAACGCGATCACTTCTCGCATCGGCGTTCGCTTGATTTCTTTATGAGGTTGAGGCCTTTTATCCTCTTTACCTTGTTTTGAAATTAGCTGCTGTAGTTGGCGTTCATCAACCAAACCCAAACGGCGGCCAAGCAATTCTCTCAAGTATAGTCTTAAAGTGCCGCCAGGGACTTTATCAATGAGAGGAACCGCAAGAGTACTCAGTTTTGCCATGCCTTCTTTCGTGCTCATATCGACCTGCTGAGTCAATGAGCTGAACATGAATTCAGACAAGGGCATCGCATTAGACACTTGCTGCTCAAATGCTTGTTTTCCGTTTTGTCGGATATAAGAGTCGGGATCTTCTCCATCCGGCAAAAACATGAATTTTAACTGGCGACCATCCGTTAGGTAAGGCAATGCATTTTCCATGGCACGCCACGCGGCTTCACGGCCTGCGCGGTCACCGTCATAACAACACACGACGGTGCTTGTTTGCCTGAATAACACTTGCAAGTGATCGCCCGTTGTCGAGGTTCCCAATGAGGCAACGGAATAATCTACGCCATATTGAGCAAGCGCGACAACATCCATATAGCCTTCAACCACTAAAATTTGTGGTGGCTCACGGTACGCTTGTAGTACTTCATAAAGGCCATACAACTCTTTACCTTTATGAAATATCGGGGTTTCGGGTGAGTTGAGATATTTTGGTGTCCCATCACCTAATACTCGACCACCAAAGCCTATTACTCGACCGCGTCTGTCTCGAATAGGAAACATCACTCGACCACGGAATCGGTCGTAGCGGTTGCCTTTATCGTTTTCAATCAACATGCCGCCAGTGACGAGCATGTCTTGGTTTTCTTTATTCTGGCCAAAGTTCTTACGAACTAAATCCCATTCATCAGCCACATAGCCGATGCCAAACTTCTGGACGATTTCACCAGACAGGCCGCGATCTTTTAGATACTCAATCGCCACCTTACTTGCTGGCTGTTTGAGTTGGTTACGATAAAATTGAGCAATGCTGCCCATTAAGTCGTATAGGTTACGTTTTTCACTGCTGCTTGCTTGTGGGCCTGATTGAAACGAACCATTACCGCCGCTACGTTGTTCGCGAGGAACATCTAAACCCAAGTATGAAGCGAGTTCTTCAATGGCTTCGACGAATTCTAGTCGGTCGAATTCCATCAAAAAATCGATGGCATTTCCATGCGCGCCACAACCAAAACAATGGTAGAACTGCTTTTCTTGACTGACACTGAATGAGGGTGTCTTTTCGTTGTGGAACGGGCAGCATGCGCCGTAGTTTTTGCCTTTTTTCTTAAGTTTCACACGTGCGTCGATGATATCGACAATATCAAGTCGAGCTAGAAGGTCATCGATAAAACTGCGAGGGATGTGTCCAGCCATAAAACCTAACAAAAAAAGAAGATGATGAGTGGAGTGAATGCCTTAAAAGAATGAGCGTATTGCCCATTGATTTCATTCCATCCATCCAGATACAAACAAGCCGTGCGCTCCAAAGGATAGCACGGCTTGCTGCAATTGGGTGGGGTACCTTAAGCCAATTTAGCGCGAACTAAACCGCTTACTTTACCCATATCTGCACGCCCTTGAATTTGCGGTTTCAGAACGCCCATTACTTTGCCCATGTCTTGCATGCCAGCTGCGCCAGATTCAGCAATCGCGTTCTCGATGAGAGCCGCTACTTCTTCGTCTGTCAGTGGTTGAGGCATAAAGTCCTCAAGAACGGTAATTTCTGCTTGTTCCGCATCAGCAAGATCTTGACGACCCGCTGCTTCAAACTGCGCTACAGAATCGCGACGTTGTTTAACCATCTTGGTCAATACTGCAAGAATGTCGTCATCGTTCAGAGTAATCTGTTCGTCAACTTCACGTTGCTTGATTGCTGATAGGGCTAAACGAATAGTACCAAGGCGCAATTTGTCCTTGGCTTTCATCGCTAATTTTTGCTCTTCTTTGAGTTGATCAATCAGAGCCATAACTAAATTCCTTTTGGAGCTCAGTTATTAGTACAGGCGAACGCGACGAGCGTTTTCGCGAGCTAGCTTCTTAGCGTGACGCTTTTGAGCTGCTGCTTTAGCGCGTTTGCGAACTGTAGTTGGTTTTTCGTAGTGCTCACGACGACGCACTTCAGAAAGGATACCTGCTTTTTCGCAAGAGCGCTTAAAACGACGTAGAGCAACGTCGAACGGTTCGTTTTCACGTACTTTAACTACTGGCATATGCCTTTCACCTCAGGGGTTATTCGTTAACGCTGGTATTCAACAGACCAAATCACAATTGTTAGGTCTCTTACCAGCTTGATCAAAAATGGTGCGGAATTTTAATCCGATCACAACTACTTTGTAAAGCCTTTTGTCGATTATTGTCTGTACAAAATTTGTTTGCAGCACCAAGGCGAGGTAATATGACGCCCAAATTTCCTCTATACAGAAAGCATACTGAGAAAACCATGCGCATTATTGGTATTGAAACCTCTTGTGACGAGACTGGCATCGCAATTTATGACGATGAAAACGGTCTCTTGTCACACAAGCTATACAGCCAAGTAAAACTGCACGCAGATTACGGCGGTGTGGTGCCTGAGTTGGCTTCACGTGACCACGTAAAGAAAACCATTCCTCTTATTAAAGAGGCACTAAAAGAAGCGAACTTAACTTCAAAAGACATCGATGGTGTCGCGTATACCGCGGGGCCTGGTCTTGTTGGGGCGCTATTAGTGGGTGCGACTATCGGTCGCAGTATTGCTTATGCTTGGGGAGTGCCAGCGGTACCTGTTCATCATATGGAAGGTCACCTATTGGCCCCAATGTTGGAAGATAACCCTCCACCGTTCCCGTTTGTGGCGGTATTAGTATCGGGCGGTCACTCTATGATGGTGGAAGTGAGAGGCATCGGTGAGTACAAAATTCTAGGTGAGTCGATTGATGATGCGGCGGGCGAAGCGTTTGATAAAACAGCGAAGCTAATGGGTTTGGATTACCCAGGCGGTCCACTATTATCTAAACTGGCGGAAAAAGGTACACCGGGCCGCTTTAAGTTCCCGCGCCCAATGACGAATGTGCCAGGTTTGGACATGAGTTTCTCTGGTCTAAAAACCTTTACGGCTAACACGATTGCTGCAAACGGTGATGACGAGCAAACCCGCGCGGACATCGCATTGGCATTTGAAGAGGCTGTGTGTGCTACGTTGGCTATTAAATGTAAGCGCGCGCTTGAGCAAACAGGCATGAAACGCATTGTTATTGCTGGTGGTGTGAGTGCTAACCGTCGTTTGCGAGCTGAGTTAGAGAAGTTAGCGAAGAAAGTTGGCGGCGAAGTTTACTACCCACGTACTGAGTTCTGTACAGATAACGGTGCGATGATCGCTTACGCAGGCATGCAGCGCTTGAAGAATGGCGAAGTGGCTGATATGTCAGTAGAGGCTCGTCCACGTTGGCCAATTGATCAACTAACACCTGTCGCTTAGTCAAATTTATGCGGTAGGTTTGAAACCGGTTCTTTGTAATAAAGGTCTCTGCTCCTCAGAGGCCTTTATTTTTAATTATTCAATGAACCGCCTCGTTTTACATTCTGACTGATGCGATCAGTTCGCGATTGTTTCAGTGCTAGGATGACGTGGAAGAATAAGAAATGGATATAACAATGAATAAGTTTGAAATTGAAGGTCAGCAACTTGCTTATCTAGATAAAGGTGAGGGCCCTGTGCTTCTATTTGGTCATAGTTACCTTTGGGATAGCCAAATGTGGGCGCCACAAGTTGAGGTTTTAAGCCAGTCATTCCGTTGTATTGTGCCAGATCTTTGGGCACATGGTGAATCGGACGCTGCACCTGCATCGACACAGTCATTGGCCGACTATGCACAACATATGTTGGCATTGATGGATCATTTAGATATCGAAGAATTCTCGATAGTGGGCTTATCTGTTGGCGGCATGTGGGGAGCTGAGCTAACGGCTCAAGCGCCGCAACGTGTTAAGTCACTGGTATTGATGGATACCTTCATTGGCTGGGAGCCAGAAGTTACGTATAAAAAGTATTTTGCAATGCTTGATACCATCAGCCAAGTCCAAGCAGTGCCTGCGCCAATTATTGAAGCCGTTGTGCCGCTGTTCTTTGCCAACAACGTCAATCAGGATAACCCTAAACTTGTCGCTTCATTCAAACGCAGTTTAGAAGAGCTGAACGGTGAGCGTGCGGTGGAAGTAGCTCGCATGGGGCGCATGGTGTTTGGTCGCCGGGATGTGATTGAGGATTCGGAAAAATTTGCTCTGCCGACGTTAATTGCAGTGGGCTGTGAAGATAAACCACGTCCAGTTTTTGAATCTTATTTAATGAAAGACTGTATCACAGGCAGTGAGTTGGTGGAGATTCCCCAAGCGGGACACATCAGTTGTTTAGAGCAACCTGAGTTCGTCAACCAGATGTTGTTGAACTTCCTGAATCGAGTTCATGCGTAACCAATACATCCTTCTTTAAACGAAAAACTCGGCATTAAGCCGAGTTTTTTTGTGTCAGTTTTTTCTCGCCGATTTTTGGCTCGTCGCCAGACAAAAGCCGACGAATATTTTGATGATGCTTAAATACGATTAAGCAGCACAGCATAGCAACAGGTAACGTGTATTGCGGTTTAAACATCCAAGTATAAAACGGAGTGACCAAAACCGTGACGAGAGCCGCTAAGGATGAATAGCGGAATAGCGCGGCTACTGACAGCCAAGTTAACATTACCAATCCAGTTAAGTCCAAACCAATCGGAGCGATAGCGCCAAGCGCGGTTGCGACACCTTTTCCGCCTTTAAAGTGGAAAAAGATGGGGTACATGTGGCCAAGACAGGCAGCAATGGCGATGACGCCAAGAATGATAGGGTCGATACCAAGAAAGTATCCGCCCCACACGGGGATAGTGCCTTTGAGCATATCGCACAACAAGACTGAAACAGCGGCTCCTCGTCCGCCAATACGCAATACGTTCGTTGCTCCAGGATTGTTAGATCCCACACTGCGTGGGTCTGGCAGTTTTAAGAGTCGACAGATCAAAACCGCACTGGAAACCGAACCTAATAAATAGGCGGCCATTGTCATTATCAGTGCCAGTGCGTCCATAGAAGTCCTTGATGGATTGGAATTTAATGCTCGGTTCCCGCGTAGTTGCTATCATACCCCGAATTTACATAATGCAGAAATCCTCACTGTGATAGAGCTTGCATTATGTGATTTCTTGTATATAAAGATGCTTTCGCAGTTTATACCTAAGTAACATTGTGATGACCAAAGTAAATGTTACTTAGGTATAGAATACTACGATCAAATTACCCCTCACGGGTATCCGACCTCTGTAATAGAAGGACATAAGATGGCTCTGGATAAAGTTTTTATTGAACAGTTAGAAGTAATCACCACCATTGGCGTGTACGACTGGGAACAACAAATCAAACAAAAGTTGGTTCTAGATATTGAAATGGCACACGATAATAAACCTGCGGGCAAAAGTGATGATGTGCAAGATGCACTGGATTATTCGCAGGTGAGTGAGGCGGTACTTAACCACATTGAAAATGGTCGTTTCTTACTGGTCGAGCGCGTGGCTGAAGAAGTAGCAGAGCTTATCATGCAGCGTTTCTCTGTGCCTTGGGTGAAAATCCGCCTAGCGAAGCCTGGCGCCGTGCCGCAAGCACGTGCTGTTGGTGTGGTGATTGAGCGAGGCCGAGCATGATCACCACCTATATCGGTGTTGGGACGAACGTAGAAAGAGAGCAACATGTGCTTGCTGCGTATCAGGAGCTGCAACGGCTTGGAGAAAATCTCCTCGTATCACCGATATATGAATGCGAACCTATTGGTTTTAGCAGTAAGAATTTCTACAACTTTGTCGTTGCAATGCGTACCGAGTTGTCATTAGAAGAGTTGAGCCATCAACTACGCGAGATTGAATTTAAATGGGGACGCGAAGAAAACGCGCAAAAGTATCAGGATCGAACACTGGATCTCGATATAGTGTTGTTCGGTGAGCGCGTCTCCAAGAAAAAACCTGAGCTACCTCGCAGTGATATCTACAAATATCCTTTTGTCACAAAGCCGTTGTATGATCTCGAACCGCAATTAGTGATCCCAGGCGATGGACGCACAGTCGCAGACATTTGGCATGCTATGCAGCCAGTCGATTCGCTCAAACCCGTTTCCTTTCATTTTTAATTTGAGTTGTTTACATGAGTTATTTTGAAGCCTTTATTTTGGCTCTGATTCAGGGGCTGACAGAGTTTTTGCCTATCTCAAGCTCTGCCCATTTGATCCTGCCTTCCGCTATTTTAGGATGGGAAGACCAAGGTCTGGCCTTTGATGTTGCTGTTCACGTCGGTACATTAATGGCTGTCGTGATCTATTTTCGTCATGAAGTAATCACTTTGTTTCAAGCGTTATTTGCTTCGATTTTTAAAGGAGATCGCAGTAAAGAGGCTAAATTGGCTTGGATGATCGTGATTGCGACGATTCCAGCTTGTGTGTTCGGTCTATTGATGAAAGACATCATTGAAGTGTATCTACGTAGCGCTTACGTCATCGCGACTACCACGATCGTATTTGGCTTGTTGCTATGGTGGGTAGACAAAAACGCTAAACTCGTTGCCGATGAATACCAAACGGGTTGGAAGAAAGCTGTATTTATCGGTATTGCTCAAGCCTTAGCGATGATTCCTGGAACTTCACGTTCAGGGGCGACCATCACAGCAGCGCTTTACCTTGGCTTTACTCGAGAAGCGGCTGCCCGATTTTCGTTTTTAATGTCGATCCCAATCATTACATTAGCTGGTAGCTACTTAGGCATGAAGTTAGTGACCAGTGGTGAACCTGTCCATGTTGGTTTCTTACTTACTGGCATTATCACATCGTTTATCAGTGCGTACATCTGTATCCACTTCTTCTTGAAGATGATTTCACGCATGGGCATGACACCGTTTGTGATTTACCGTCTCATTTTGGGCGTCGGTTTGTTCGCTTTTCTATTAAGTGCATAATTGATGCTAACGAAAAACGCCCGCGAAATCCGCGGGCGTTTTTGTTTGTTCGTTACTTCTTAAGTACTGCTTTCACTGCTTCAATACGTCGTTTTTCTTGCTCGTCACGAATCGCAGGGCCTTTAAAGCCCTCTTTGATTATGGTTTGAACGTCAACTGCCGCTGCTGCTTGGTAGGCTTGCCTAAAAATATCCGCCTGTGGATATGGTTGCGTTTCCAGTCCTTTACGACCAGCGTGATCCGCTTGGCAGCAAAGCAAGATATCTTGCAGACGTTCGGACTTACGCCACCCATCAAGCTTATTGAGTATTTTAATTATGGTTTGTGGTTTAAGTTCAGCCGCGCGATGAATATTGGAGTGCTGTTCGCACACCATCAAGGCTAAATCACGAAACTCATTTGGTACCCGGACACGTTCGCACAGCTTTTTGATCAGTTTTAATCCTGTATGGCAATGCATTTTGTGGCTTGGCCATTCGCTCTCTGGCGTCACGCCCTTACCCAAGTCATGCACTTGGGCGGCAAACCTGACGGGGAGTGAGTTACTCAATTTTGCGGCTTGCTCTGCCACCATCAAAGTATGGATGCCAGTATCGATTTCTGGATGCCACTTCTCAGGTTGAGGTACGCCAAATAGTGCATCAATTTCAGGTAACACCACGGTTAATGCACCACAGTCTCGTAGAACCGATAAGAAAATATCAGGGCGAGGAGTAGAGAGAGATTTATGCCATTCTTGCCAAACACGCTCGGGAGTCAGTGTGCTCAGCTCTCCGGACTCTGCCATGTGACGCATTAACCGCATGGTTTCGTCGGCAACCGTAAAGTTTAGATCAGCAAGCTTCGCTGCGAAGCGAGCGACACGTAAAACGCGTAGAGGGTCTTCAATAAAGGCGTCTGATACATGGCGTAGCAGTTTATCGTTGAGATCTTGCTGGCCACCATATGGGTCATGGATCGTGCCATCACTCTCCATTGCCATCGCGTTAATGGTTAAATCACGACGTATCAAATCTTCTTCTAAGGTGACGTTTTGATCGAAGAAACATTCAAAACCAGTGTAACCAGAACCTGACTTTCTCTCTGTTCGTGCAAGGGCATATTCTTCTTTACTTTTGGGATGCAGAAATACAGGAAAGTCTTTACCAACGGCGGTGTATCCTTGGGACAGCATCATCTCGGGCGTCGCGCCTACGACCACCCAGTCGTTGTCATAACTATCAATTCCGAGCAATTTATCTCGAACTGCGCCACCTACTAAATAAACTTGCACGAATTACCTCTTAATTTATGGATATGCCGTTGGACATTGTAGCAAGCAATGGTACTTTTCTTTACTCCTAAGAATAGAAGAAGAGCGTTTATACCATGTCTGACTATTCCCAGGTGGTTTTTTAGCTGGAGAGCCTAATGTATAAGGACTTTTTTGGGTTTGTCGAACAACCATTTTCGATTGTTCCAAACTCACGTTATTTGTATTTAAGCCAACGTCACAAAGAGGCAATCACACATCTCCAAGCTGGGCTAGGCGATGGCGGTGGCTTTGCTATGCTTACTGGCGAAGTAGGTACAGGCAAAACGACCGTCGCAAAAGCGATGCTGGCGAATTTGGGGGATAACACCAAAGCGGGTCTTATTCTCAATCCCACGTTTTCGAGTAGAGACTTGCTCGAAGCCATTTGCGATGAGTTCAAAATCACCTATCCGCCAGATGCAAACCTCAAACAGCTAAACCAGGTTATCCATCAATATTTGCTGCGTAATTATCGTTCAGGCTGGCAGACATTGCTGGTCATTGATGAGGCTCAACACCTTGCTGCCGACGTTCTAGAGCAGTTGCGCTTGTTGACCAACTTGGAAACCGATACCAGAAAATTGCTCAAAGTGTTGTTGGTCGGGCAGCCTGAATTGCAGCGGTTATTACAAACAACACAACTACGCCAACTTGCCCAGCGTATTACCGGGCGTTATCACCTGTTGCCGTTGGATGAAAAAGAGACAGAAGATTACATCGCATTTCGACTACATACAGCAGGTGGCGACCAGCAACTGTTTAATCGTGCTTCTTGTAAACTTATAGCCAAATACAGTCACGGTATACCGCGGCTCATCAACCTTATCTGTGACAAATCCCTCAACATTAGTTATCACCAGGGTAATGTGGTGGTGGATAAGCAAACCGTTCAGCAGGCCTGTGAAGAGGTGATGCAGTTTCAGGCAGATATTTATCAGCAAGATAAAAAAGAGCGCCGGACTTTCCGTTGGCCTGCTTGGGGCTCTGTCACGGTAGGCCTTATTGCTGCATTAAGTACGGGGTGGGCGGTCGTGAATTATATGCCAGCTCAAGCGACGTCAGTGTTGACACAAGTGACGGAGCCAAGAGTAGAGCCAACACCAACCGTCGTAAGCCAACAGTTAACGGATGAGCAGCGTGATTTATTGTTAGCACAAAAACAGTCGAACCTCGCTGTAAATGATTTGTATCGTTTGTGGGGGTATCAAGCATCGGTTCGCGATAATCTTTGTTTGTCAGAACCGCAGTCGACTATGCGTTGTGAGCGTAAAATGGCGACTTGGCCGCTGTTGATGCAACAAAATCGCCCTGTGATCTTGGAGTTGAATTATCAAGGTGATGTTGGGTATGTCATTCTATATGCCGTCGGTAATGACCAAGCTGAAGTGCTCAATGGCAAGCAGCGTCTGCGTCTGCCAGTTTCGTGGCTAAAGCCGTTGTGGCAGGGCAATATTATCGAACTGCGGCATGCTCCGCTGAATGAAACATTACGGTTAGACATGGAAGGCCCTGCGATTGAAGTATTAGACCGATTATTAGCAGAAGCGGTGAGTGAGCCACTGCTTGAAACGTCTATTTTTGATGGTGCGATGAAAGAGCGAGTCGAGTTATTTCAACGTTGGCAAGGAATTGGTGTCGATGGTATTGCAGGTAAGCGAACGCTAGACCGACTTCAGCAAAATGTTCAACCAGATGCGCCTCAACTGGCGAGAATAGAGAAGGAGGACGTATAATGTCAGCTGTGAAACATATAGGTCTGTTCTTGCTGCCAATCACTGCTTCTGCTATCGGAGTCGCTTGGTACTTAGATCTCTTTGCACCGAGTGTTGAAGTAGATACAACGTCCCCGATAGAAAAGGTCGAAGTGGTATCACCTTTCAAAGTATTAGACTATCCAGAGAACACCCAGTTGGCCCAATTGCCAAGAGAGTGGCCAAGTGCAGAGCTATCGCGTGATTTTGGTACATTTACCACCCCCGATGAATACACGAGCCATACACCAAGCAGAGATGAAACACGCGACTCAGCATCAACCCAAACGACTTCTGCTGCTGAAGAGGACCTCGGGTTGTCTTTGGATGATCTGGATTTATCCTCATTATCTCCTGATTTAGCTAGGAAGGTCGAAAATGCCTTATCCCGAGATGATGACAATTCGTCATCACAAACGGCACGCGTGAACGATTTAGAGCGCAACGCTCACCAGTGGCAAGGGCGTCTACCTGCGCTTAATTTGCAAACCCATATGTACGCTAGTGATGAAAATCGCCGTTGGGTGAAAATTAACAATGTTGAGTATCATCAGGGGGATGTCGTTGATGATCAGGTCACTCTAAGAGAAATACAACCGCAAGCTGTGATTGTTGAGTTCCAAGGTGAGCAAATTCGTATACCAGCGTTGTATGAGTGGAAAGGGTAACTCTTGTAGAAACACATCAAGCCAGCGAAATCATATCGCTGGCTTTTTATTTTTCAGAGCATCTTTTGCATCTATTCTGGTGATGATTTCTAGATACTCAAACAAGCAAAATATAGCTTTCCTCAGTCGTTTAAATAGCACCAATATCATTCATCTATTGATAGCGCGATTCCAGTCAGCGTTGTGTAAAAAGACACCATCTTCACGAACTTCGGAGTAATGACTTGGTCCACGTTAGACCCCATCACATAATAGGAGTCTAAACAGAGACACATGCGTATTCTGATTTTTTCTTTAAGCATTGTTGCATCGACAAGCTATGCTGCAAAGCCAGACCCATTCCCAGTTACACCAGATAGTCGCGGGCAAGATTTCATGGTCAGTGCGACGAATCCTTACGTGAGCAGTACCGGTTACTCAATATTGAAAGAAGGCGGTAACGCTGTTGATGCTATGGTCGCGATGCAGATGGTGATGTCTGTCGTTGAGCCAGATATGACCGGAATTGGCGGCGGGACTTTCGCGCTGTTTTATCAACATGACGAGAAAAAATTTCTGGCCCTTGATGGTCGAGATGAAGCGCCCTCTAGCGCGAACCCTGAAATGTTTGTTGAGAATGGGGAAGTACTCAGTCGCAACGAAATATTAGGCCCTCGTTCTGTTGCGGTTCCGGGCACATTGCGGTTGCTTTACACCACTCATGAACAATACGGCAAGTTGCCATGGGCAGAGCTGATTAAGCCGGCGATTACATTGGCGAGCAATGGGTACGCGATGAACAGCTACACCTACGACATCGTAGTAAGAGAGCAAAGCCGACTTGAGCAAGATCCGGAAGTGAAAGCCTTGTATTGGCAAGGGGACGATATTAAGCCGACGGGAACCTTGATGAAGAACCCTAAGATGGCTGAGACGCTGAGGAAGATCGCGCAACAAGGCGATCGTTACCTTTATGGTGGTGAGCTTGGTCAGCACATCGTAGAGACGGTTAATAGTCGTATTGATGACCAACACGAGAAGTTGTCTTTAGAAGATTTTAAACATTACCAAGTGAAGCAGCGTGACATCATTGAGAGCGACTACCGTGGGAATAAAATCGTCTCTTTTGGTTACCCAGCTTCGGGCGGTGTGATGGTCGCTCAGAGTCTTGAACTGCTCGCACCCTATGACATTGCCCATATGGCGAAAACGGATTTGGAACCTTGGCGTCTCATGACTGAAGCGATGCGAATTGCAAAAGCTGATCGTATTGCGTATGCCGGAGACCCAGATTATGTGGAAGCGCCAGTTGAACAGTTGTTGTCTAAAGCCTATCTAGATCAGAGACGTGATTTAATCCCCGATAATGGCACTTCAAAAGAGGATCCAAAAGCAGGACAGATAACGCAAACTCAGTATGCGCAATATCAAGGCTTCGAGAGCAAAGATACAGGGCATATTTCTATCGTCGATAGAGATGGAAATGCAATTGCGATGACCAGCACGGTAGGAACGGGTATGGGCTCGGGTGTGATGGTCGATGGCGTTGTCTTGAATGCGCAGATGGCTAACTTCTCACCTCTGCCAACGGTTAACGGCAAACCTACACAAAACTCAATTGAAGCGGGCAAGCGTCCACGTTCGGCTATTACGCCATTAATGGTGATGGACAGTGATGATAATTTGCGTTTGGTGGTTGGGTCACCAGGTAGTTCACAAATCCCGGGGTATGTACTCAAAACCGTGGTTGGGGTGCTGGATTGGAACTTATCAGCGCAAGAGGCAATTGACTTACCAAACATTCAGTACGGCACCAAAATAGACCGCACTAAGCCTTATGACCCGACTGGCTTGCTGGTGGAAAAGAAAACGTTCGCAGAAATGCTGGTGCCTGAGTTTATGGAGCTTGGCTACCCAGTGCACGTTATTCCAGTGGTAAGCGGTTTGAATGCAATTGAGCTAAAAGATGGCAAGCTTTATGGCGCAACGGATCGTCGTCGAGCCTCTAGTTCAATGGGGGAGTAATACTCACTTCTGTCAAACGAAGCAAACTAAAAAGCCAGTCGATATCGACTGGCTTTTGCGTTCTTTTTAAAGATAAAAGCGTGAGGTTTATGCCCAACCCGCAGGAGAGCGCTTTCTACGAGGCATGACATGCGGAAGAATCAAACCAAATAGTAAACCTAAACCTGCGACACCGCCGCCATAAGTGAAGTACTTAAGCAGCATGTCATCTTTTTGTGTATCCAGTTTTGCGCGTAGCTCGCGGTTTTCTGTTTCAACAGAAGTAAGCTGATCGCTGATCTCAGAGTATTTATTTTCTAGATCTGAAATTTGTTGGTTACGTGTTTCGAGAGAGGTAACAAGACCGGCTTTCTCTGCATCAGAAGTTTGACGAGCATTAGCAAGCTGCTCTTTTACTTCGGCTAGCTCTTTCTCAATGCGAGGAAGGCGAATTGCCATGCTCTCTTGGTTTGTCACAAACTTGCTTTGTACCCAACCAGTGCGACCACGGTCATCACGAACTTGCGTGTAGCCAGTATCTCGGTTGGTTTTAATCAGTTGTACTTTAGAACCGGCGTTAACACTACCAATAATACGGTAGGTGTTATTTGGACCTGAGTGCATAAAAGTGAAGAGGTCATCAGAAATATAACGGTCTGCTGCTAGGGCCGCTGGCGCTGCTAGCAAAGTAAACAAAACCGTGATGATTAGTTTTTTCACAGTAAATCCCTTAACGATTTTTCTTGGAGACAGCGTTGGCACCGAATGATTGGAGCCGGAAATAGACGAATAGTATGCAGTTTCAAACCTCGGTGCAACAAAGAAGGGAGGCAAAGCCTCCCTTTCTGTGCGTTTGAGTCAATAATGACAAAGCGCTTACATTCTATTGACGAGTGTCTTAAGCGAACATCGCTTGAAGTCCGTAGAAGAATACTACGGCCAATAACGCCCCCGCTGGTAGTGTAACGATCCATGATGCCACGATGTTACGAACTACGCCTAGGTTCAGTGCTGCGATACCACGAGCAAAGCCAACACCGAGAACCGCACCAACCAATGTTTGAGTGGTTGAAATTGGCAGGCCTGTACCAGACGCTAGAACTACCGTACATGCTGTTGCTAGCTGTGCTGCAAAACCGCGGCTAGGCGTTAGCTCAGTGATGCCTGTACCAACGGTTGCCATTACTTTGTGACCCAGTGTTGCAAGACCGACCACGATACCAATACCGCCAAGAGGTAGAATCCACCAAGCGATGGTGCTTTTCGTGCTGATTTCGCCCATGTGTTCAACAGTCGATACGACAGCAGACAGTGGACCAATGGCGTTTGCAACGTCGTTTGAACCGTGTGCAAATGCCATCGCACAAGCGGTGATAACCATCAGAACGCTGAAGATACCTTCCACGCCAGAAAAGCTGCGGTCTTCTTCGCGATTAGCGAATTTTTTCTGGATGTATACGTAGCCGCCAATCATCACAAGTGCTGAAACTGCTGCTGCCCACATCCAGGCTTCACCATTGGTCAGGTGAAGACCAACGTGTTTCAGACCTTTTTTGATGGTTACAAGTGCAATCACCATTGTTGTGATGAACATGTAAACAGGTACAAAACGTTTCGCGTTAAACAGAGGGTTCTCTGTATCAAAAATCAGGCGTTGTGCGCTGACAAAGATAACGTAAGCAAAGAAACCTGAAATCACTGGCGTAATAATCCAGCTACCAACAATGCCTTGAACGCTGCCCCAGTCAACCGCTTCAGTACCTACTGATACGCATGCAAAACCAATGATTGCACCTATGATTGAGTGAGTCGTTGATACTGGCCAGCCCATGTAAGAAGCAAGAAGCAGCCATGTACCTGCTGCCAAAAGCGCAGACATCATGCCGTAGACAAGAACATCTGGTTGACTAGCAAATAAAGAAGTTTCGATTACACCTTTACGGATAGTGTCGGTTACTTCACCGCCTGCAAGGTAAGCACCTGCAAATTCGAAGATCATCGCAATGATGATAGCTTGTTTTACAGTTAGCGCTTTTGAACCTACAGATGTACCCATCGCATTAGCAACGTCGTTCGCGCCAATACCAATCGCCATCATGAAACCAAAAATCGCTGCAACAATAATCAGGACAGTGCCGTAGTTCGCAAGGATATCCATCGTAATACCTAGTTGTTTTATAACAAGCGGAACAAAATTTTACGCGCGCCAAACCATAAGACGATGAAAATAGTCATCGTCCCTATGACACGTGTTAATTATGCTCTTCGTTATGTCGTTAACTTTATGTTTTAAGATCGAGATAGCATGACTTCCAAACGAGCACCTACGCGCTGCGCTTGGTCGGCAATACCACCTACCCATTCAAGAATCTTGTACAGGAACATGACATCGATAGGGTTCATGTCAGCTTCAATCACCATCAACTGTTGGCGAAGTTCAATCTGCATGGCATCGGTATCATCTTCGATAACGTCTAATTGATGAATCATTTCAGCGACGAGCGTCACTTCACGGCCTTTGAAGCCGGTTTCTAGCAATTCATCAAGTTCATTGATTACCTTTTGCGCCTGATCGGCAGCATCAAGACAACGTTGAACGTAAGCGAGGAAGTTTGGTTGGAGAGCCTCAGGGATGACAAGTTGACGACCATATACACGGCCAGCAATGTCTTTTGCCAGGTTTGCAAGTTTGTCCTGTTGAGTCAAAAGCTCAAGCATGTCAGTACGGTCGACTGGCATGAACAAACCGCGAGGCAGTTTTAGACGGATTTCACGTTTCAGCACATCCGCTTCTTTCTCTAGGTGAGAAATTTGTGCACGGATTTCTGCTGCTTTTTCCCAATCACCCTTTGAAGATACTTCAAAGAATTTCACCAAGTGTGAACAACATTCGTTGACACACACAACGTGGCGTTGCAAAGGCTTAATTGGGGACTTTGCAAATAACCCCATAATTGTATTTACTGGCATGGTCATTCAACCTAATAACTATAACCTTAAAAAAACATACACCATTTCTGAGTGCTTGGCGAAATGTTGAACGATGGCTATAAAGGCGCGCATGGTAACGCATTAAATCGCTCATTAAAACTGTTTTAGATCATCATTCCGGCGATATTTCTCTCTTGCCGTGTGAGAAATTACGCAATATCCTGTTTCTATCTGCTTTGAAAGGTATAGCTATGGAAACCGAAATAGAACTGAAGTTTTTTGTTTCTCCTGAATTTTCAGAAACTTTAAAAGAAAAAATTTCTGAGACAAAAGTACTTCAGCATAGTTGTCGTGACTTGGGTAACACCTATTTTGATACTGCCGATAAATGGCTTAGAAAGCACGACATTGGTTTAAGAATTCGCCGTTTTGATGATGTATTCGTCCAAACCGTAAAGACAGCAGGACGCGTCGTCGCAGGCTTACATCAAAGACCAGAATACAATGCTGAGCACACTAGCGACGAGCCTGATCTGTCGCTTCATCCTCTAGATATTTGGCCTCCAGGTAAAGATGCAGAAACGCTGCAATCCGAGCTTATGCCATTATTCTCGACCAACTTCACACGTGAACAATGGCTGATTGGCATGCCCGATGGCAGTCAGATTGAAGTTGCCTTTGACCAAGGTTTAGTTGTAGCCAAAGGTGAAGACGAAGAAGAGAAGCAAGAGCCAATTTGCGAAGTTGAACTGGAGCTTAAGTCTGGCCAAACCGAAGCTTTATTCACACTGGCACGCAGCTTTTGCGAGCAAGGCGGTATGCGCTTGGGTAACTTGAGCAAAGCGGCGAAAGGTTATCGACTTGCAAGCGGTTATGCGGGTGATGAAGTAAAATCATTGGCACTTGTGGACAGTAGTCCGACGGATACCGTTGAATTTTGCTTGATCAACTCATTAGAGCACGCTTTGTCTCATTGGCATTATCACGAGCAAATTTATGCTGAGCGTGACAGCGTGGAAGCACTGCGTGAAATCAGTAATGCCATTCGTTTCATTCGTCAAACATTGACTATTTTTGGCGGGATTGTCCCTCGTCGCGCGAGCGCGATTCTGCGCCAAGAGCTTAAATGGTTGGAAGAAGAACTGAGTTGGTTGGATGAGCATGCACACCTTGAAGAGCTTTTAGATGACAAAGGCAATGTGCTGCGCAAGTTGGATGCACGTAAGTTCTTAGTATCTGAGCTGACTCAGCAGTTACAAGAGTTGCCAAGCCGTGAAGAAGTGCTAGGGTTGCTCAATTCCGCTCGTTACACAGGGTTACTGCTGGATCTAAGCCGCTGGATCTTAGCACGCGGTTGGCAGCCATTTCTTGATGAAAAAGCACGTGAAAAAATGGCAAGCAACATCATGCCGTTTTCAGTTACTCAGCTCGATCGCACTTGGGCTGAGCTAATGGAAGCTTTCCCAGCAGAGCGCGATTTGACGGCGCAAGAGTACGTTGATCAGCGTTATCGCTTATTGCGTAACCTCTATACTGGTATTGGTTTCGCGAGTTTGTATAACTCGGATGAGCGTAACAGCTTCCGTTTACCATGGGCGGATCTAGTGCATGGTATCGATGATCTGCTAATGCTGAACCACTTGCTCCCGTTGGTTGATATGCTGGAAGACGCAGAAAAAGAGCAGTTAGAACGCTGGTTGCACCGTCAAGAGCGCTCAATTTTGCATGCAATGGATCAAACCCGAGCGATCAGTGTGGAAGTTCAGCCTTATTGGCGTGAATGATCGTTCTGGTGATAACGACAAAAAAATAGGACCGCATGGTCCTATTTTTTTGTCTCTGTTTTACGTTGTTGTAGCTCTTTTTCCATGAAATCGAGTCGTTCTAGTATTTGAGCTTGTTGGGTTAGAAGCTGCTCGAGCATACGTTCTTTATTGATTGAACTGTGCGTCTGTTGTTTCGTTGGGGCAGTAAGGATAGAGGTGATAAGACCCGAGATCATACCAAAGATACCCACCCCGCAAACAATGATGATGACAGCCAAAAACTTTCCTATGGAGGTCACTGGATAATGATCGCCGTAACCAACCGTTGAGATTGTTACAAATACCCACCACAAAGCATCGGCGCCAGTACGAATATTCGCTTCTGGGTTTTTCGCTTCGATAAACAGCATTGCACTAGAACCGAGTGTTATGAGGATAACCATCAATAGCAGTATAGAGGCGACCGTGGTTTCGCGGCGGTTTTCTTTGAGCTGATGCAAAATGAACTTTGACGAACGCAGTACTAATACCACTCGCATAATATGAAAAATACGAGCAAAGCGCAGGGGCTCTATCAATGGGATGCTCGCCACGAAATCTATCCAATGACGTTTAAGGAATAACCAGCGATCTGTGGACCGGATCAAATCAATGGTGAGCTGTAGTAGAAAAATACTACAGATTATGAAATCCAGACCGATAAGAACTTGACGGGTTTCGTGATCGATCGGGAAAAACAACAAGCCAGAGATCACAAATAGTGCCATAAAAGACAATATTAGTGACAACAGGCCCATCGGTCGTGTGCTGTCTTTGATATCATTGTTTTTCATACGAAGCTCAAAATAAATCGCGTAACCACGCAAAGCGCGAACATAACTATAAGTAATATAAAGATTATAGATAAAGACTATATAAGACTCGGTGGAGAACTGACAATGGAAAAGCTGGCATTTAAGCCATGGGAAAGGGTCATATCCGACATTCGACTGGTGCCTAAAATGGTCATGTTGATGGTCTTCAGTACTGTCCTGATCGTGGCAAAACAACTGTGGGACGCAAACACTTTTTACGACTCACTTTTAGCGGCGACACAAAACGCGCAAGTTGCCCAACAGCATTATGAAGCATATTTAACGCAAGTTGCTTGGCAAACCGCCTTATTGATTGTGGTTTTTGTCGTGCTCTTATTAGCGGCGGCTAGAGTGATGTTGCGTCAAACACAGTATCTGAGCGACGCGATCAAACTGATGGCGAGCAAGAACCTCTCTGTTCCATTTGGTATGGATTGTAAAGATGAATACGGAGACGTGGCACGTGAATTAGAAAAGACACGTCGACAATTGCACGATGTTATTCAAATGCAAATTAATGCGTCTGATGAATTATCAACGCTCACCGAAGTCATGACGCTGAGCATGTCGGAAACGAAGGAATCGGCGCAAGAAGAGTTTAACGAAATTGATCAACTTGCTACGGCGATGAGTGAAATGTCGTCGACGGTCCAAACGGTTGCGGAACATGCCCAGACGGCATCTTCTCTAACAGAGCAAGCTTCCGCACAAGCAATTTCTGGTCAGCAGTTCTTGCAAAGTACAATGGCGAAAATGAGTGAACTTTCGTCGGATATCGCTTCATCGGCACAAGCGGTTAACCAAGTTGAAGAACGTGTTGAAGCCATTGGTAGCGTTGTAGGGACGATTCAAGGCATTTCTGAACAAACCAACCTGCTTGCACTGAATGCGGCGATTGAAGCGGCGCGAGCTGGCGAGGCTGGGCGGGGTTTTGCTGTGGTTGCAGATGAAGTTCGTAACCTTGCCCAACGTACACAACAAGCGACGGTAGAAATTCAAGAGATGATCGCACAGCTGCAAACCAGTGCTGAATCTGCGGTAGAACTCATGGAAAAAAGCGTTGTAGAAGCGGCAGATGGAAACGAGCTGGTTTCTAATGCTGGATCTGAGCTCGATGGTATTGTTGGGCAAGTGACGCAAATCAATGACATGAACTTCCAGATCGCGACGGCGTCTGGTCAGCAAAGCAGTGTTGCAGAAGAGATGAGCCAAAACCTCACCAATGTACGTGAGTTGGTTGAAGCCTCAGTTGTTGTTGTTACCGAGCTGCTAGAAACCTCTGAAATGATGCAAAATAATGCAGGTGAGCTAGACAAGAAGATCAAATCTTTCCAAGTTTAATATTCGATCCCGAACTTTTGATAAAACGCCCACAAACCTTTTGTGGGCGTTTTTATTTGCTTTCAGTCTGGTATAAAGAATGAGTTACCGTGCTTTTCAAACAAGGAAGAAAAATGCAGCTGCCTTCGCCACTGATTTCTATCGCTGAATCTGCCGTACAAAACGCCCAAGACGCAGGTTATTTTCCCCTTTGGCCCGATGAGGTTGCGCAGCAATTTCGTTATGTGGCGGGCTTAAGCCAGTTTATAACTGAAGCCATTCATCGCGATGAAGTCCTAGCCCGTGAGTTGCCAAGTATGTTAGCGCAGCCAAGTCGTCAGGAGTCTTACCGCTCACGCCTTGCTGAACTGTTGGAACAATGTCCTGATGAGATGTCTGGTCATCGCGTATTGCGTCAGTTTCGCAATCGAGAAATGGTGTACATTGCGTGGAAGGATTTCACGCATGCATGGTCTCTAGAGACGTCTTTAAGCCACTTATCTGAGTTGGCAGAAGCGATGATTTTTGAAACCTATCAATGGCAATATCAAGTGTGTTGTCAGGAGTGGGGCACGCCAACAAGTGAGGACGGTGAAGTGCAGCCGATGTTAATTATCGGCATGGGGAAACTGGGTGGTGGCGAGCTAAACTTTTCTTCCGATATTGATCTAATTTTCACGTATCCAGAGAATGGCGAAACCCAAGGCGCACGCCGCAGCATTGCCAATGCCCAGTTCTTTACTCGTCTTGGTCAACGCATCATCAAAGCGCTCGACCAACAAACCTTCGATGGTTTTTGCTACCGCGTCGACATGCGACTTCGCCCATTTGGAGAAAGTGGCCCCTTGGTAATGAGCTATGCCGCACTTGAAGATTATTACCAAGAGCAGGGGCGAGATTGGGAACGTTACGCGATGATCAAAGCTCGGGTGATGGGATGTGAGATGTACCCGCAGTATCAAGAGCTACGCCAAATGCTGCGCCCTTTTGTTTTTCGTCGTTATATTGATTTCAGTGCGATTCAATCTTTGCGTCGAATGAAGTCGATGATCAGTAGCGAGGTTCGCCGCCGAGGGTTGAATAACAACATTAAGCTAGGTGCGGGTGGCATTCGAGAAATTGAATTTATCGCTCAAGTTTTTCAATTGATTCGAGGTGGTCGAGAACCTTCTTTACGTAATCGAGGGCTGTTGGAAACACTGCAAGGCATTGAAGAACTGGCATTGCTTACTCCACAAGAAGTCAGCGATCTAGAAGCCGCATACAAGTACTTGCGTCAATTAGAAAACTTGTTGCAAGCAATGGCGGATAAGCAAACCCAGACGCTGCCTGATTGCGAAACCGAACGCTTAAAGCTCGCCACCGCGATGAAAATGAGCTGTTGGGATCAATTGATTGAGCAAACCCAGCAGCATATGGCAAATGTTCACCAAGTTTTTGAATCACTAATTGGTGATGATGAAGAAGACGAGGGGACTACCGTTGCTCGTCATTTTCATGAGCTATGGGATATGGCCGACAAACAAGATGTTCTTGAGCATATCTTGCAGCAGGATATTCAGATTGAAGACTTTGCTTCATGCGCGAAAACCATCATCAACTTTAAAACCGATCTGGCCAAAAAAACGTTAGGCCCACGTGGACGCGAAGTGCTCAATCGTTTGATGCCGAAAGTGTTTGATGCGGTCTTTGCCCATCCTGATGCACAGTTTGGTTTATCTCGTGTACTTCACTTGCTACACAACATCTGCACTCGCACGACTTACTTGGAATTATTGGATGAGCATCCAGCGGCTCTGGTGCAGCTCGTACGTTTGTGTACCGCAAGCCCAATGATTTCAGAGCAGCTGTCTCGTTATCCTATCTTGCTTGATGAGTTGATCGACCCTGCGCAGCTGTACAATCCCATTCCATTAGACAGTTACCGTACAGAGCTACGTGATTATTTGGCGCGTATTCCTGAAGATGATATGGAACAGCAAATGGAAGCGTTGCGTCAGTTTAAGCAAATTTGTATTTTGCGTATTGCAGCGGCAGATATTGCTGGCGCATTGCCAGTGATGAAAGTGAGTGACCATTTAACTTATTTAGCGGAAGCTATCGTTGATGCGGTGATCAGTCAGGCTTGGTTGCAAGTGTCTGAAAAGTACGGCGAGCCAACGCATGTGAAAGATCGTGAAGGTAAAGGCTTTGCTGTAATTGGCTATGGTAAAGTCGGAGGGTGGGAGCTCGGCTATAACTCCGACTTGGATATTGTCTTCATGCATGACTGCCCAGTCAATGTCTACACTGACGGCAAAAAAGAGATTGATGGTCGTCAGTTCTACCTTCGTTTAGCACAGCGTATCATTCATATTTTCTCCACTCGCACCGCTTCCGGTATTTTATACGAGGTCGATACCCGATTGCGTCCGTCCGGTGCATCGGGTTTGTTGGTTAGTCCAACGGACGCGTTCGACGACTATCAACATCAAGACGCGTGGACATGGGAGCATCAAGCACTTGTCCGCGCGCGCATGATTTATGGTGATGAACCACTGGCAATTGCATTTCACAATACGCGGCATGATGTGCTGTGCAAAGCACGCGATCAAGCTGCACTGAAAAAAGACGTTGTCGAAATGAGAGAAAAAATGCGCGGTCATCTTGGGGGGAAAAAGCCAGGCCGCTTTATGCTCAAGCAAGATGTAGGTGGGATTACCGATATCGAATTTCTCGCTCAGTACCTAGTGCTCAACTATAGTCACGATAAGCCGAAATTGACGCGTTGGTGTGATAATGTGCGCATCTTTGAAACGCTCATTGCGCAAGATGTTATGGACGAAGACCAAGCAATGCAGTTGATACGTGCTTACACGACAATGCGCAACGAAATACACCGCCGAAATCTACTCAATTTAGACGCTGATGTGGTGGAAGATAAGTTTGTTGCCGAAAGGGAGTGGGTAAAACAGGCTTGGAATCAGTGGTTCAGTTAAGACCATATATTTAGCCTCGATAAGGGCTGTGATAAACTCACTTCGATTTAATTTTTGGAGACCAACAATGAAACCAATTCTACCTGATTACAACAGCGCTGGTGTGCTCATCATCGGTGATGTCATGCTAGATCGTTACTGGTATGGCCCAACCGGGCGCATTTCTCCTGAAGCGCCGGTTCCTGTTGTAAAAGTAGAAAACAATGAAGAGCGTCCTGGTGGTGCTGCGAACGTTGCGATGAACATCGCATCATTAGGTGGCCATGCTCACATTGTTGGTCTAACTGGGGAAGATGAGCCTGCAAAAGTGCTGACGGAGACGCTGAGCTCGCTCAATGTGAAGTGCGATTTCGTTGCGCTGCCTGATTACCCAACGATTACGAAGCTTCGTGTAATGAGCCGTGGACAACAACTGATCCGCCTCGACTTCGAAGACAAATTTGAAAACACAGATTCTGCACCTGTGCTATCGCGTATGGATGCCGCACTGCCAAACGTTAAAGCCGTGATTATGTCTGACTACGCAAAAGGTTCGTTAGAGCATGTTCAGGCATACATTCAAAAAGCGCGCGCAGCAAATATTCCGGTTTTCATTGACCCGAAAGGTGCGGATTTTGAACGCTACCGTGGCGCAACACTTCTTACGCCAAACATGAAAGAGTTCGAAGACGTTGTAGGTAAAGTGAAATCTGACCAAGAGCTAGTAGAGAAAGCGCTGGCTTTGGTTGAAGAGTTTGAATTTGAAGCGCTTTTAGTGACACGCAGCGAAAACGGAATGACCTTGATTCGTCGTGGTCAGGAACCGTTCCACCTTCCAACTCAAGCGAAAGAAGTGTACGACGTGACAGGTGCGGGCGACACGGTTATCTCTGTATTGGCAGCGTCTGTTGCCGCAGGCAAATCATTTGAAGAAGCGTGTGCACTAGCAAACGCAGCGGCAGGTGTTGTAGTTGGTAAACTAGGCACGTCAACGCTTTCTGAGATTGAATTAGCAGAAGCGGTACATGGCAGCCAAGACACGGATTACGGTGTGATTTCAGAAAAAGCACTGATCGAAGCGGTGAAAAAAGCACGAGCTCGTGGCGAGAAAGTCGTTATGACAAATGGCTGCTTTGATATTCTACACGCTGGCCATGTGTCTTACTTAAACCATGCTGCTGAACTGGGCGATCGCCTAATCGTTGCGGTAAATACCGATGAGTCAGTAAAACGCCTTAAAGGCCCTGGTCGTCCGGTAAACCCAACCGATCGCCGCATGGCGGTGTTGGCAGGTTTGGGCGCTGTGGATTGGGTTGTACCATTTAGTGAAGATACGCCGCAGCGTTTGATCTCAGAAGTTCTACCAAGCTTGCTAGTAAAAGGCGGTGACTACAAACCAGAAGAGATTGCTGGTGGTAAAGAAGTCATTGCGGCGGGTGGTGAAGTTCGTGTATTGAACTTTGAAGATGGCTGCTCGACCAGTGAAATCATTAATGCAATCAAAGGCGGTAAGGGCTAAGGCTGCTGTTTGTTAGCATTGAAATGCTATTTGCTCATAAAGGTCGCTAAGTGCGGCCTTTTTGATACTTGTAGTTCAGAGGCACTTTTAAGCTCTGAACTACAAGTAATAAAAAACGCCAGCTGATAACTCAACTGGCGTTTTTTATTTATTAAGACCTGAAGTATTCAGTTCGCGGTTATTTTGCCGCTTTCAAACCTGCATCAACGTCCAAGATGTCTTGTTCGCTTAGCGTACCAACTGCTTGGCGTAGCTGAAGAACACTTAAAATGTAGTCGTAACGAGCGTTCGATAGGTTTTTGTTCGCATCGTATAGACGACGAGTCGCGTCCAGTACATCAACGATAGTACGAGTACCTACATCAAAGCCAGCTTCTGTTGCTTCTAGTGCAGAGCGTGCAGAAATAACCGCTTGCTCATACGCACGTAATGCGCCGATAGAGGCGTTAATGTTGTTGTTTTGTGCGCGAACATCTTTGACTACGCTACGGTACTGTGCTTCAAGATCTTCGCTTGCTGCCACGTACGCGTATTCAGCTTGTTTGGTTTGAGAGGTTACGTTACCACCTGTGTATAGCGGTACAGCAAGGTTCACACCAATATTGAAGTTGTCTGTCGTGTTGTCACGAGAGCTATGAGAAGTATCACCGTAGTTGTAACCACCGTCTAGAGAGAGCGTTGGTAGGTGGCCAGAGCTTGCTAGTGAAATATTGTCACGCGCAATGTCTTGAAGAATACGTGATGATAGCAAGGTCAGGTTTTTGGTTTTTGCTTCATCAATGAGCGATTCAGCTGGTACGGTCGATGGGCTAGCAGTGAAGCGGCCAGTGTCCAAAATGTTGAGATCTTTGTGCTCTTGGCCTGTAATTTCACGCAGTGACTCGTAGCTATTAGTTAGCGCGTTTTCTGCCAACACTTCGTCCGCTAGCACTTGGTCGTACTGAGCTTGTGCGTCATGCACGTCAGTGATTGCAGACAAACCTACTTCAAAACGCTGTTTAGTTTGCTCAAGTTGACGGCCAACCGCGGCTTTTTCTGCACGTACGAAAACAAGATTATCTTGTGCGCGTAGAACTTCAAAATACGCTTGTGACACGCGAAGAATCAGTGCCTGTTGCGTCGCTGCGTAAGTTGCGTCTGCTTGGCGAGCACTTTTCTCAGCAGTATCTAGAGAGATCCAAGATGCGCGGTTGTAAAGTGCTTGTGAAAAGCTAACGCCCGCGGTTAGCGCGTTGCCATCGTTTGATACGTCACTAATTAGATTTGAATCGTATTCAGTATCACCACGAGTTAAATTGTAACCCGCAGTAAGGTTGATCTGTGGTAATAGAGCACTACGGCTTGAGGTGATTGCTTCGAAAGCTTGGTCACGTTGTGCTGCTACACTGAGCAATTGTGGATCATTTTGTTTTGCCAAGTCGTAGATTTCAGCCAAAGAGTCTGCGAACGCAGACGTACTCATGCTACCTAGCGCTGCACTGATAAATAGTGGAAGCAATTTTTTCATTTTCTATTCCCGCGGTCCATAGATTGGTTAATTCTCAGTAGTTTAACTCAATTTGCACGATATTTACTCTAAAGTTTGCACTTTTTTACACGTAATTATCCGCTTGTGCAATAAATTTTTAGCGAAGACTTAAATTAATTTGTAACTATTATACAAAAAGTTGAGCCAAGTCCTTTGAGCAAGCGAATAACAATGAGTAAACTACAGGATTCACTCAGAGAGGTGTTGAATGCAACAGCGTGACAAACAACAACAAGATTTTACTTCGCGAGATGTAAAAGTCATCTCGAAAGAAACCTTATTTGAAGGTTTTTTCAAAATGGTGAAATACCGCTTTCAGCATAGGCTATTTGCTGGTGGTTGGAGTGGAGTTGTCGAACGAGAAATGTTCGAGCGTGGTCACGCAGCAGCGATGCTTCCTTATGATCCAAAGACGGACCAGGTCGTAATCATTGAACAGATTCGTATTGGCGCGTTGGAACATGAACACCCTTGGCAGCTAGAAATTGTCGCCGGTATGATTGACCGCGATGAATCAGCTGAAGCCGTAATTCGTCGAGAGGCTGTCGAAGAAGCGGGGATTCAGGTGGGGCGCGTTATACCTGTCACTTCTTATTATCCTTCGGCTGGTGGTTGCTCGGAAAAGCTAGACGTCTTTGTTGGTGAAGTGGATGCGTCTAAAGCGCACGGCATTCATGGTTTAGACTATGAGAATGAAGATATCCGAGTTCATGTCATGAGTCGTGAAACGGCGTATCAATGGGTGAAGGACGGGAAATTTGAAAATGGTGCGTCGATTATTGCGTTGCAATGGCTGCAATTACACCATCAAGAGTTAAAGTCAGAATGGGGACAATCCCAAACGGTGGAGAGTGAGTAATGGCACAATTGGCTGAAAAACAACAATATCATGTTGATTTAGCTGGTCTTATGAGAACCTATGAGACCAACTACGCTAAATTGAATGCCTTATTGCCTGCTTCTGCTGAAGTTGGGGATGTACGTTGCTACCAAGCGGCGAACATGGTTTACCAATTGACCGTGAATGAAATCACAAAATACACCACAGTTGTTGAGATATGTCAGAGTGATGAAACGCCAGTGTTTCCTTTACCGACGATGTCTGTCAGGCTTTATCATGATGCGAGAGTAGCCGAAGTATGCTCAAGCGGAGAGTTCTCTCGCATAAAAGCTAAGTATGATTATCCCAATGACCAACTGATGCAGAAAGATGAAAAGCATCAATTAAACACATTCCTCGGTGAATGGCTGACGTTTTGTTTACGAAGTGGTATCAGTAGAACACCACTTGCCTTCAATTGATCGTCACGTCACTAAAGGAAAATAACAAATAACGATATAGTGGACGAATCAGGTTTTCATTTTGCAATCATCTAGTGACAGCATCAAACTTTTACAAATTACGGATACTCATCTGTTTGCTGCCGATGAGGGAAGTTTGCTAAGCGTAAAAACAGTCGATAGCTTCAATGCTGTTGTTGCTGATGTTTTACGCCGCAACGTGGCGTTTGATTACATCTTGGCGACGGGGGATATTTCCCAAGACCATAGTGCAGAATCTTATCAGCGCTTTGCCAACGGCATTGAACCGCTAGAGAAAGACTGTTTTTGGCTACCTGGTAATCATGATTACAAGCCTAATATGGGCAGTGTTTTGCCTTCGCCACAAATCAAAGCCGCAGAGCATGTATTGCTTGGCGAGCATTGGCAGTTAATTCTTTTAGACTCGCAAGTGGTTGGCGTTCCTCATGGGCGCTTGAGTGATCAGCAATTAACGCTACTCGAAGAAAAGCTAGCCGAACACCCAGAAAGACACACACTTGTTTTGTTGCATCATCACCCGTTACTGGTGGGAAGCGCGTGGCTTGATCAACATACTTTAAAAGATGCCGAAGCGTTTTGGCAGGTTGTCGAGCGTTTTGATAACGTGAAAGGCATTCTCTGTGGCCATGTTCATCAAGATATGAATGTGCTTCACAAGGGTATTCGAGTGATGGCAACACCCTCAACTTGTGTTCAGTTTAAGCCTAACTCGGATGATTTTGCCCTTGATACCACTTCGCCTGGTTGGCGGGAGCTGCAACTACACGCTTGTGGCGATATTACGACCCAAGTAGGTCGGCTTCCTGATGGCCAGTTCCAACCAGACTTCTCTTCTAACGGCTACTAACGCGCCCGAGCTCTCTGTTCGGGCTCGCTTTTTTGTGCGAGATATCTATGAGTAAACCTTCACTTCTTCTCTATATCCATGGCTTTAATAGCTCTCCACTCTCCATGAAAGCGAATGTGATGAGAGCCTACTGCGAGCAACATAGGCCTGATATTAAGGTGATTGTTCCCCAGTTACCTTGTTATCCTCAGCAAGCGGCGAAAATGTTGTCGGATATTATCGAGCAATATAAAGACGACTATAAAATTGGTCTAGTGGGCAGCTCATTAGGCGGTTTTATGTCAACGTGGCTAAATGACAAGTTTGGGTTTAAAGCGGTAGTGGTCAACCCCGCAGTCAAGCCTTATGAGTTGCTAGTAGATTATTTGGGTAAGCAAACTAACCCATATACGCATGAAACCTATACACTTGAAGCTTGTCATATTGACGAGTTAAAAGCTCTTGATGTACAAAGCATCGCGTCGCCACATTCTTTTTGGTTATTGCAACAAACAGAAGATGAGGTTTTAGACTATCGACAAGCGGTAGATAAGTTTGCAGACGCTAAGCAAACAGTAGAACAAGGCGGTGATCACAGTTTTGTAGGCTTTGAGCGTTATCCTGCACAGATTATCGAATTTCTAGAACTGTAATTCGAAAGCGATTGGAAAAGGCTCATAGTTTTTATTGATATATCCAACCGTTTCTTGACATGGGCGGTATGCTTTCCGACTATGTTTTGCCAAAAGATCTTAAGGGTCGAGGACCCTGGCTACTTTGTTATGCATCATGTTTACAAACTCTTAGTGATGTGAACAGGGTGGCTTTTTCGTTTCCTGAGTATGGGTACGCCCATTGGTGATACTCAGGCAACAAGTAAACTTTGAGAATAATTCCGTATTATGACTGAACAATATAATGCTGGTGCCATTGAAGTACTGAATGGCTTAGAGCCAGTACGTCGCCGACCAGGGATGTATACGGATACAGCGCGCCCAAACCATTTGGGCCAAGAAGTTATCGACAACAGTGTCGATGAAGCGCTAGCCGGACATGCCTCAAAAGTACAAGTCATCCTACATGCTGACCAATCACTCGAAGTGATCGATGATGGTCGAGGCATGCCTGTTGATATCCACCCAGAAGAGAAAGTATCAGGCGTAGAGCTAATTCTATGTAAGCTACATGCGGGTGGTAAGTTCTCTAACAAAAACTACCAATTCTCTGGTGGTTTGCACGGGGTAGGTATATCTGTAGTAAACGCGTTGTCAAAACGCGTTGAAGTAACAGTTCGTCGTGATGGTCAAGTGTATGAAATTGCATTTGAACACGGCGAGAAAGTGTCTGATCTGACCGTAACTGGCACATGTGGTCGTCGCAATCGCGGTACCAGCGTGCATTTCTGGCCTGATGCGAAGTACTTCGATTCGGCTAACTTCTCTGTGACGCGCCTAGTCAACAACCTCCGCGCAAAAGCGGTTTTGTGCCCGGGCTTAGAAATCACATTAACCGACAAAGTTAATGGCAAAGACTATAAGTGGTACTACGAAGACGGTCTTAAAGACTATCTTGCGGAAGGTGTAAAAGGCTATCCAGTTATTCCTGAAGAACCATTTACTGGTGAGTTCTTGGCGGATACTGAAGCGGCAAACTGGGCGGTAATTTGGCAGCCAGAAGGCGGTGAGATGATCACCGAAAGCTACGTTAACCTGATCCCAACCGCTCAAGGTGGTACGCACGTTAATGGTTTACGCCAAGGCTTGTTGGAAGCGATGCGCGAATTCTGTGAGTTCCGTAATCTATTACCTCGTGGTGTGAAGCTAACGGGTGATGACGTTTTCGACCGCTGTTCTTACGTGCTGTCGGTTAAAATTCAAGATCCACAATTTGCAGGCCAGACCAAGGAACGTCTCTCTTCTCGTCAAACCGCGGCATTTGTCTCTGGCGTTGTAAAAGATGCGTTCAGTCTTTGGTTGAACGAAAAGCCTCAGCTCGCAGAGCAATTGGCAGAAGTCTGTATCGCTAACGCGCACCGTCGTATGAGAGCGGCGAAAAAAGTCGTACGTAAGAAAGTAGCGTCCGGCCCGGCACTGCCAGGTAAGTTGACCGACTGTTCTGCACAGGACTTAAGTCGCACGGAAATCTTCTTTGTGGAGGGTGACTCTGCGGGTGGCTCGGCAAAACAGGCACGTGACCGTGAATTCCAAGCTGTGATGCCACTGCGTGGTAAGATCTTGAACACGTGGGAAGTCTCTGCCGATCAAGTTCTTGCGTCTCAAGAAGTACACGATATCTCTGTTGCTTTGGGTATTGACCCAGATAGCGACAACCTCGAGAGTCTTCGTTACGGTAAGATCTGTATCCTTGCCGATGCGGACTCGGATGGTCTTCACATCGCAACGCTGCTTTGTGCTCTATTTACTCGTCACTTCCGCGCACTAGTGGAAGCGGGTCATATCTATGTGGCGATGCCGCCTCTGTATCGAATCGACTGCGGGAAAGAAGTGTTCTACGCCCTCGATGACGATGAAAAAGATGGCATTTTAGAGCGCTTGTCGAAGAAGAAAGCCAAAATCAACGTGCAACGATTCAAAGGTCTGGGTGAGATGAACCCACTTCAGTTGCGTGAAACCACCATGGATCCGAACACGCGTCGCTTAGTGCAGTTAACCATTGACGACTCTACGGCGACCATGGAAATGATGGACATGCTGCTAGGTAAAAAGCGTGCAGATGACCGTCGTTCTTGGCTACAAAACAACGGCGACTTGGCAGAGGTGTAACGGATGTCTACAGAAATTACCTACGATGGCGTCGAACAATTGCCAATGCGCAAGTTCACTGAAGACGCTTATCTGAACTACTCGATGTACGTAATCATGGACCGCGCCTTGCCATACATTGGTGATGGCTTAAAGCCGGTTCAACGACGCATCATTTATGCGATGTCAGAGCTTGGTCTCTCTGCATCAGCAAAATACAAAAAATCTGCACGTACCGTTGGTGACGTGCTAGGTAAATACCATCCGCACGGTGATTCAGCGTGTTACGAAGCGATGGTATTGATGGCTCAGCCATTCTCTTACCGCTATCCATTAGTGGATGGTCAAGGTAACTGGGGTGCGCCAGATGATCCGAAATCATTTGCGGCAATGCGTTATACCGAAGCAAAACTGTCTAAGTTTGCTGAAGTATTGCTTGGCGAACTTGGCCAGGGCACGGTTGAATGGCAACCTAACTTTGATGGCACAATGAAAGAGCCACAAATGTTGCCAGCACGTCTGCCTCACATCCTGCTTAACGGTGTAACCGGCATTGCCGTTGGTATGGCAACAGACATCCCACCGCACAACGTTCGTGAAATCGCAGATGCGACTATTCATTTGATCGACAACCCGAAAGCAGAACTGCCGGACGTGATGCAGTATGTCAAAGGTCCAGATTACCCAACAGAAGCAGAAATTATCTCGCCGCAAGCGGATATCGAGAAGATTTACCGCAACGGTCGTGGCAGCATCAAAATGCGCGCGGTTTGGCATAAAGAAGGTTCTGATATTGTTATCACTTCTTTGCCTCACCAAGTATCGGGTGCCAAACTGCTTGAGCAAATCGCTAACCAGATGCGTGCGAAGAAGCTGCCAATGGTTGACGATCTTCGTGACGAATCGGATCACGAGAACCCTACGCGTATTGTTGTCGTGCCTAAGTCAAACCGCGTCGATTGTGACTTGTTGATGAACCATTTGTTCGCATCAACGGATCTTGAGCGCAGTTACCGCGTTAACTTGAACATGATTGGTTTGGATAACCGTCCTCAAGTTAAAGGTCTGGTGCAAATTCTGTCTGAGTGGATCGAGTTTCGTCGTACGACTGTGCGTCGTCGTTTACAACACCGCCTAGACAAAGTCATGGCTCGTCTACACATCTTGGAAGGTTTGTTGGTTGCTTACCTCAACCTAGATGAAGTGATTGAGATCATCCGTACTGAAGACGATCCAAAAGCGGTGCTGATGGAACGCTTTGGTATTACCGATATCCAAGCGGATGCAATTTTAGATACCAAACTTCGTCATCTAGCAAAACTAGAAGAGATGAAGATCCGTGGTGAGCAAGACGAGCTAGAGAAAGAGCGTGAGAAGCTAGAACAGCTACTCGGTTCTGAGCGTCGTCTGAACACACTACTGAAAAAAGAAATCAAAGCAGATGCAGAGAAATACGGTGATGACCGTCGTTCTCCAATGGTTGAGCGTGCAGAAGCAAAAGCGCTGACTGAACGTGACCTCGTACCAAGTGAGCCAATCACGGTTGTGCTTTCTGAGAAAGGTTGGATTCGTCACGCGAAAGGCCATGACGTGGATGCCGAAGGCTTAAACTATAAGTCGGGTGATAAGTATTTAGCGCATGCTCGAGGTAAGAGTAATCAGCCTGCGGTATTCCTAGGTAGTGACGGTCGAAGTTACTCTCTGGAATCGCACTCACTGCCTTCTGCTCGTAGTCAAGGTGAGCCGATTACCGGTCGCTTGAATATTACGGCTGGTAGCAGTATTCGCCAAGTCATCATGAGTGAAGAAGATCAGCTGTGGCTGGTGGGTTCAGATGCAGGTTACGGCTTTGTATGTAAAGGTGCGGACTTGCTGTCTAAAAACCGCAGTGGTAAAGCGCTCGTCACTTTACCTGCCAACTCTGAGATCATGACGCCAAAAGAGATTGAAGATTTAGACTCTGATGAAATCTTAGCAATCACTAACCAAGGTCGCATGCTGCTGTTCCCAATCAAAGACTTGCCACAACTGGCGAAAGGTAAAGGGAATAAGATCATCAACATTCCTGCTGCTAAAGCAAAAGAGCGAGAAGAAGTACTATCTCACTTAATGTCTTTACCAAAAGGTGCATCGTTAACGCTGTACGCGGGTAAGCGAAAGTTGGGTCTTAAACCGTCTGATCTTGATAACTTCCGTGGCGAACGTGGTCGCCGAGGTGGGTTATTACCGAGAGGTTTGCAGCGAGTCACTCGCATTGAAGTTGAGCTAGATGATTCCGATACGACGGAAACACCGAGCGATAGCGAGTAACGCACAAATAAAAATCCCAGCCAATGGCTGGGATTTTTTATGCTTCTTGCTTGTCTTCGGCAATGGTGACTTTCAAGGTCATCTCTTTTCCTTTGCGAATGATACCGACGTCCACGGTGGTGCCAGGACGTAAATCGGTGACGATATCCATAACGCTCTGACGCCCTTGCACTTTATTGCCATCAATGCTGATAATGATGTCCTGCTTTTGGAAGCCTGCCGCATTGGCTGGACCATTTGGATCAATACCAAGTACGACAATACCACCTATGTGTTCATTTCCAAGTAGGCGAGCAGTGACCGCATTAATGTCTTGGCCGTCGATTCCAATATAACCACGAATCACGCGGCCATCAGCGATGATTTTCTGCATGATCTTACTGGCTAGCGGCGCAGGGATCGCAAAAGAAATACCGTAAGTTTCTAAGTCTGTCGCTTGCTGAAAAGAGGCGGTGTTAATGCCGACGAGCTCGCCTTGTGTGTTCACTAGGGCTCCACCAGAGTTACCTTCATTGATGGCGGCATCGGTTTGAATGAATGCTTGACGACCGTCGCTAATAGATGAACGACCTGTGGCAGAAATAATGCCGAACGTTGTGGTTTGTCCAAGGTTGTATGGGTTACCGATGGCTAGTACTACGTCGCCCACTTGTGGTTTGTAATTAGAGTTCAGAGGGATTACGGGCAAATTCGAACCTTCGACACGCAGCACGGCTATATCAGTACGTTTGTCTGTCCCTACGAGCTGAGCCGCTGCGGCTCTGCCGTCTTGTAATGCCACAACAATTTGATCAGCTTGAGCAACCACATGATAGTTAGTAATGATGTAGCCTTTCTCACTAACAATGACACCTGACCCCAGGCCTTGAGTCGAGAGTTTACTGCGATCATTCTCAACATACTTACGACTGTAGATGTTTACCACTGCAGGCGCTGCTCTTCGGACCGCTTGATTAAACGTCAACTCGACTGATGCGATATTAACAGGTTGAGGATCAAGCGCGGCAGGAATTACGTTGTTGCGCAAAGATGGAATCGCCAGTAATACCACTGCGGCAGTAGCCAAGCCTAAAAAGACAGAACGTAATAAAAAGCTGAGCATATCCTCTCCATGCGTGAGCGCCAAAATGGCATCGAAGATGAAGAATAGCATTACATTGAAAAATAACAAAAGGGCAGCACGTCATCGCGCTGCCCTTTTCATTAGTTATTGAGCGATAAGGAAAAGTGATCGAGCCTTATCACTCAGCATTATGCATCGAAAACCTTATTTTCTATCACTTTGAAAGTGGTTAACGAATGACAAGATAAATAGTACGTTCACCACGTTGAATATTAAGAGCCAGTACACCTTTGTGTTTCTCTACGATTGTACGAAGCTCGGCAAGGTTTTTCACTCGTTGACGGTTCACACCGATAATAATGTCACCTTGTTGTAATTGATATTGAGCAGCCGGAGAGTTATCTGCAACGCTCGATACTTTAACACCTTGGATTACATCACTTGGTGTTGTATTGCTTAATTCCGCACCTTTGAGTCCCTCATGTAATGTCTCCGCTTTAGCTTTCATATTCGTAGATTCGCCAAGCGTTACATCAAAGGTTTTATTCTTACCATCTCGAACCACACCTAATGTGATTTCTTTACCTGCGCCCAGTGTTGCCACTTTTGCGCGGAGCTCTGAGAAAGTATTAATCGCTTTGCCGTTCACCGATACAATTACGTCACCGGCTTTTAACCCTGCTTTATCGGCTGCGCTGTCCGGTACGACTTGACCAATAAAGGCCCCTTTACTCGACTCGTAACCCAATGCATCAGCTAGCTCAGAGGTTACTTCGCCACCTTGCACACCCAACATGCCGCGTTTGACTTCACCAAACTCTAGAATTTGATCAGTGAGGTTTTTCATCATGTTTGATGGAATCGCAAAGCCAATACCCACATTACCGCCGTTAGGGCCTAAAATCGCAGTATTAATACCGATCAGCTCACCATTAAGGTTGACCAATGCACCACCAGAGTTACCGCTGTTAATTGCGGCATCGGTTTGGATGAAGTTTTCGAAGTTTTCAACGTTTAAGCCACTACGACCAAGGGCTGAAACAATACCCGAAGTCACAGTTTGACCGAGTCCAAATGGGTTACCAATCGCAACCGTAAAGTCACCGACACGCAGTTTGTCGGAATCCGCGACTTTAATCTGCGTTAAGTTTTTCGCTTTCTCTAATTTAAGTAACGCAACATCGGCCATTTCATCACCGCCAACGAGCGTAGCGTCATACTCGCGCCCGTCAAAGAGGCGAACTCGAATCTCATCTGCCCCCTTGATCACATGGTAGTTAGTGACAATATGGCCTTTCTTCGCATCAATAATGACACCAGACCCTAAACCTCTGAACGGGCGCTCTCGCCTTTGTTCCATAGGAAAGTCTGGGCCAAAGAAAAATTGAAATTGCTCGGGAATGCGACTGGTTTGTACTTGTTTACCTTCTACAGCAATACTCACAACAGCTGGGGTCACCTTCTCAAGCATTGGTGCCAAGCTAGGTAACTGTTGGCCATCCACATTCAAAGGTAATGCGGCAGTGGCTTGAACTGGGGCAATAATCGACCCCAAACTCAGAGATAGAACGGTGAGCGCAAGCAGTGGTTTTTTCATCCAATAACTCCTCTTGAAACATGTCTGCCAAAAAGAAATATCCGAACGGTTAGTTCACTTTGTTAATAACTAATATAGGGTCTAGTTCGGACAATCAAAAGGGGAGGCAGTGCACATCCAAGTTAGAGCGAAGGTGAGGTGAAAAAGTTCAAAAAAGGGCCGATACAAATGTATCGGCCCTAGATAGAAGTAAGAGAGGATTATGATGCTTTTGCGGTTACCGCTTCGGGAGCATTAATGATTTCTTTCTCTTGATCCTTCAAAAGACCGGTGGCGCCATTAGCGTAGTCTTTTGGTTGTTCGTTAAACTCTGGTTGATCTTCTGCAATGGTTTCAGACGACATTGCCGTTTTCTTATCAAACGGGTTGTCTTGTTCTGGTAAGTTTGGCAAAAGCTCAGAAGAGGTCTTGGCCATATGTTGGTATAGCTTGGTGTAATCTTTACCTAGGGTGTCCAACATTTCTGCGGTTTGTGCAAAATGATCGACGAGCTCTTGACGTTGTTGCTCTAATTCAAACTTGGCCGCTTCAAGTTCTTTCTGCACAGACTTTTGTTTCTTGTATTCAGGGGTGGTTAGTCTACTAATGACTACGCCTACGATTGTACCGACCAGCAAACCCACAATGGCATAAATCCAAGGCATAACTGCTCCTTATAGTTGTTTTAACAAGTCTTTTACTACTTAGTTACACGCGGTGCTCGTCCATGTTACTATGGCTTGAACAGCCGATAAAGAAAAATAGCAGTATGTCTTCGGGGACTGATAACTACTTCTCTCTATTCTCAAAGTTGACCCCGAGGTAACCCTTTTCTCTATACCTCTATACGACTTAATACGATGACACCACTACAACAATATCAAAAAGACATAGCAGAACACGGATTTCAGCGTGATGAAGCTCAGTATCAAGCGGTCGTTGCATTAGACAAGCTTTACCATGCTATCGTTGAATTTCAGTCAGCGCCTGTGCCTCAGCTTTCCAAATGGCAAAAGCTAATGGGGAAAAAAATCGACAAGCCTGAACCACCAAAAGGCCTTTACTTTTGGGGTGGGGTAGGTCGCGGTAAAACCTACCTTATGGACGCATTTTTTGATGCTTTACCGACCCAAAGAAAAATGCGCGTCCACTTCCATCGATTTATGTATCGAGTACATGATGAGTTGAAGCTGTTAGGTGATGTCGAAAATCCTCTATCAAAAGTGGCGGATAAATTTAAAGAAGAAGCAGATGTGGTTTGTTTTGATGAATTTTTTGTTTCCGACATTACTGATGCGATGCTCCTTGCAACGCTACTTCAAGAAATGTTCAAGCGGCAGATGATCCTAGTCGCGACTTCAAACATTGAGCCGCAGAACTTATATCGTAACGGTTTGCAAAGAGCGCGCTTTTTGCCCGCGATCGATATGATTTTGGCACGTTGTGAAGTGTTGAATGTCGATAGTGGCGTTGATTATCGCTTAAGAACGTTAGAACAGGCTGAAATATACCATTACCCGCTTGATGAGCAGGCTAGCATAAACCTTAACAAATATTATCAGCAGCTGACTGGAGAGCGTCAGTTTGTTGCTCATCAAATCGAAGTTAACCACCGTCAACTAGCGGTGATTGAAGCAAGCGACGGGGTGCTGCATGCGTCGTTTGCTCAGTTGTGTCAAACTGCTCGCAGTCAAAATGACTACATTGAATTGTCTCGTATTTACCACACGGTATTACTGGCAGATGTTCAACAAATGAACCGAAAAATAGATGATGCGGCGAGACGCTTTATCGCGCTGGTCGATGAGTTTTACGAGCGCAATGTTAAGTTGATTATTTCTGCTGAAGTGCCAATGGCCGATTTATATACTGACGGGCAGTTAGAGTTCGAATTTAAGCGCTGTTTGTCTCGGCTTACTGAGATGCAAAGTCATGAGTATCTCGCGCGTGAACATTTGGCCTAGATCCAATGGGTTCTTAAAAAGTGAAGAAAAAATTAGTGATTTGGCGCAAAAAAAGGTGATTTTTTCTTCGCTCTTCTCTATAATCCTGCGACCCACCGTTACTGCAGACCTGATTATCGAAGTTATTTCGAAATTGAAGGTCGAGAGTACCAACGACTCGAAGGGGTGATGACTGGGCTCTTAGACAGTGTGGGAGCACTATTGGGTGTTCCTTTAAAGTTTAAAATTTAATTAACGGGTTATTGTTAGCATGAAAACTTTCGTTGCTAAACCAGAAACTGTAAAACGCGACTGGTACGTTGTAGACGCTGAAGGTAAAACTCTTGGCCGTCTAGCAAGTGAAATTGCATCTCGCCTACGTGGCAAACATAAAGCTGAATACACTCCTCACGTTGACACTGGTGATTACATCATCGTTATCAACGCTGAGAAAGTTGCTGTAACTGGTAACAAAGCTAAGAACAAAGTGTACTACCGTCACTCTGAATTCCCAGGTGGTCTAAAATCTATCACTTTTGAAAAGTTGATCGATCGTAAACCTGAGATGGCTCTTGAGCTTGCAGTTAAAGGCATGCTTCCACGTGGTCCTCTAGGCCGTGCTATGTACCGTAAGCTAAAAGTTTACGCGGGCGCTGAGCACAACCATGTTGCTCAACAACCACAAGTACTAGACATCTAATTGGGGATTTCGAAAATGGCAGAGAATCAATACTACGGCACTGGCCGTCGCAAAAGCTCAGCTGCACGTGTTTTCATTAAACCAGGCAGCGGTAACATTGTAGTAAACAAGCGTAACCTTGACGAATACTTCGGTCGTCCAACAGCACGTATGGTTGTACAACAACCTCTAGAGCTAGTTGAACTAACTGAAAAGCTAGACCTTTACGTAACAGTTAAAGGCGGCGGTATTTCTGGTCAAGCTGGTGCTATCCGTCACGGTATCACTCGCGCGCTTATGGAATACGATGAGTCTCTACGTCCTGCTCTACGCGCAGCTGGCTACGTTACTCGTGACGCTCGTTGCGTTGAACGTAAGAAAGTTGGTCTACGTAAAGCACGTCGTCGTCCACAGTTCTCTAAGCGTTAATTTCCTCTTATCGGGAATTATGCTTTCAGAGTTACTCTGGAAACTGTGTACCAAAAGCTCGGCTCTATGCCGGGCTTTTTTGTATTTAAAGCAACGAACAGCCTTCACTTATCATCACACTCCGAGCAGGCCTTCTTATTCGTCCTCTTCGTCGAAAGGTTGCCAGTGCCGTTTTATATCTGTGCCTTATTTAATCGCGACTCACCACGCTTTCTCTTGCGATGCAGCATAGATGTATTCATCAGCAAGAATGTCTTTGTATCTTATTCTTCCTGTAACATGTTTTAAAATGACTTACGCTCCTTTTTGAGCATTCTGCGTGCTACAAAATTGAAAATATAAACACAGTAAGCTGAACGCGTAATACGAAATATTTCTCTGTGTAATTAACTGAAAACTACCAAGATAAAAGGTTTTATCTGCTTTCAGCGGGGCTTCTATGTGGTGCTTTCTTGTTACAAATCACATCAATTTTTTATAATTCTGCCGCTTTTGTGACGACGCGAGCGATTTGCCTCACAAATGTTACAAAAAGGTAGCTTTATCTTGTCAAAAAGTAGGGTTTTCTTTATCATTTCCCTCCAATAAATAGAACTAAATTCATTATTTGTTAGCCATGCTCTTATAAGCGGAATAATAACGATCCAAAGGGAGCAAATGGGAGAATGTTTGGATGAGCAACGCGCCTTTAAATAACGGTCGCAGGCGTTTTCTAACCGCTACAACGGCAGTTGTTGGTGGGTTAGGGGCAGTCGCCGTCGCCGTGCCTTTTATCAAATCATGGAATCCGAGTGCTAAAGCCAAAGCGGCGGGCGCACCGGTGGAAGTGGATATAAGTAAAATTGAACCAGGTCAGCTGGTTCGTGTTGAGTGGCAGGGAAAACCTGTATGGATTGTTCGCCGCACTCAAAGCGTTCTGGATAACTTAAAATCGATCGGTGATAAGCTTCGCGATCCACAATCTGAAATGGAGCAGCAGCCTGAGTACGCTCAGAATGAGTTTCGTTCGATTAAGGAAGAGTTTTTCGTCGCAGTTGGTTTCTGTACCCACTTAGGTTGTTCACCAACCTATCTACCTGACTCTTTCTCAGAGCAGGTGCAGGGCGTAAGATCTGGCTTCTTCTGTCCTTGTCATGGTTCTAAGTTCGACATGGCTGGTCGAGTGTTCCAAGGAGTACCTGCTCCGTTGAACCTTGTCGTTCCTAAGCACATGTATTTGAGCGATACCAAGCTCATTGTGGGTGTTGATGAGGGAGATGCATAATGCAAGCAATGTTAGATTGGGTTGAAAAGCGTATTCCTGCAATGAATGCTTATAAAAAGCATTTGTCTGAATACCCAATGCCTAAGAACTTCAACTTTTGGTACCTTTTCGGTTCTCTGGCGATGCTGGTTCTTGTTAACCAAATCCTAACGGGTATTTGGCTAACGATGAACTATGTTCCTTCAGGTGACGGTGCATTTGCGTCTATCGAATACATTATGCGTGATGTAGAGTACGGTTGGCTTCTGCGTTACATGCATTCCACTGGCGCGTCAGCGTTTTTCGTTGTTGTGTATCTTCACATGTTCCGTGGTTTGATCTACGGTTCATACCAAAAACCTCGTGAACTATTGTGGATCTTCGGTATGTTGATCTTTCTTGTTCTCATGGCTGAAGCGTTCATGGGTTACCTACTTCCATGGGGTCAGATGTCATACTGGGGTGCACAGGTAATCATTTCCCTGTTTGGTGCTATTCCTGTTATCGGTGATGACCTAACGCTTTGGATTCGTGGTGACTACATCATCTCTGGTGCAACGCTAAACCGTTTCTTCGCACTACACGTTATTGCCCTGCCTATTGTTTTGCTTCTTCTTGTTGTTCTGCACGTATTGGCGCTGCACGAAGTAGGCTCAAACAACCCGGATGGTATCGAAACTAAGCTGCCAAAAGGCTCAATGGGCGACGATTACAAAACGCAATTCAAGTTCCACGATTACTATACGAAGAAATATGACATCATTGATTCGATTCCTTTCCATCCGTACGGCACGGTTAAGGACTTGGTCGGTGTCGCTGGTTTCTTGTTCTTCTTCTGTTACGTGCTGTTCTTTAACCCAGAAATGGGTGGGTACTTCCTTGAGCCGCCTAACTTTGAAGCTGCAAACCCACTGAAGACACCAGAGCATATTGCTCCGGTATGGTACTTCACGCCGTTCTACGCAATCTTACGTGCGGTTCCAGACAAACTATTAGGTGTTATCCTAATGGGCGCGTCAATTGCAGTGCTGTTTGTTCTACCTTGGTTGGATCGTTGTAAAGTTCGTTCATACCGTTACCGTAGCAAACTTCATCTATTGAATATTGTACAGTTCACTATCGCCTTTATCGCTCTGGGTATTTTAGGTGCGTTACCTGCGACACCAACGTACACACTACTATCTCAGATCTTTAGCTTGTGTTACTTCATGTTCTTTGTGTTGCTGTTCTTCTACAGCAAAAATGAAGCAACCAAACCATTACCAGAGAGGGTGACATTCAAATGAAGAAGTGGATTGTAATTCTATTTGCTATGTTGCCATCACTAGCGATGGCAGCTGGGGCCAATGTTCCGCTGGATAAAGCGAATGTTGACCTTACGGATAAAGCTTCGCTACAAAACGGCGCGAAGTTGTTCATGAACTACTGTTTTGCTTGTCACTCTACGCAATACCAGCGTTACGAGCGTGTAGCAACAGACTTGGAAATTCCAACAGACTTAATGAAAGAAAACCTGATTTTCAATCCTGAAGCGAAAATCGGTGATCTAATGGTCAATGCTATGCCACCGAAGCAAGCGGCAAACTGGTTTGGTGCTCCACCACCAGATCTTACGTTGGTTGCACGAGTTCGTGGTGCTGATTGGTTATACACTTACTTACGCTCTTTCTATGTTGATCCATCTCGTCCATTCGGCGTGAACAACATCGTCTTCCCGAGTGTTGGTATGCCGCATGTACTTGAAGAGCTACAGGGCATCCCGACGCCGATTTACGATACGAAAATCGTAGATGGCGAAGAAGTACAAGTTGTTGTTGGTACTGAAACCGATGGCACGGGTGAGCTGAGTGAAGGCGAATATGACAAAGCGGTTGGCGATCTCGTTAACTTCTTAGTTTATTCAGGTGACCCAGTGCAGCTTGAGCGTCATGCTTTAGGCTGGTGGGTAATGGGCTTCTTAGTGCTTCTAACCATCGTTGTTGTGATGCTCAAGAAAGAGTATTGGCGCGATGTGCATTAATTGTGCTAAAATACCGTGCTAATTCCCAATTTTAATTGATGTACAATGGAGGCTTAGCCTCCATTGTTTTTATTTGTAAGTGTACTGGAGGGCTCCATGGCTGTAGCTGCCAATAAACGTTCTGTGATGACTCTTTTCTCAAGTGCATCAGATTTGTATAGCCATCAGGTTCGCATTGTACTAGCTGAAAAAGGCGTAAGTGTTGAAGTTGAGCTTGTTGACGAAGCAAACCTTCCTGCTGAGCTTGTTGAGCTAAACCCATATAAATCAGTGCCAACTCTTGTTGACCGTGAGCTAGCTCTTTACGATTCAAAAATCATCATGGAGTACTTGGACGAGCGTTTCCCTCATCCACCTCTAATGCCGGTTTACCCTGTTGCTCGTGGCAACAGCCGCTTGATGATGTACCGTATCGAACGCAACTGGTATTCACTCGCTGAAAAAGTGATGAAAGGTAATGCGGAAGAATCAGAAAAAGCACGCACAAAGCTGCGTAATGATCTTCTGACGTTAGCGCCAATTTTTGCTGAATATGAGTACTTCATGAGCGAAGAATTCAGCTTGATCGATTGTTACCTAGCTCCACTATTGTGGCGTTTGCCTCAACTTGGTATCGATCTTGTTGGCCCTGGTTCAAAAGAAATCAAGGTATACATGAACCGCGTATTTGAACGTGATTCGTTCCTTGCTTCTTTGACTGAAGCTGAACGTGAAATGCGCCTAGTTCGCTAAGCGATTTAAAACACGTTATGGATATTGCAAAAATGACTGCTCGCCGCCCGTATATGCTTCGCGCATTTTACGACTGGTTAGTAGACAATGACTTGACTCCTCACTTGGTTGTGGATGCAACAATGGCAGGGGTGCGTGTCCCGGTTGAATTTATTCAAGATGGTCAAATTATTTTGAATATTGCGCCACGTGCAGTGGGTAATCTTGAGTTAGGTAATGATGCGATTACCTTCCATGCTCGCTTTAGCGGTCGTCCGCACTCAGTGATCGTGCCTGTGTATGCTGTTCAAGCTATTTATGCACGTGAGAATGGTGCTGGTACTATGTTTGAACCAGAAGAAGCGTACACTCACATCGAAGAAGAAGCGATGACCGAGGAAGAATCATCCCCATCGTTCACAACGGTTAGTGATGAGCCTTCTGAGTTAGTTTCTGATTCAGATGCCGAAGAGGACGATGCTCCTCGACCAAAAGGCAAACCAAGCTTAAGAGTGATTAAATAATAAAAAAGCAGCGTAACGCTGCTTTTTTCTTTTTAACTTGTTGAAGATGATTTCAAGCCAGACTTTGGAAATTACTCACTAATCGTAAAGACTTCGACGTTCTCTTCACTTTCTGTACTTGCCTCACTTTCTATTGTTTGTACACCGTCACTCGGTAAGTCTACTTCAACAGGCTCCATTTCGCCGTATTGGAACCCTTTAATGACTTGTTTTACGCCTGAGATATTACGCGCGATTTCTGTCGCTCGATCGCCTTGCTCTGGCGTGACATAACCAAACAGAAAAACGTCGCCATCTTCGGTGATCACTTTAACCTTAACACCATTAAGCTCAGAATCAGTAAGCAAAGCTGACTTTACTTTGGTTGTGATCCAGCTGTCATTGCTAATCTGGGTAACAGTGAGTGGCTCTTTTTGTTTGATTTGATTGTGTATGACTTTTACACCACTAACTTCTCGAGCCCTTCGCTCTAAAGCAAGGATAAGGTCTTGTGTCGGAGCTTGTCCCATAAGGACTACAGTCCCATTATATGAACTGGCAACGACACGAACTTCACCTTTAAACGGTGCTTTATTGCCGATCGCCGCAACTTCGAATTCGATGTTATTGTCCTGCCAGATTTGTTTTGTCGTGCGTGTGTCCGTGACAATATTCGCTGTGGTTGCTGCACCTGCGATAAACAAACCTGCGCAACCACTTAAACTCAATGCTGTTAATAAGATAACAAGGCTACGTATCATAATTCTGACTCTCAGTCTTGGTTACTCTTCGTGAGCAGGGAAAAGCACCTGGTCAATAAGATCACAAAGACAATGGAGTGTTACCATATGTACTTCGTGAATACGTGCAGTGCGGTGTGATGGAATACGAATTTCGACGTCGTTCTCACCGAGCAGCCCTGCCATCTCTCCGCCATCTTTTCCTGTGAGCGCGATAATCGTCATGTCTCGAGTTACGGCTGCTTCCATCGCTTTGATAATATTTTTACTGTTACCGCTAGTCGACATGGCAAGCAAAATGTCGCCTGGTTGACCAAACGCTCGTACCTGTTTTGAGAAGATTTCCTGGTAGTGGTAATCGTTGGCCACTGCGGTTAGGGTGGTATTATCGGCGGTTAAGGCCATTGCTGGTAGGCTAGGGCGCTCAGTTTCAAAACGGTTTAAAAGACAAGAAACAAATTGTTGAGCGTTTGAAGCACTGCCGCCATTACCACAACATAAAATTTTATTGCCATTAAGCAGGCTCGACACCATCGCTTGAGCTGCATGAGTAATGGCATCAGGCAGCGCCTCTGCTGCTGCGATTTGAATTTGAATACTTTCTGTAAAGCTGTCTTTAATGCTGTCTAGCATCGCTTATCCTTCAGAGATTGCGTTTTCTATCCAGTTGATATCTCGCCCATTATCATGAATGGCGATGACATCAAATCGATAATCGATATTGTGTTTTAAGCGCTTTTGTTGGCTAAGCCAAACTTGTGCGGTTTTGACTAGCTTGCGCATTTTAGCGTGCGTCACCATTTCTGCTGCCGAGCCAAAGTGATTGTTCTTACGGTATTTGACTTCAACAAACACAATAGTTTCACCTTGTTGGAAGATTAAATCAATCTCACCGACCTTAGTCAGAAAATTTTGTTCAATAAAGTTTAAGCCCTGGCGTTGTAAATACTGCTTCGCCAGAGCTTCATATTGATTTCCGATTTGGCGCTTACTAAAGAGCCCCACGCTCAGCCCAGCTTAGCTCACGCTGTACAACACAATTATTGTCGATACTTAAAATACCGGTTTGGCCGCCAACTGAGTAGCCCGGAACGACCTTCATTTGTGGCAGCTCCCCAATCAATTTATACGCATCCATACCCAGTGCTTTCAAACGTTTTTCCATGTTAGATTGCTCTGACCACAGCTCGTTCATTTCAGCGGTCACGCTAGGGTCTGGGTCAATCAGTAATGGGATATCGCTGTAGATGATGCCTGTTAGATCTTCGTAAGTCGCGCCGCCACTGTTGCTACGCGAGCTAGAGAAAATTTGTGGTGCTTTGGCGTCTGGGTTAATCGCTACCTCAATAAACGGCTTGATCAAAGTCAGTTCCGTGCTTCTAGCAACAATATAAACCGCATCGACATCACGACGGCTACGTGGCTGTGTTTCAAGCTTGATACGCATTAGTGATTGCATCTGAGCAATACGTTGTTTGCTTTCTTGCAGACCAAATACTTCATTGATGTCTTTTTGAAGTTGGCGCTTGTCGCCAAAATAACTTGCTGCGACTTTATTAGAGCTGTACTTGCGCCATTCTTTGTTGAACGCTTCAGTTACACGCTCACCAAAGCTGCCCTTTGGTGCCAGAATCAGAGGGAAGTTATAGCCTTCGCTGAACAAGTGTTTCGCTGCCTGTGCGGCTTCTTGTTCTGGTGATAATGCCAAGTAGCAAATATTGCTATCTGGTTGCACATCTTCGGGAATATTTAGCGCAAGGGCTGGAATCGTAGGACCATTTTCTGAGCCATCCATGGTTGTGTGCAATAGCTCAACGTTTTCTTTTTCTAGGGGACCAACAACAAAGTCGATGTTTTCATTGATCAAACGTTGTTTAATTTGGTCGGCGTTATACGCATTAGTGTCTATTACCGTGAGGGTAGCGCTTGGATCACGGTTACGATCATTCATCATCGCAAACACAAAACCATCACGAATTAATTGCGCTTGTGGCGAGAATTTACCAGTAAGCGGCAGTAACAAAGCGGTGTTGTTTGGTTTAACAATGTCTAGAGAGAGAATGTTTTGAATCTCTTCTGGTGTGTAGATAGCGGCTGGGTGAGATGGGTTCTCGTTTAACCAGCGTTCTAGGGTATTTTTTAGTTGGGATAAGTTGCCCGACAGCGTTTTCGCATAAATAGCGAGTTGTAGCCAACCATCTAAAACATCTTCATTTGGCTCTGTTTCTAATGAGGTCAGTTCGTACTCGGAGTAGCTGCCAAAGTTCATCCAAATACGGCTAGAAATCTCTCTCTGCTCCGCGGACGATGCATATTGGCCAAATGCAACCAGTTGGCGGTTTGCCTCAAACGCTTGGTTAAGACCTTGATAAGCGTCGGCACGCATCAAGTAATAGTCTTTCCATTGCTCATTTGGCAACTTCCACCAAGGTTTAAAATTCAACAATTGCAGCAACTGAGAGTAATTACCCTGTTTTTGCTGTATGGTCGCACGCGCTAGTTGCCACTCTGCTTGCTGAACTTCGGTTAACTGTTGACGAGCCAGGCGCTTGATCAACATTTCTGCTTGATCAAACTGGTTTGCTTGAATCGCGGCTTTGGTTGCCATGATCAACCAGTCATTTTGTAAACTGCCTTCCGTGCTATCAGCTTGGATCATATAGTTCTGAACAGACTGAGTAGGCTCAAGTGTTACATCAACGCCATCAGGCTGTCTTGGACCTGAAGAACAGGCGGCGAGCGTAATTGCTAGTGCAACAGGAGTAAGTATGCGTGGTACACTGAGTCTCTTATGGTTAATCATTGCCGTGAGTTCTCTATAATTTTGTACAAAATTGTCTCTATATTAATCGTTGAAGTGATGGTAAACAAATGACAGATAAAAATAAGTTGCCGAATGAGGGGCCAACTCTCTATATCGTACCGACTCCAATCGGAAATTTAGCGGATATCACCCAACGTGCTATCGAAATTCTGTCGACTGTGGACATCATTGCCGCTGAGGATACTCGACATACGGGCAAATTACTGTCTCACTTCAATATTCAAACCAAAACTTTTGCTCTACACGACCACAATGAGCAGCAAAAAGCACAAGTTTTGGTAGAAAAGCTGCTTTCCGGTCAGTCTATCGCATTAGTTTCTGACGCTGGTACGCCACTTATCAGCGACCCAGGATACCATTTGGTGACAAAATGTCGTCAAGCGGGCGTTAGAGTTGTGCCTCTTCCAGGTGCTTGTGCGGTCATTACGGCGTTAAGTGCCTCTGGCTTGCCATCTGATCGCTTTAGCTTCGAAGGTTTTTTACCACCGAAAAGCAAAGGTCGTAAGGATAAATTCCTAGAGATTGCTTCGGTAGAGCGTACGTGTATTTTTTACGAGTCACCGCACCGTATTTTAGACTCTCTACAAGACATGTTAGACGTTCTTGGCCCAGATAGAGAAGTTGTGTTGGCAAGAGAGCTAACAAAAACCTTTGAAACCATTCAAGGCATGCCGTTAGGTGAGCTGATTGAATGGGTGAAAAGTGACGATAATCAACAGCGTGGTGAAATGGTATTGTTGGTACATGGCCATCGTGAAATAACAGACGACTCACTACCTGAAGATGCTTTACGCACGTTAGGGATTTTGACCAAAGAGCTGCCTTTGAAAAAAGCAGCTGCTTTGGTGGCAGAAATACATAACTTGAAGAAGAATGCGCTATATAAATGGGGCTTAGAAAACTTAGACTAAGTGCCGCTAGCGAGATAAATGGTCAATGAGGGCTGATGTTTAGGCATCGGCCATTTTATTATCTATTTTTGGCACGTTGACTAAAAAGTCATCACTTAGTGCATTCATTTCATCATATCTGTGATCTAACTAGACTCTGAAGTGAGAACTCTATACAATCCGCCCTCGGAGCTGACTGGGTAGTCGCTGCTTTGTTGATGTCCTTCGGGAGACTGACGTCGAAGTCCCTTTGGGAGACTGACGTTGACGTCCTTCGGGAGACTGACAAAGGGGAGGAAAGTCCGGGCTTCATAGAGCAAGGTGCCAGGTAACGCCTGGGGGGCGCAAGCCTACGACAAGTGCAGCAGAGAGAAGACCGCCGATGGCCCGTAAGGGTACAGGTAAGGGTGAAAGGGTGCGGTAAGAGCGCACCGGACGACTAGCAATAGTTCGTAGCAGGGTAAACTCCACCTGAAGCAAGACCAAATAGGCCTCCACATTGCGTTGCTCGCGTAAGGAGGCGGGTAGGTTGCTCGAGCCAGTGAGTGATTGCTGGCCTAGACGAATGGCTACCGCCGCGCAAGCGGAACAGAACCCGGCTTATGTGTCGGCTCCACCTATTCGAGACCCATCATTACTTTTAGTAGTGATGGGTTTTTTGCATTTAATTGACGCAAACTATGTCATTACCAATAAACTTGGCGTAAATCACGTCTAACTTTAGACTTGTGGTGGCGATGATGTAGGAAATCAGTACACTAAAGAATCGCTTCAAGATCATTCAACGAGAAAGCTATGACCGAAACCTTCCAACATATTTCCGTGTTATTAAATGAATCCATTGATGGCTTAGCTATCAAACCAGACGGCGTCTATATTGATGGAACATTTGGCCGTGGCGGTCACAGCCGGACAATTCTATCTAAACTCGGTGAAAATGGCCGACTGTACAGTATCGACCGTGACCCTCAAGCGATCGCTGAGGCAGGAAAAATCAATGACCCTCGCTTCACCATTATTCATGGTCCATTTTCTGGTATTGCTGAGTATGCTGAAGAGTATGGGCTAGTTGGAAAAGTGGATGGTGTTCTGCTGGATTTAGGCGTTTCTTCTCCTCAGTTAGACGACGCAGAGCGTGGCTTTAGCTTTATGAAAGATGGTCCGCTAGATATGCGTATGGACCCGACATCAGGTGTTCCAGTATCTCAATGGTTGATGGAAGCAGACCTCGATGATATCACTTGGGTCATTCGCGAGTTTGGGGAAGATAAACATGCGCGCCGTATTGCAAAAGCGATTGTTGCCTACCGTGAAGATGAAGAAAATGAGCCAATGGTTCGCACAGGTCAGCTGGCAAAATTGATTTCAGATGCCGCACCGAAAAGTTTTAAAGAGAAAAAACACCCTGCGACTCGTGCTTTCCAGGCTTTTCGTATTTACATCAACAGTGAGTTAGAAGAAATTGATACAGCACTTAAAGGCGCGGCGAGCATTCTGGCTCCTGAAGGCCGTTTATCTGTGATTAGCTTCCACTCTCTGGAAGATCGTATGGTCAAACGTTTTATCCGTAAAGAGAGCAAAGGGCCTGAAGTGCCACACGGTATTCCAATGACGGAAGAGCAAATTCGTGCTCTTGGTAGTGCGAATATGAAAGCGGTGAGCAAAGCGATCAAGCCAAGCAAACAAGAAATTGAAATGAACCCTCGCTCGCGCAGCTCTGTGTTAAGAATTGCGGAAAAGCTTTAATTATTATGACGAAACCCACTCCTAATCTTGCTAAGTTGATTGCAACAGATCTCCTCACTGTTGGTCGCTGGCCATTACTGTTGTTGCTATTGATCGTGGCATCGGCAATGGGAGTGGTATTTGCTACCCACCATGCGCGTCAAGCGATCACCGAGAAAGACCATACGTTGGTTGAACGAGAACGATTAGATAGCGAATGGCGTAACTTAATGTTGGAAGAAACTGCCCTCGCGGAACACAGTCGTGTTCAAGACCTTGCCAAAAAAGAACTTGAAATGAAACGACCTGATGGCGATAAAGAAGTGGTTGTCACGCTCAAATGATTAGAAAAAAATCCAACACGAAACAAGCCAATAAGCGTAAACCTGTAGCAAAAGAGAAAGCGGCTACGGGGGATAAGAAAACCGATAACAAAGCAGTGAAAGTGGCGGTCGAAGAATCTTTCTTGATTCGTTGGCGCTTCCATCTATTACTGTTTTTTGTTTTTTGTGCATTTGCCCTTTTGGTGGCACGCGTAGCCTACATCCAAATCATTGAGCCAGATAACCTGATTAAACAAGGTGACCTCCGTTCGGTTCGTGTTAAATCCATTCCTTCTGCTCGCGGTATTATTTCGGATCGAAATGGTGAGCCGCTTGCTGTCAGTGTACCGGTTGAGGCGGTTTGGGCAGATCCTGCCACGATATTTAAAGAAAACGCGTTAAGCCAGACCAAAAGTTGGCATGCATTAGCGGATGTTCTTGGTATTGACCGACAAGGGTTAATAGACAAAATCAAGCGCAATGAAAAACGCCGCTTTATCTACTTGCAGCGCCAGGTCAGTCCGGCCATGGCGAACTATATTCGTGAGCTAAAGCTGCCAGGTGTTGGCCTTAAGTCGGAATCTCGTCGTTATTATCCTGCAGGTGAGGTCAGTGCTCACTTAGTCGGTGTGACAGGCATTGACGGGCATGGCCTAGAAGGTGTGGAGCGTAGCTACGATGAGTGGCTCACTGGCGCGGCGGGTAAGAAAACTATTCGTAAAGACCGTTATGGTCGTGTTGTGGAAAACATTGCTTGGCAAGACAAGCAAGAAGGTAAATCACTTCAGTTAACCATCGATCAGCGCCTACAGGCGATTGCGTATCGTGCGATTAAGCAAGCTGTTGCGGACCACCGCGCCACTTCAGGTTCCGTTGTCATGTTGGATGTAAAAACGGGCGCCGTATTGGCCATGGTTAATGCTCCTTCTTACAACCCTAACAATCGTAGCGATTGGCAAAGCTATCAAATGCGTAACCGAGTGATCACGGACTCAATGGAGCCCGGTTCGACCATTAAGCCTTTCGTTATTTTAGCCGCCTTAGAAAATGGGATAGCCGATAAAGATACCATCGTAGATACCGGTAATGGTGTCCTACGTTTAGGTGGTAGTCGAGTCAGAGATGTCTCTCGCGTAGGCAAAGCGAGCTTGACCACGATCCTTAAAAAGTCGAGTAATATCGGTGTGACGAAGCTAGCAATGCAAATGCCGGTAGAGGCGCTTCTTGGGCTGTACAGTTCAGTGGGTTTTGGTGAGCTTTCTGGCCTAAACCTAGTTGGGGAAGTGACGGGTATTTTTCCTACACGAACTCGTTGGTCGCCAATTGAGCGCGCCACGATTGCGTTTGGTTATGGTCTATCGATTACACCAATCCAGCTAGCCCATGCTTATGCGACGCTTGGAAACCTTGGCAAATACGAGCCTATTCATATTATCGAAAGCAATGATCATGACATGTCACGCCAAGTGGTGAGTGCGAAGTATGCGCGTCAAGTATTAGACATGTTGGAAACCGTAACTCAAAAAGGGGGCTCGGCTCGCAGAGCGGCAGTTCCTGGTTATCGAGTGGGAGCGAAAACGGGTACATCACGTAAAGCTTCTGCTGGTGGGTACAGCGATGAGTACATCACCTACACGGCTGGGCTTGCTCCGGTTAGCGATCCGCGAATTGCTTTGGTGGTGATCGTAAATGAGCCTCAAGGCGATGACTACTATGGTGGTTCGGTAGCGTCTCCTGTCTTCTCTGAAATCATGAAAGGCGCGCTACAAATACTCAATGTTGCACCTGACGAAAACAAATTCCAACAGTAAGCCCTGTGGTTTACTGAGCAAACAAAATTAAGAAAACCTGAGCCAAAGCTCGGAGAACAAATATGACTAAAGCCATCAGTATGGACGTGCTGCTTTCCCCTTGGGTGGATTGCCCTAGCTTATCGTCCGTTCTTGTTTCTGAATTGGAGCTCGACAGCCGAAGAGTTCAACCTGGAACCACGTTTGTAGCAGTGATTGGCCATGTTGTGGATGGGCGTAAATTCATTGCTTCTGCAATTGAGCAAGGTGCAAATGCAGCCCTGGCGCAAGCCTGCGATGTCAAAACACATGGTACGGTGGAAATCATTGATGATGTTCCCGTCATTTACATCGATAGGTTGGACCAACGTTTATCCGCAATTGCTGGAAAGCTTTATGCTTACCCTGATATGGATTTGATCGGTGTCACCGGCACCAACGGCAAAACCACCATTACCCAGTTAATAGCGCAATGGCTAGAACTGCTTGACCATAAAGCGGCGGTAATGGGAACAACAGGAAATGGCTTCCTCAATAACTTGCAACAAGCTGCGAATACAACGGGGAATGCCGTTGAAATTCAGAAAACGCTCTCCTCTCTCGCAAATCAACAAGCCACATACACCGCGCTAGAAGTATCTTCCCATGGCCTGACGCAAGGTCGTGTCAAAGCATTATCATTTGCGGCGGGCGTGTTTACTAACTTAAGTCGTGACCATCTTGATTACCATGGCACGATGGAAGAGTATGCCAATGCAAAGCTTGGGTTGTTCACGCAACACCAATGTGAACGTGCCATTATCAATGTTGATGATGAAGTAGGTCATCAATGGGCGTCGCAGTTAAGTAATGCGGTCGCTGTTTCGCTCAAACCGAACACTGAATTTGAAAGCGCAATTTGGGCGACGGAAGTCAGTTACGCGGAGTCAGGGATTACTATTAAGTTCGATGGTAAATTTGGCTCAGGTGAATTGCACGCGCCATTGATTGGTGAGTTTAATGCAACCAACTTAATGCTCGCTTTTGCGACCTTATTAAGCTTAGGTAAAGAGAAACAAGCGTTACTCGAAACCGCAGGTCAACTGAAACCTGTACTCGGCCGAATGGAGTTATTCCAAACTGAGGATCGTGCCAAAGTCGTGGTTGATTATGCCCATACTCCTGATGCTTTAGAAAAAGCGCTGCAAGCTTTACGAGTTCATTGTGAAGGCCAGCTGTGGGCTATTTTTGGCTGCGGTGGCGATCGCGATGCAGGTAAGCGCCCAATGATGGCGGAAATTGCAGAGCGTCTAGGCGACAGAGTGGTGTTGACTGACGATAACCCACGCAGCGAAGACCCGGTTCAGATTGTGAAAGACATGTTAGCTGGGCTGTCAAAACCTGCTGAAGCGATTGTTCAGCATGACCGCTTCAAAGCACTGTCTTATGCCATTGAAAATGCTTCGCCAAACGACATTATCTTGTTAGCAGGGAAGGGCCATGAAGATTATCAGATTCGTAATGGCGAAACGATTCATTACTCCGACCGCGAGTCCGCAATGCAACTTTTAGGATTGACCTCATGATCAAAGTAACGTTATCTCAAATTGCAGACATCACACGTGGCGAGCGATTCGGCGACGATCTACTTATCGACGCGGTTTCTACTGATACACGAGCGATTGAGCGTGGGGCTCTATTTGTGGCGTTAGTAGGGGAGCGCTTTGATGCGCACAACTTTTGCCAACAAGCGGTAGATGCAGGTGCCGGTGCTTTACTCGTGGAAAAACGCTTAGATGTGAATGTGCCGCAAATTGTGGTGTCGGATACCAAACTTGCATTGGGTGAGTTTGCTTCTTGGGTGCATCAAGCATGCCAAACACCTACCGTTGCGATCACCGGAAGTTGCGGTAAAACGACCGTAAAAGAAATGGTTGCGAGTATCCTGCAATTGAAAGGCAAAGTGCTATTCACGGCGGGTAACTTCAATAATGATATTGGTGTTCCGTTGACATTATTACGCTCACAGCAGGATGATGATTATGCCGTGATTGAGCTTGGTGCTAACCATATAGGTGAAATTGCTTACACGACTCAGTTAGTAAAACCAGATATCGCGTTAGTGAACAATGTAGCAGCCGCTCACCTTGAAGGCTTTGGTTCTATCGATGGCGTGAAACAAGCCAAAGGTGAAATCTACCAAGGCCTTTCAGCTGGTGGTATTGCGATTGTTAACCTAGACAGCAATGGTGAAGCCAAGTGGGATGAAGTGTTAGCAGATAAGAAAGTCATTACTTTTTCACAAAGTAATACTGATGCAGACTTCTTCGCTTCTAACATCGTATTGAACGCCGCAGGTGAAGCAAGCTTTGACTTACATATCGCAGCAAGCTCACAAGAAATTGAACTGTCTCTGGGTATTATAGGTCAACACAACGTTGCGAATGCCATCGCTGCTTCTATTATTGCGTTACAAATGGGCGCCACATTAGAAGAGGTTCGCGCTGGCCTTAAACATTTGAACAAAGTGAAAGGTCGCGTCGAGGTTGAAGCGCTGAGCGAAAAGATAAAATTGATTGACGACAGCTACAACGCGAGCGTGCCAGCCATGAAAGCGGCAGTTGATTTATTGGCCGCTTTCCCAGGTCAACGCTGGCTGATTTTAGGTAATATGGCGGAATTGGGCGAGGAAAGTCTTGCACTTCATCGTCAAGTCGGGGAACATGCTGCCCCACAAAAATTTGAACATGTTCTCACATATGGTGCAGACGCCAAGGTGATCAGTGATCTTTGCCAAGGCATTCATTTTGAGACGCACCAAGAGATGATTGAATACATCAAGCAGCATCTAGACCAAGCCGTTCCTGAAAACCATACGATATTGGTGAAAGGAGCGAACGGTGCACGTATGTTTGAAGTCGCTGCTGCTTTGAAGGAGTATTATTAATGATTATTTGGCTTGCCGAGCTGCTACAGCCATACCTGTCTTTTTTCCGATTGTTTGAATACTTGTCTTTTCGAGCAATCCTAAGCGTATTAACCGCTCTAGGTCTGTCATTATGGATGGGACCGATCATGATCAAGCGTTTGCAAATGCTGCAAATTGGTCAGGTAGTGCGTAACGAAGGTCCTGAATCTCACTTTAGTAAGCGTGGTACCCCAACAATGGGCGGTATCATGATCTTAGCGGCCATCTCAATCACGATTTTGCTATGGACAGACTTATCCAACCCTTACGTATGGGCGGTACTGACAGTCTTACTTGGCTACGGTGCGGTCGGATTTGTTGATGATTATCGTAAAGTGGTACGCAAAAATACCGATGGCTTGATCGCGCGTTGGAAGTACTTCTGGCAGTCGTTGATCGCGTTTGTCGTCGCTTTCGCATTGTATGCTTACGGTAAAGACACAGCAGCAACTCAGCTAGTGGTGCCATTCTTTAAAGACATCATGCCGCAGCTTGGTTTGATGTATATCATTCTGACTTACTTTGTCATTGTAGGTACAAGTAACGCGGTTAACCTGACTGATGGTCTAGACGGTTTGGCAATCATGCCAACGGTTCTTGTTGCAGCAGGCTTCGCGGTTATTGCATGGGCGACCGGTAACGTTAACTTCTCTGAATACCTTCATATTCCATACTTACCACATGCTTCTGAGTTGGTTGTCGTATGTACAGCAATCGTCGGTGCAGGCCTTGGTTTCTTGTGGTTTAACACGTATCCAGCACAAGTGTTCATGGGTGATGTCGGCTCACTAGCGCTTGGCGGTGCATTGGGCACTATTGCTGTTCTCGTTCGTCAAGAGTTGGTGTTGGTGATCATGGGCGGTGTGTTTGTGATGGAAACGCTGTCAGTCATTCTGCAGGTGGGTTCATACAAACTGCGTGGTCAGCGCATTTTTCGTATGGCACCGATTCACCACCACTACGAATTGAAAGGTTGGCCAGAACCTCGCGTAATCGTGCGTTTCTGGATTATTTCTATGGTTCTTGTTCTGATTGGTCTTGCGACATTGAAAGTGCGTTAATCGCA